>JALORQ010000015.1 GCA_025458805.1 Rubrivivax sp.
TGGCCAAGACGCTGGCCCAGGGCGGCAACGTGCTGATGCTCGACGAGCCGAGCAACGACCTCGACGTCGAGACGCTGCGTGCGCTCGAGGAGGCGCTGCTCGAGTTCGCCGGCAGCGCGATGGTGATCAGCCACGACCGCTGGTTCCTCGACCGCATCTGCACGCACATCCTGGCCGCCGAGGGTGACAGCCAGTGGGTCTTCTTTCCCGGCAACTACCAGGAGTACGAGGCCGACAAGGTGCGGCGCCTGGGCGAGGAAGGGGCGCGGCCGAAGCGCATGCGCTTCAAGCCGATCCACTGAAGCACGCCGGGAACCGCCGGCGCGCGCCGCCGGTCGGCCCCGTCGTCACGCGGCGGACGCGGCCGGTCGGCTCAGCGCGCCCGCGCGCGCGATGCGCCCGCACAGGTAGGTCCAGACGAAGTGCGCCGCGGCCTGGCTCGTCAGTTCCGCATGGTCGTAAGGCGGCGCGACCTCGACCATGTCCATGCCGACGAACGGCAGGCCGGCGAGTTCCTCTATCACCGTCAGGACCTGGCTCGACGCGAGTCCGCCCGGCTCGGGCGTGCCGGTGCCGGGCGCGAACGCGGGGTCGAGGCAGTCGATGTCCAGGCTCAGGTAGAGCGGCGGGTGGCCGTGCGCGGCCAGCCGCTCGCGCAGCGCGCGCAGCACCGGCGCCAGGCCCTCGGCGCCGTCGCGGCCGCGCAGGTCGCGCGCGGTGAAGACGAGCCCGCCGCGCGTCTTAACGAAGTCGCGCGCCTCGCGCACGCCCGGCGAGCGGATGCCGATCTGCGTGAAGCAGGCGTCCACCACCAGCCCTTCCTGCATCGCCTCGTAGACCCAGGTGCCGTGGCCGCTGGGCTCGCCGAAGTGGTCGGTCCAGGTGTCGCAGTGCGCGTCGAAGTGGATCACCGCCAGCGGCCGGCCCAGGTGCACCCGGTAGCGACGCAGCAGCGGCAGCGTGATCGAGTGGTCGCCGCCGAGCCAGACCATGTGCTGCTGCCGGATCAGCGGGTCGACCAGCGCGGGCAACGCCGCGCGCATGCCTTCGAGACTCGTGTTGGGCAGCGGCAGGTCGCCGTGGTCGGCCAGGTGCTCGGCGGGCGAGACGTCGAAGTGCGGGTGGATGCCCTCGCAGAGCATCGCGCTCGCCTCGCGGATCGCGCGCGGGCCCAAGCGCGCGCCGGGGCGGTTCGTCGTCGACCCGTCCCACGCGATGCCGGCGATGCCGTACGGCCGCGGCCCCGGCAGCGCCGACGCGCGCGGCACCCTGAGGAAGGCGTTGTCGGACAGGTAGGCGAACGAGGTCATGGCGTGGCGGCGGGCTCGGCGACGACGGCTGGGGCGATGGCCGGGCTGCCGGAAGCGGTGTCCGCGGACAGCCGCCCGGCCTCGATGCGCAGCTGCCTGTCGCAGCGCGCGGCGATGCCGCGGTCGTGGGTGACGAGCACCAGCGTCGTGCCGGCCTCGCGGTTCATCTCGAACATCAGCTGCATGACGCGCTCGCCGGTGGCGAAGTCGAGGCTGCCGGTGGGCTCGTCGGCGAGCAGCAGCGCCGGCTGCACGACGAAGGCTCGCGCCAGCGCGACGCGCTGCTGCTCGCCGCCCGACAGCACCTTCGGATAGTGGCCGAGGCGCTCGCCCAGCCCGACGCGCCGGAGCATCTCGGTGGCGACCATCCGCGCGTCGACGCGACCCATCAGCTCGAGCGGCAGCATGACGTTCTCGAGCGCGGTCAGGTTGGCCAGCAGCTGGAAGCTCTGGAACACGAAGCCCACCTTGCGGCTGCGCAGCTCGGCACGCGCGTCCTCGTCGATCGCGAACAGGTCGTGGCCGTCCAGCCGCACGGTGCCTGAGCTCGGCACGTCGAGCCCGGCGATGATGCCCAGCAGCGTGCTCTTGCCCGAGCCGGAGGCGCCGACGATGGCCACCGACTCCCGCGGCCGCAGGGCGAAATCGATGTCGTGGAGAATGGTCAGCGTTCCGGTGGCATCCGCCACCTGTTTGGTGACGTGTTCGACGACGATGATCGGTTCGGTCATGAAGAGGGCGCGCGGTGCGGGAGTGTCGCGGCGGCGCTGGCTGTGCGGGCTCGCGCAATGTAGCCTGATCGCGCTGGCCTCCGGCACCGCCGGGCTTGCCAGTGCACAGGCTCCCCAGGCGGCGCCGGCCGCCGGCCTGCCGCCGCTCGTTCTCGTCGTCGGCGACAGCCTGTCGGCCGAGTACGGCATCCCGCGCGGCAGCGGCTGGGTCGCGCTGCTCGAGAAGCGCCTCTCGCGCGAGCGCATCGCGGCACGCGTCGTCAACGCCAGCATCAGCGGCGACACCACGTCGGGCGGCCGTTCGCGGCTGCCCGCGCTGCTGCGCGAGCACCGGCCGGCGGTCGTGGTCATCGAGCTCGGCGGGAACGATGCGCTGCGCGGCCTGCCGCTGGAGATGACGCGCGCCAACCTGCTCGAGATGACGCGCGCGTCCAAGGCCGCTGGCGCGCGCGTGCTGATCGCCGGCATGCAGGTGCCGCCCAACTACGGCCGGCGCTATGCCGACGACTTCGCGGCGCTCTTCGCCGATGTGGCCAAGGCCGAAGGCACGGCGCTCGTGCCGTTCTTCCTCGCCGGCGTCGCCGACGGGCCCGACCCGGTCGCGCTGTTCCAGCCGGATCGCATCCACCCGAAGGCCGAGGCGCACCCGCGCATCCTCGACAACGTCTGGCCCGCGCTGCGGCCCCTGCTGCGCAGCTGATTCCCCGGAGCGCCTCGGCGCCCTGCCGTGGCTCGACGTCCCGGCGTCCCGAGAGAGGCGCCGGCATCCCGCTGTCGATCCCCGTGAACGGTGCCCAGTGGCTGTGGCGCCCGCCGTGTCCGCTCGGGTTGACGGTCGAGCGAGAACACCAGCTTGCCACTTCCGCATCGGGGCCAACCCTAGGGCGTCGGCAGCGTTTCCGAATACCGGGTATCTTTCTGAACGCAGTAGTTCATTCCCCAACCTGGAGAGTATCGCCATGACCGAGTCGAAACTGAGCTCCTGGGAACGGATTGGCCTTTGGGTCATCGTTGCCGTAAGCATCGCGCCCCTGGTCCCCTACGCACTCAGCGGCCTGGGCAGCTGAGGCCGAGGGTCGCGAATGCCAGGGCGCTCGCGACTCGCCGGCCGAGGCCGCCGGGCACCCTGTCCGGCGGCCGACCCGGCGCCCCGGCGCCCGCGACGCCTCCCCCGGGGTCGCGCCCACGGCGCGCGGCGGCGTCAGTCGTCCGACGCCGTATCGAGGTGCGGGAACAACACGCTGGTGAAGCCGAGCTTCGTCAGGTCGGTCATTCGCGTCGGATACAGCCGTCCGACCAGGTGGTCGCACTCGTGCTGCACCACGCGGGCGTGGAACCCTTCGGCGACGCGGTCGATCGCCTCGCCCCGCGGGCCGAACCCGCGATAGCGGATTCGCGCGTGGCGCGGCACCAGACCGCGCAGCCCGGGCACCGACAGGCAGCCTTCCCAGCCCTCATCGACCGCATCGTCCAGCGGCTCGATCACCGGGTTGACGAGCACGGTACGCGGCACCGGCGGAGCATCCGGGTAGCGTTCGTTGCGGTCGAAGCCGAAGATCAGCACCTGCAGGTCGACGCCGATCTGCGGCGCGGCAAGGCCAGCGCCCTTCGCCGCGACCATCGTGTCGAACAGGTCGGCGACGAGTGCGTGCAGTTCCGGCGTGTCCAACTCGGACACCGGCTGCGCGATGCGCAGCAGGCGCGCGTCGCCCATCTTCAGGATCTCCCGGACCGCCATCGACGTCTCCCGCGCCGCCTCGTGAAGGCTGGCATTGTCAGGTGGCCGCCGACAGCCACGCGCCGGCAATGCACAGCGACACCACCGTCACCGGCACGCCGGTGCGGGCGTGGCGCTTCCAGTCGATCTCGACGCCGGCGCGGCGCGCCGCATCGACGACGATGATGTTGGCGATCGAGCCGACGATCAGCAGGTTACCCGCCAGCGTGCTCACGAGCGCCAGCGTCAGCCCGTCGCCGGGCCCGTCGGCCACCGGCAGCAGCAGCATCACCGCCGGCACGTTCGAGACCAGGTTGCTCAGCACCAGGGTGGCCCCGAACAGCGTCCAGAACTCGGCA
Source organism: Rubrivivax sp. (assembly GCA_025458805.1). GTDB lineage: Bacteria > Pseudomonadota > Gammaproteobacteria > Burkholderiales > Burkholderiaceae_C > Rubrivivax. The sequence continues at coordinate 4,118 of JALORQ010000015.1, forward strand.
AGCACCACCCCCCGCTCGGCCAGCCAGGCCAGCGCCTGAGCGGTGAGCCCGGTCTGCTCGAGCGCGTGATTGACGACGAAGAGCCCGACGAACAGCACCAGCAGTTCCCAGTCGACGAGCGCCATCACGCGCGAGGAGTGGAAGCGCTGCGACAGCAGCAGCAGCCCAGCGGCGACCAGCGCGGCGACGTCGCGCGGCCAGTCGGTGCCGAGGAAGATCGCCACCAGCACGACCGCCACCGCCAGGCCCTTGGCGGTCTGCCACGCATCGAACGGCGGCTCGTCGGCGGCCAGCCGCGCCAGCACTGCCGCATCGGGCTCTGCGAGCGGCGGCGCGTGCCGCAGGCCGGCCGCAAGCAGCGCCCACAGCGCGACGAGCGACAGCACGACCGGAACGATCGCGTCGCGCAGGTAGCCGCCGAAGTCGAGCGCCAGCACCTCGCCGATCAGCATGTTCTGCGGGTTGCCGATCAGCGTCGCGGCCGAGCCGATGTTCGCCGCGCAGGCCAGCGCCAGCAGGAAAGGCACCGGGTCGAGGCGGCGCCGCAGGCAGGCCTCGACCAGCACCGGCGCCACCGCGAGGCAGACGATGTCGTTCGAGAACACCGCCGACAACGCCGCGACGACCGCGATCACCACCGCCAGCAGCGCCGACGGCCCGACCGCGAGTGCCACGATGCGCCGCGTCACCGCCGCGTAGAACCCGCCCAACCGCATCTGCGCCGAGATCACCATGAACGAGAACAGCAGCAGGATCGTCGGCAGGTGCACCGCCGCGGCCGCCTGGGCCGGCGTCATCTCGCCGATCCCGATGATCGCGATCGCCCCGAGCAGCGCGACCCCGGTGCGGTCCAGGTGCAGCCGAGGCAGGCCGCCGAGGATCATCCCCAGGTAGACGACGCAGAAGATGCCGAGCACCCCGAGCGTCTCGGCGGGGAAGCCGAAGAAGGTCATCGGGCCCTGTCTTCAGCCGATGTCGCGGATGCGGTCACCATCGATGCGCGGCTGGCGGACCGCCGGCGCACCGTCGGGCCGGTCGGCCAGGAATCGCGGGATCGATGCGACGCAACGGCCATAGGTCGGAACGGTCATGACCCCTCCTCCGGAACGCCCTCTGCGCCGGCCAGCAGCGCCCGCAGACCGTCCTCGTCGAGAACCGGCACGCCGAGCTCGCGTGCCTTGTCGAGCTTGCTGCCGGCCTCGGCACCGGCGACCACCCAATGCGTCTTCCTCGACACGGAACCCGCGACCTTGCCGCCGGCGGCCTCGATCAGCGCCTTGGCCTCCTCGCGCGAGAGCGTCGGCAGCGTGCCCGTCAGCACCAGCGTGCGGCCGGCCAGCGGCAGCGACTGCGCAGCGGGCGACGCGGCGCCCTCGTGCTCGCCCCAGTGCACCCCGGCGGCACGCAGCCGCTCGACCACCTCGCGGTTGTGCGGCTGGTCGAAGAAGGTGCGCAGGCTCTGCGCGACCACCGGGCCGACGTCGGGCACCTCGAGAAGCCGCTCGACGGGCGCGTCGACGATGCGGTCGAGCGCGCCGAAGTGCCGGGCCAGGTCCTTCGCCGTCGCTTCGCCGACATGGCGGATGCCGAGCCCGAAAAGGAAGCGCGCGAGCGTCGTGCGCTTGCTGGCCTCGATCGCGGCCAGCAGGTTGGCCGCGCTCCGCTCGCCCATGCGCTCGAGCGCCGCGAGCTTGGCGACGCCGAGCTTGTAGAGCTCGTCGGCGGTGCGCACGAGTCCGCCGTCGACGAGCTGGTCGACGACCTTGTCGCCCAGGCCCTCGATGTCCATCGCGCGCCGGCCGGCGAAGTGCAGCAGCGCCTGCTTGCGCTGCGCGGCGCAGAACAGGCCGCCGCTGCAGCGCCAGTCGACCTCGCCCTCCTCGCGCACGATCGCGCTGCCGCACACCGGGCAGCGGCCGCCGAGCAGCGCGTTCATGTCGAACGGCGGGCCGGCAGCCGCCGGCCGGCGATCGGGCACGACACCCACGACCTCGGGGATCACGTCGCCGGCACGCCGCACGATCACGGTGTCGCCGATGCGCACGTCCTTGCGTCGCGCCTCGTCCTCGTTGTGCAGCGTCGCATTGCTGACCGTGGTACCGCCGACGAAGACGGGCTCCAGCTTGGCCACCGGCGTCAGCTTGCCGGTGCGCCCGACCTGCACCTCGATCGCGTTGAGGCGCGTCATCTGCTCCTGCGCCGGGTACTTGTGCGCGACCGCCCAGCGCGGCTCGCGCGTCTTGAAGCCGAGCGCCCGCTGCAGGTCGAGGCGGTCGACCTTGTAGACCACGCCGTCGATGTCGAACGGCAGCGCGTCGCGCTCGGCCTCGATGCGGCGGTGGAAGGCGATGAGTCCCTCGGCGCCGGTCGCCATCGCCCGCCGGTCGCTGACCGGCACGCCGAGCGCGGCCAGGGCGTCGAGCAGCTGCGAGTGGCGCTCGGGGAGTGGCCAGCCGCGGACCTCGCCGACGCCGTAGGCGAAGAAGCTCAGCGGTCGCGACGCGGTGACCGCCGGATCGAGCTGGCGCACGGCGCCGGCCGCGGTGTTGCGCGGGTTGACGTAGGTCTTCTCGCCCTTCTCGCGCTGGCGCGCGTTGAGCCGCTCGAAGTCGTCGCGGCGCATGTAGACCTCGCCGCGCACCTCGAGCACCTCGGGCTCGGCGCCCTGCAGCCGCAGCGGGATCTGGCCGATCGTGCGGATGTTCTGCGTCACGTCCTCGCCCGTCTCGCCGTCGCCGCGCGTGGCCGCCTGCACGAGCACGCCGCGCTCGTAGCGCAGGCCGATGGCCAGTCCGTCGAACTTGAGCTCTGCGGCATAGTCGACCGGCGGATCGTCGTCGCCCAGCGCGAGCTCGCGACGCACCCGCGCGTCGAAGGCGCGCGCGCCTTCGGCCGTCGTGTCGGTCTCGGTCTGGATCGAGAGCATCGGTACCGCATGCCGCACCGGCGCCAGGCCGTCGAGCACGCGCCCGAGCACGCGCTGCGTGGGGCTGTCGGCGGTGCGCAGCGCCGGGTGCGCCTCCTCGATCGCCTGCAGCTCGGCGAACAGCCGGTCGTACTCGGCGTCCGGGATCTCCGGCGCGTCGAGCACGTAGTACAGGTGGGCGTGGTGGTGCAGCAGCGCGCGCAGCTCGGCGGCGCGCTGCGCGGGGTCCGGGGCGGGCATGCGGCGGATTGTCGGGCAGCCGGGTGCGACGACGGCCGCCATCCGCCCAGGGCCGGGGCCAGCCGGTCAGTCGAGCGCGAGCCGCAGCCGGTCGAAGCCCACGCCCTGGAAATCCTCGCGCCTCACCTCGACGAGCACGAAGCCGGCGCGCTCGAAGACCGGGCGGCCGAACGGCGTGGCCCAGGCGCCGAATCGCCCCACGCCGCGCGCCCGGGCGGAGGTCAGCGCATGCGCGAGCAGGCCGCTGCCCAGCCCCTGCCCGTGACGGTCAGCGCGGACGTACAGCGACCGCACCTCGCCGACGTCCGGTGCCGGACCGGGCCCGACGCCGCAGAAGCCGAGCGGCCCGGACGCGTCGTCGATCAGCCAGGTCTCGGCTCCGAGCACGTATGCACCGAATGCGGCGCGGTCCTCGCCGAACCGGGCCCAGGCGTCGACCTGCTCGCGCGAGTACACGCGCGGCCCGAGCCGTCGCGCGCAGTCGACATACAGCGCGGCCAGCGACGGCACGTCGGCCGCGAGCGCACGACGCGGCGGCGTCATCCGCTGAACAGCCGCCGCGCCGCCGGCGAGCCGGCTGCCAGGTCGAGCGACTCGAGCTGCCGGTAGAGCTTGCGCAGCTCGTCGCCGATGGCGGCGAAGTGCTGCAGCGCGACCGGCTGCCCGCGGTCGTCGACGACGACGGCGTCCATGTCGTCGGCGAGCTGGCGCATCGCGTCGTGCCAGAGGGGAAACGGCTCGGCCGACTCGGGGGTCTGCGGGACGTCGAGCGACAGCGTGCACTCGCGCACCGGTGCGACCTGCGGCTCGTCGGCCAGCGCCGCCTGCGCGTCGAAGGCGAGCACGAGCATCGGCGGCGCGCCCTCTTCGGCCGACGGCCGCACCAGCCGTCCGGGCACCACGCCGGGCACGAACCCGTGGCGCGCCGCGCACTGCTGGATGTAGCCGACCGACCAAGCCACCGATTGCGCCCGCAGCGTCACGGCGAGCTGCGCGTCGAGCGGGCTCGCCAGCCCGTCGAGCTCGCGTGCGCGCGCCGCGACCTCGAGCATGTCGGGGAAGTCGGGCATCGCGCCGACGGCCTCGGCGAAGGCCTGGATCTTCTGCACGAACTCGGAGTACTCGATCTCGTTGAGCGCGCCGCCCCGGTTGGCGAGTTGCACGCCGGCCTGCAGCTCGCCGTAGCGGCGCCCGGGCGCGGGGGCTTCCCACTCGCCGCTCTCGGTGTCCAGCCCCTCGACCGCGAACGGCTTGCTGCCGGCGCGGCGCGTCGCAGGCAGGTGCGCCAGCACCATCTCGCCGGTGACCGGCGTGTCCAGCGCCAGCGGCACGACCGCGTCGATCAGCGCGTCGATGCGCGCCGTGCGCCGCGGCGCGGCCGGGCGCGCGTCGGCAGCCGGCACGACGGCCGGGGGCGCCGGCTCGGGATCGAGCAGCGACGGCTCGATGCGGCTGTCGGACGCCGCGGCGCCGCTCGGCTGCCGCGGGACGGCGCGCCGCGCCTGCCACCAGCCGTGGCCGGCCAGGGCCGCGAGCACGACGCCGGCGGCGATGAGCAGTCCGGTGGTGAGGTCCATCTCGTGCGCGGGCTCAGGCCGCCTGGGCGAGGCCGACCGCGCCTTCCATGTCGACCGCGACGATGCGCGAGACGCCCTGCTCCTGCATCGTGACCCCGATCAGCTGCTCGGCCATCTCCATCGCGATCTTGTTGTGGCTGATGAACAGGAACTGCGTGCCGGCGCTCATCTCGGTGACGAGGCGGCAGTAGCGTTCGGTGTTCGCGTCGTCGAGCGGTGCGTCGACCTCGTCGAGCAGGCAGAACGGTGCCGGGTTGAGCTGGAAGATCGCGAACACGAGCGCGATCGCGGTCAGCGCCTTCTCGCCCCCCGACAGCAGGTGGATCGTGCTGTTGCGCTTGCCCGGCGGCTGAGCCATCACCTGCACGCCGGCATCGAGGATCTCGTCGCCCGTCATCACGAGCCGCGCCTGGCCACCGCCGAAGAGCTGCGGAAACATGCGCCCGAAGTGGTCGTTGACCTGCGCGAAGGTGGTCGCGAGCAGCTCGCGCGTCTCGAGGTCGATGCGGCGGATCGCGTCTTCCAGCGTGCGGATCGCATCCTTCAGGTCGGCATTCTGCGCATCGAGGAAGGTCTTGCGCTCGCGCGACGCGGCCAGCTCGTCCAGCGCGGCCAGGTTGACGGCGCCGAGCGCGTCGATGTCGGCCTGGATGCGGTCGATCTCGGCCTGCAGCGCGCGCGGCGACGGGGCCGGCCGCCCGGCCTCGTCGAGCGAGCGCGCCAGCGCGTCGAGGTCGACCGCCGCCGCCTGCAGCTGCTCGAGGACCTGCGCGCCGCCGAGCTGCGCGGCCTGCAGCTCGAGCTGCAGCGCGGTGATGCGCGCGCGCATCGGCTCGAGGCTGCGCTCGACCTCGAGGCGCCGCTCCTCGAGACGGCGCAGCGACGCGCTCGCCTCGTCGTATTCGCTGCGCGTCGCCGCCAGAGCGCGCTCGCGCTCGACGCGCAGCGCGAGCGCCGTCTGCAGCCCCGCGCGCGCCGCCGCGTCGTCCAGCGATTCGAGCTCGATCCCGAGTTGCTCGGCGGCGACCAGGTTGGCGGCGATCTGCGCGGCCGCGGTCTCGATGGCGCGCGCGAGTTCATCGCGCCGCGCCGCGAACGTGCGCGCCTGGAAGCGCGCCTCCTGCGCGTGGCGCTCGACCGACCGCTGGCGTTCGCGCGCATCGGCCAGCCGCCGCTCGGCCGATGCGACCTCGTCGTCGAGCCCGGCGTGACGCTCCTGCGCCTCGGCGAGCCTGAGGTCGAGCTCCTCGAAGCGCGCCTCGCCCTCGGCGCGGCGCTCGTCGAGCGCCTCGAGCTGGGCATCGAGCTCGGCGAGCTCCTCGACGAGGCGGCCGAGCCGCTGGCCGGCGGCCTCGGCCTGCTGCGCGAGCCGCAGCCAATCGACCTGGCGCTGGTGCGCGAGCGCCTGCGCGTCGGCCGCCTCGCGGCGTGCCACGGCCAGCCGCTGCGAGGCCTCGGTGTATGCCGCCTCGGCACGCACCGCGGCGGCGCGCGTCTCGTCGGCGATCAGCGCCTGCGCGCGCCGCTGGCGTTCGAGGTTCTCGATCTCCTGCGCACGTGCGAGCATCCCGGCCTGCTCGGAATCCGGCGCGTGGAAGCTGACCGCGAACTGCGAGACCGCGTGCCCCTCGGGGGTCATGACGACCTCGCCGTGCGTGAGCCGGCCGCGCTCGGCCAGCGCGGCGTCGAGGTCGGGGGCGGTGTAGACGCCCTCGAGCCAGTCGCCGAGCAGCGCCCGCAAACCGGTCCCGGCCGCGTCGTCGGGCAGGCGCAGCAGGTCGGCCAGGCGCGGCAGCGTGCGGTGCGTGGGGGGCGTCGCCGACGCCGGCGGCGAGAAGAAGGCGAGCTTGGCCGGCGGCGCATCGGCAGCGAACGCGCGCACGCCGTCGAGGCGACCCACGGCCAGCGCGTTGAGGCGCTCGCGCAGCGCCGACTCGAGCGCCGTCTCCCACCCAGGCTCGATGTGCAGCTGCGTCCACAGCGCCGGCAACCCCTGCAGCCCGTGGCGCGCCAGCCAGGGCTCGAGGCGACCGCCGGTGCGCACCTTCTCCTGCAGCGCGCGCAGCGCGTCGAGCCTCGCCGTCGTCTCGGCGGCACGTGCCGCCTCGCGCGACGCCGTCTGCTGCGCGTCGCGTCGGGCGGTGTCCAGCGTCTCGATGCGCTCGTGCAGTTCGTGCAGCCGGGCGTCGGCCGCATCGCGCGCTTCGTCGGCATCGGCCGATGCCGCGCGCAAGGCCTCGAGCCGCGACGCGTCGGGCGCCTGCAGCCCCTGCCGCTCGCCGGCGAGCCGGTCGCGGCGCAGACGCAGCTGGCGCGACTGATCGTCGATGCCGCGGCCCTCGGCGGCCAGCACCTGGATCTGCTGCTGCACCAGCGCGACCGCCTGCCGCTGTGCCGCCGATCGGCCCTGCGCCGCCCGCAGCGCGTCGTCGAGCGCCGGCAATGCCAGCGCTTCGTCCTCGGCCTGCGCGTGCAGCACGTCCGCCTGCTCCTCGGCGTCGGCGATGCGTGCGTCGAGCTCGGCCCGCTCGTCGTGCGCGGCCGCCTCGCGCGCCGCCCACTGCGCGCTCTGCGCCTGCAGCTCCTCGAGCCTCGCCTGGGCGCGGGCGCGCGTGTCGACGACGTGGCGGATGCGCTCCTCGAGCCGGCTGACCTCGAGCGCGGCCTCGCCGAGCTCGCCCTGCCGCACGTGCAGCCGGTCGCCCGCCGCCCAGTGCGCCTGTCGCACCCGCTCGAGCTCGGCCTCGACCTCGCGCAGCTCGGCCACGCGCGCCTCGAGGGCGTTCGTCGCGGCCTCCACCGCCGAGCGCGCGCGCGACTCGTCGGCACCGGCCTCCCGCACCTTCAGCAGCCAGAGCTGGTGCTGCCGCAGCGCGCCGGTCTCCTGCAGCGCACGGTAGCGCTGCGCCACCTCGGCCTGCCTCTCGAGCTTCTCGACGCCGGCGTTGAGCTCGCGCAGGATGTCCTCGACCCGGGTCAGGTTCTCGCGCGTGTCCTCGAGGCGCCGCTCGGTCTCGCGCCGGCGCTCCTTGTACTTGCTGACGCCGGCCGCCTCCTCGAGGAACAGCCGCAGTTCCTCGGGTCGGCTCTCGATGATGCGGCTGATCGTTCCCTGGCCGATGATGGCGTACGCGCGCGGGCCGAGACCCGTGCCGAGGAAGACGTCCTGCACGTCGCGCCGCCGCACCGGCTGGTTGTTGATGTAGTAGCTGCTGGTGCCGTCGCGCGTGAGCACGCGCTTGACGGCGATCTCGGCGAACTGGTTCCACGGCCCGCCGGCGCGCGCCGCGCTGTTGTCGAAGACGAGCTCGACGCTGGCGCGGCCGGCCGGCTTGCGCTGGCCGCTGCCGTTGAAGATCACGTCCTGCATCGACTCGCCGCGCAACTCGCTCGCCTTGCTCTCGCCGAGCACCCAGCGCACCGCGTCCATGATGTTGCTCTTGCCGCAGCCGTTCGGGCCGACCACGCCGACGCGGCGGCCGGGGAGCTGAAAGGTCGTCGGCTCGGCGAACGACTTGAAGCCCGAGAGCTTGATCTGATCGAGGCGCATCGGTGCAGGCGGCGGCGCCGCGGAAGGCGCCCGGTGCGACGCCGGGAAGTGGCGCCAAGTGCTTGATTCGGCTGCAAAAAAGCGCTCGTGACGAGCGCTGGAACGGTGCCGGATGATAGCATCGCGCCCCCTCGATCCCGGGCCGCGCCGGCCCTGTCGCCATGCCCCGCCAGCCGTCCGCGAAGGCCGCACCGGCCGCCAAGCTCAACGAACGCCAGCCGCCCGCGGTGCCGCCCAGCGCGCCGAGCCGCGACCTGCAGGTGTTCCCGAACCCGGCGCCGGAGCGCGACTACGTGATCCGCTTCGACGTGCCCGAGTTCACCTGCCTGTGCCCGCTGACCGGCCAGCCCGACTTCGCGCACTTCACGATCGAGATCGTTCCCGATCGGCTGTGCGTCGAGACGAAGAGCCTGAAGCAGTACTTCTGGAGCTACCGGGACGAGGGCGCCTTCCACGAGAAGGTGACCAACGCGATCGTCGGCGACCTCGTGAAGGCGATCGACCCGCGCTTCGTGCGGCTGCACGCCGACTGGTTCGTGCGCGGCGGCATCCGCACCTACGTCACCGTCGAGCACCGCCGCAAGGGCTGGACGCCGCAGGCGCGCGTCGAACTGCCTGGCGCCGTGGCGTCGGCGCCTTGAACGCGCCCGCGCCGAGTTCACGCCCGGCCTACCAGAAGTTCGAGGTCAGGGTCGCGCCGAGCGCGATCGATGGGCAGGGCGCCTTCGCCGCCGAGCCGATCCCGGCGCGGCGCAAGATCGGCGAGATCCGCGGCGAGAGCGTCAGCGTGCGCGAGGCGCGCATCCGCGCCACGCGCCAGGAGCGCATCATGATCGTCGAGGTGTCGCCGCGGAAGGCGATCGACTTCAGCCGCTCGGCCGACCCGATGCGCTACACCAACCACAGCTGCGCGCCCAACGCGCGGCTGTGCATCCGCGCCGGCCGCGTCGAGTTCTACGCCCTGCGCGCGATCGCGCCCGGCGAGGAGATCACGGTCGATTACGGCGAGACGCACCACGACGGGCGGCTCGCCTGCCGCTGCGGCCAGCCCGGCTGCCGCGGCGCGCTCTGACGGGCGCGCGCGACCGCGGTGTCATCGTGCGAGGACCTCGGACCTGTCATCATGCGAAGCGTCGGGATGACGCGGCGGCGCAGCAGTGACGCAGACAGGAGACGACGAGGGCGACGACGCGTTGAACGCGATGGCCGCGAGCTTTCGCGCCATGGCCGAGCACGTGCCGGGCGCGCTGTTCCGCTACCGGCTGCGACCCGACGGCTCCGACACCGTCGAGTACATGAGTCCGCGCTGCCTCGACCTCTGGGAGATCGAGGCGCACGTCATCATGGACGACGCCACCGTGCTGTGGCAGATGGTCGACGCCGCGGACCTGCCGGGGATGCAGCAGTCGGTGATGGCGTCGGCGCAGACGCTCGAGCCGTGGTCCTGGCAGTGGCGCATCACGACGCCGTCGGGCCGGCGCAAGTGGCTCGAGGGGCGCGGCCGGCCCCAGCGCCAGGCGGACGGCAGCGTGCTGTGGAACACGCTGATCCTCGACGTGACCGAGCACAAGCGCGCCGAGCAGGTGCTGAGCGTCAAGGACGCCGCGATCGAGAGTTCGCTCAACGGCATCGCGCTGTCGGATCTCGACGGGCGCCTGACGTACGTCAACCCGGCGTTCTGCCGGCTCTGGGGCACCACCCGGGAGCACGCCATCGGACGCTCGGCGATCGAGTTCTGGCAGCTCCCGGACGAGCCGCGCTCGGTGATCGACGCGCTGCGGCGCGATGGCGAGTGGCGCGGCGAGATGCGCGCGGTGCGCAGCGACGGCACGCCGCGCGACGTCGAGGTCGCTGCCTCGATGGTGCGCGGCGCCGACGGCGAGCCGCTGTGCATGATGGCGTCGTTTCTCGACATCACCGAGCGCCGCCGGGCCGAGGACGCGCTGCGCGCGCTGGCCGGCGAACTCGAGGCGCGGATCGAGCGGCGCACGGCCGACCTCGCCGCCGCGAAGGCCGACGCCGAGCGCGCGAACCAGGCCAAGAGCGACTTCCTCGCCAGCATGAGCCACGAGCTGCGCACGCCGATGAATGCGGTGCTCGGTTTCTCGCAGCTGCTCGAGCTCGATCCGACCCTGGGCCCGAAGGCACACGACTGGGTGCGCGAGATCCTGCGTGCCGGCCACCACCTGATGGAGCTGATCAACGAGGTGCTCGATCTCGCGCGCATCGAGTCGGGCCGCATCCGGCTGTCGATCGAGCCCGTGACGCTGGCGCCGCTGGTCGACGAGACCGTCGCGCTGCTGGCGCCGCTGGCCTCGTCCCGAGGGATCGTGCTGTCCGCCGACGCGATTCCGGCGGACCTCACGCTGGCTGCCGACCGCACGCGTCTCAAGCAGGTGCTGATGAACCTGCTGTCCAACGCGATCAAGTACAACGTCGACGGAGGGGCCGTGAGCGTGCGCGCTGCAGCCGGTGCCACCGGGCGGGCGATGTTCGCCGTCGCCGACACGGGCCGGGGCATCGCGGCCGAGCGGCTGCCGGAGCTGTTCGTGCCGTTCCACCGACTCGCCGCCGACCCGGCCGTGCCGGGCACCGGCATCGGCCTCGTCATCACGCGGCGCCTGGTCGAGCTCATGGGCGGCCGCATCGACGTCGAGAGCCGGGTCGGCGCGGGCACGACCTTCAGCGTCGAGCTTGCGACGGCAGCGCCGGCGACGGCACCCGCCGCGGCCGCCGGCGAGGCCGCGACGGCCGCTCCGCCCGCCGACCTGCGCGCGAGCGTGCTCTACATCGACGACAACCCCGGCAACCTGCGGCTGATGGCCGAGGTGTTCGCTCAGCGGCCCGGCCTCGAACTGCTGATGGCGCCCGCCCCCGGGCTGGGCATCGAGCTGGCGCGCTCCCACCGGCCGGCGCTGGTGCTGCTGGACCTGCAATTGCCTGACATCGACGGCTTCGAGGTGCTTGCGCGCCTGCGCCAGGACGATGCGCTGCGGGACACCCCGATCGTCGCCGTGACCAGCCTGGGCGCCGCGCGCGACCTCGAGCGCGCGCGCCGCGCGGGCTTCGCCGACTACGTCGTCAAGCCGATCGATGTCGCCCGCCTGCTGGCGATCGTCGACCGGCTGACGCGCGAGCCCGGCGCGGCCTGAACGAGGCCGGCCGGGAACCGCCCGGTCAGACGCGCTCGAACACCGCCGCGATGCCCTGCCCGCCGCCGATGCACATGGTCACCAGCGCGTAGCGGCCGCCGCTGCGGTGCAGTTCGTAGATCGCCTTGACGGCGAGAAACGCTCCCGAGCAGCCGATCGGGTGGCCGAGCGCGATCGCGCCGCCGTTCGGGTTGGTCTTGGACATGTCGAGCTCGAGGCCGCGCGCCACCGCGATGGCCTGGGCCGCGAAGGCCTCGTTGCTCTCGATGACGTCCATCTGGTCGAGCTTGAGGCCGCCCTTCTTCAGCGCGGCCTTCGTCGCCGGGATCGGCCCCTCGCCCATGATGTGGTTCGGCACCCCTGCCACGGCGTACGAGACGAGACGGGCCATCGCCTTGTGGCCATCGGCCTCGGCACGCGCCGCGTCGGCCAGCACCAGGAAGGCGGCACCGTCGTTGATGCCCGAGGCGTTGCCGGCGGTCACCGTGCCGCCGTCCTTCTTGAACGCCGGCTTGAGCTTGGCCAGGCTCTCCATCGTCGTGGCGCCCTTGACGTGCTCGTCGGTGTCGAAGGTCACCTCGCCCTTCTTCGTCTGCTTGACGATGGGGACGATCTGGCTCTTGAAGCGGCCCTCGGCGATGGCCGCGGCGGCGCGCCGCTGCGACTCGACGGCAAGCGCGTCCTGCTCCTCGCGGCTGATGCCCCACTTCGCGGCCAGGTTCTCGGCCGTGACGCCCATGTGGCCGACGCCGAACGGGTCGGTCAGCGCCGCGACCATCGCGTCGAGCATCTTCACGTCGCCCATGCGCGCGCCGTTGCGCTGCGTCGTCGACAGGTAGGCGCCGCGGCTCATCACCTCGACGCCGCCGCCGATGCCGTAGTCGCAGTCGTCGAGCAGGATGTTCTGCGCCGTCGTCACGATGCCCTGCAGGCCCGACGAGCACAGCCGGTTGACCGCCATCGCCACGCTGTCCATCGACAGCCCGGCCTGGATGCTGGCCACGCGCGCGACGTACGGGTAGCGGCTCTCGGTGGGAATGCAGTTGCCGACCGTCACGTAGTTGATCGCCTTGGGGTCGACGCCCGAGCGCTCGACCGCCGCCTTCATCACGGTGCCGGCCAGCTCGGCCGGCTCGATGTCGGCGAGCGAGCCGCCGAAGGTCCCGATTGCCGAACGCGCCGCGCCCAGCACCACCACGTCACGCTTGCTCATGTGCAGTCTCCCGAAAGGCCGGCGCAGCGCCGGCGGCGGTTGAAGATGCGTCGATTGGACGCCGGACGTCTGGCACCGGGCTGACGCGCCGACCGGGGCCGACTCATGCCGTCGTCCGCGCCCGCGGCGTCCCGAGCGCCGCCAGCCGCGGCTCCATCACCGCGAACCACCATCGTGGCACGCTCGCCAGGAACAGGCAGCCGGCGTAGCCGGTGGGCAGCTGCGGGCCCGGCAGCGGCTCGAGCTCGGCATAGTGCTTCCACGGATGCATGTGGTGGTCGCTGTGCCTCTGCAGGTTGGCGATCACGCTGTTGGTCAGCCAGTGGTCTGCGTTCCACGCATGCCGCAGCCCGAACGGCTCGGGCCGCCCGTCGGCGGCGTGCCGCTCGAGACCGTAGTGCTCGACGTAGTTGATCGTCTCGAGCAGGAACACCGCGTAGGCCGACTGCGCGATCCAGAACAGCAGGGCGAGCGGCCCTAGCGCGGCGCCGATCGCCACTGCCGCGCCGACCTGCGCCGCGCTGGCCCAGGCCAGCGGGCTGCGGTGCCACCCGCGACGGGCCTGGCGCAGGCGCAGCGCTTCGAGCCGCCAGGCACTGCGCAGGCTGCCGGCCAGCGTGCGCGGGAGGAAGCGCCACAGGCTTTCGCCGCGGCGCGCGGTCGCCGGGTCGTCCCGGGTTGCCGCGCGGACATGGTGCCCGCGGTAGTGCTCGACCATGAAGTGCGCGTAGTTGACGCTGCCCATCAGCATCCAGGCGAGGAGCCGGTCCTTCCGCGACCGCGAATGGCCCAGCTCGTGCGCGAAGGTGATGCCCTGGCTCCCGGTGACGCCGCCAACGGCATAGGCCAGCGCGAGAACGGCCCAGACACTGACCTCATCAGCCGCCAGGCCGACGCCGATGCCGAGGATCCCCGCCTGCAGCGGCAGGTGAACCCGCAGACACGCGCGATGCCACGCGGTGTCGGGCTCGGCCGCCGGCGAATGCCATGCAGCCGGAAGCCGCTCCGCGAGCGCCAGCAGCACCTGCCAGCCGGCCATCACGGCAGCGGCGACCCAAGGCGACATCCAGGCCGCCGCGCCGACCGAAAGCGGCAGCAGCCAGGCCAGTGCGAAACGCCAGCGCGACGCCGTCGACATCAGGGCATCATGCGGCCGCCACGCGAGGCCCGTCAACCGGGCGACCCGCCGGGGGCCGGGATAATCCGCCGCAATGAATCCGCGCCTCGCCACCCTGCACCCCTACCCTTTCGAGCGCTGGCGCGCGCTGACTCGCGGCGTGGTGCCCAACCCGGCGCTGCGCCCGATCGGCCTGGGCATCGGCGAGCCGCGACACGCCACCCCGTGCCTGATCGAGGAGGCGCTGGTCGCCGCGCTGCCCGGGCTGTCGAGCTACCCGGCGACCGCCGGCGAGCCGGCGCTGCGCGAGGCCTGCGCCGCGTGGCTGCAGCGCCGCTACGGCGTCGCCGTGGACCCGGCCACGCAGGTGCTGCCGGTCAACGGCTCGCGCGAGGCCTTGTTCGCGCTGGCGCAGGCGGTGATCGACCCCACGTGCCCGGGCGCCACCGTCGTCTGCCCCAATCCCTTCTACCAGATCTACGAAGGGGCGGCGCTGCTCGCCGGCGCCCAGGTGGCCTTTGCCAACAGCGACCCGTCGCGCAACTTCGCCGCCGACTGGTCGCAGATCGACGACGCCACCTGGGCGCGCACGCAGCTGCTGTACGTCTGCTCGCCGGGCAACCCGACCGGCGCCGTGATGCCGCTCGCCGAATGGGCGCGGCTGTTCGAGCTGTCCGACCGGCACGGCTTCGTCATCGCCAGCGACGAGTGCTACTCGGAGATCTGGTTCGGCGACGAGGCGCCGCTCGGCGGGTTGCAGGCCGCGGCCGCCCTCGGGCGCGCCGACTTCCGCCGCCTCGTCATGCTGACCAGCCTGTCCAAGCGCAGCAACGTGCCCGGCCTGCGCTCGGGCTTCGTCGCTGGCGACGCCTCGATCCTGAAGGACTTCCTGCTCTACCGCACCTACCACGGCAGCGCGATGAGCCCGGTCGTGCAGCGCGCGAGCATCGCGGCCTGGGGCGACGAGGCGCACGTGGCCGAGAACCGGGCGCTGTACCGCCTCAAGTTCGAGCGCGTGACGCCGATGCTTTCCCGTGTGATGGACGTCGCGCTGCCGGATGCCGGCTTCTACCTGTGGGCCGGCGTGCCCGGCGGCGACGACGTGGGCTTCGCCCGCGACCTGCTCGCTCAATACAATGTGGGCACCCTGCCGGGAAGCCTTCTGGCCCGCCCGGCGCACGGCACCAACCCGGGTGCCGGCCGCATCCGCCTGGCGCTGGTGGCCTCCGTCGACGACTGCGTCGAGGCCGCGCGCCGCATCGTCGCCTACATCGAGAGCCTCCCCTCATGAGCACCGAGCTGCAAGCCGTCATCGACCGCGCGTGGGAAGACCGCGCCAGCCTGCCCGGCGCCGCGACGCCCGCGCTGCGCGAAGCCGTCGAGAAGGTCATCGCCGACCTCAACGCCGGTCGCCGCCGCGTCGCCGATCGCCACGGCGTCGGGCAGTGGACGGTCAACCAGTGGGTCAAGAAGGCCGTGCTGCTGTCGTTCCGGCTCCACGACAACCGCGTCATGCGCGCCGGCGACCTGAGCTTCTTCGACAAGGTGGAAACCAAGTTCGCGCACGTCAGCGACGACGCGATGCGCGCGACGGGCATCCGCGTCGTGCCGCCGGCGGTGGCGCGGCGCGGCAGCTTCGTCGGCCGCAACGTCGTGCTGATGCCGAGCTACGTCAACATCGGCGCCTATGTCGACGAGGGCACGATGGTCGACACCTGGGCGACGGTGGGCAGCTGCGCGCAGATCGGCCGCAACGTGCACCTGTCGGGCGGGGTCGGCATCGGCGGCGTGCTCGAGCCGCTGCAGGCCAACCCGACGATCATCGAGGACAACTGCTTCATCGGCGCTCGCAGCGAGATCGTCGAGGGCGTGATCGTCGAGGAGAACTCGGTGATCAGCATGGGCGTCTACATCGGGCAGAGCACGAAGATCTACGACCGCGCCACGGGCGAGGTGATCTACGGCCGCGTGCCGGCCGGCTCGGTGGTGGTCAGCGGATCGCTGCCGGCCGCCGACGGGACGCACAGCCTCTACTGCGCGGTGATCGTCAAGAAGGTCGACGCGCAGACACGCGCGAAGACCAGCATCAACGAGCTGCTGCGCGCGTAGCCGCGCGCACGGCGCCAAGGCGAAGGGATCGGGCATGGCCGGCAACATGGAGCGCGTGCTGCGCCTGATGGCGGAGAAGAACGCGTCCGACGTCTACATGTCGGCCAACACGCCGATCCTGATCAAGATCCACGGACAGATCCTCCAGCTCTCGGACCAGGTGCTCATGCCGCCGCAGGTCAGGCAGCTGCTGGGGGAGCTGCTGACGCCGCAGCAGCTCGAGGAGCTCGACGACACCGGCGAGCTCAACGTCGCGATCGGCATCGCGCGCATCGGCAGCTTCCGGCTGTCGGCGTTCAAGCAGCGCGGCTCGATCGCCGCGGTGTTCCGCTGCATCCCGTTCGAGATCCCGCCGCTCGAGACACTGGGCGTGCCGCCGATCCTGTCGCAGCTGGTGCTCGAGAAGCGGGGCCTGGTGCTGATGGTCGGCGCCACCGGCACCGGCAAGAGCACCACGCTCGCTGCGATGCTCGAGTGGCGCAACCAGCAGGTGCCGGGTCACATCCTCACGATCGAGGACCCGATCGAGTTCCTGTTCACCAACAAGAAGTCGGTCGTCAACCAGCGCGAGGTCGGGCGCGACACGGTGTCGCTGCAGACGGCGTTGAAGAATGCGCTGCGCCAGGCGCCCGACTGCATCCTGATCGGCGAGATCCGCGACCGCGAGACGATGACGGCGGCGCTGTCGTACGCGCTGTCGGGCCACCTCGTGCTGGCGACGCTGCACGCCAACAACAGCTACCACGCCCTCGGGCGCATCCTGTCCTTCTATGCGCCCGAGGCAAGGCCCACCTTGCTGTCGGACCTGTCGTCCGGGCTGCGCGCGGTGATCTCGCAGCGACTGCTGCGCAACCACGCCGGCGGCCGCGTGCCCGCGGTCGAGGTGCTGCTCAACACCAAGCTGGTCTCGGAGCTGATCGAGAAGGGTGACCTGGCGGGCGTCAAGGAGGCCGTCGAGAAGTCGATGGCCGAGGGCTCTCAGACCTTCGAGATGGACCTGGCGCGGCTGATCACCGAAGGCGTCATCTCGCGCGACGAGGCCCTCGCGCACGCCGACTCGCCGACCAACCTGCTGTGGCGGCTGCAGAACGAGATGACGCCGCAGGGCAAGGGCGGCGGCACGCGCAAGGAGGACGAGCCGGAAGGCCCGAGCTTCACCGAGATCACGCTCGACGTGCGGCCCGAGGATTCGCGCGCCGCGCCGCTGATGCCGCCGCTGCCGGCCGCCGGCGGCCGCCGCGTCCCGTGAGCCGCACGCTGCGGCTCGCCGAGGCGCTGATCGCGCGCCGCTCGGTGACGCCCGACGACGCCGGCTGCCAGTCGCTGATCGCCGACCGGCTGACGGCCTGCGGTTTCGCCTGCGAGCCTCTGCCGCGCGGGCCCGACGCCTTTCGCGTGAGCAACCTCTGGGCGGTGCGTCGGGGCACGCGCCCGGGGCCGCTGCTCGCGTTCGCCGGCCACACCGATGTCGTGCCCACCGGCCCGGTCGAGCGCTGGACGAGCGATCCCTTCGTGCCGTCGCACCGCGACGGGTGCCTGTACGGGCGCGGCGCGGCCGACATGAAGACCTCGCTGGCCGCGATGGTCGTGGCGTGCGAGGAGTTCGTCGCCGCCCAGCCGGCACACGCCGGCGGCATCGCGTTCCTGATCACCAGCGACGAGGAAGGCCCCTCGGTCGACGGCACGGTGCGCATCGTCGAATGGCTCGAACAGCGCGGCGAGCGGCTCGACGCCTGCATCGTCGGCGAGCCGACCTCGGTCGCGCGGCTGGGCGACACGATCAAGAACGGCCGTCGCGGCACGCTCTCGGCGCGGCTGGTCGTCAAGGGGGTGCAGGGGCACATCGCCTACCCGCAACTCGCGCGCAACCCGGTGCACGAGTTCGCGCCCGCGCTGGCCGAGCTGGCAGTCACCCGCTGGGACGACGGCAACGACTTCTTCCCGCCGACGAGCTGGCAGGTCAGCAACCTCCACGCCGGCACCGGCGCCACCAACGTGATCCCGGGCGAGCTGGTGGTCGACTTCAACTTCCGCTTCGGCACGGCGTCGACGCCGGAAGGCCTGCAGTCCCGGGTCGCGGAGATCCTCGCGCGCCACCGGGTCGAGCACGAGATCGCCTGGACGCTCGGCGGACGACCCTTCCTGACGCCGCCGGGCACGCTGTCGGCAGCCCTCACCGCCGCGATCGAGGCCGCATGCGGACTGAAGCCCGAGCTGTCGACCACCGGCGGCACCTCGGACGGCCGCTTCATCGCCCGCATCTGCCCGCAGGTCGTCGAGTTCGGCCCGGTCGGCGCGTCGATCCACAAGATCGACGAGCACGTCGCCGTCGCCGAGGTCGACGCGCTGAAGAACGTCTACCGCGGCACGCTCGAGCGGCTGCTCGGATGACGCTGCTCGAGCTCGTCGAGCGCGCGGCGGCGCGCCTCGATGCGGCGGGCCTCGCCTTCGGGCACGGCACGACGAATGCCTGGGACGAGGCCGCGTGGCTCGTGCTGTGGCGGCTCGGGCTGCCGCTCGACGATCTCGACGGCGTGGCCGCGCGCCCAGTCGATCCGACGCAGGCCGCGGCCGTCGACGCGCTCGTCGACGAGCGCATCGCGACCCGCCGGCCGGCCGCCTACCTGACCGGCGAGGCCTGGCTGCAGGGGGTGCCGTTCACCGTCGACGAGCGCGTCATCGTGCCGCGCTCGCTGATCGCCGAAGCGCTGGCCGAGGGACTGATCGACGCCTGGCTCGGCCGCGAGCCGGCGCGCGTGCTCGACCTCTGCACCGGCAACGGCAGCCTGGCCGTGCTGGCCGCGATGGCCTGGCCGCGGGTGAGGGTCGAAGCGACGGACCTCTCGGCCGATGCGCTGGCGGTGGCGGCGATCAACGTCCGGCGACACGGACTCGAAGCCCGCATCCGGCTGCGCCGCGGCGACGGCCTGGCGGCGGCCGACGGCACCTACGACCTGATCCTGTGCAACCCGCCCTACGTCAACGCGTCGTCGATGGCCGCGCTGCCGCCGGAGTTCCGGGCCGAGCCCGCGCTCGCGCTCGACGGGGGCGCCGACGGCATGGACTTCGTGCGCGCGCTGCTGCGCGACCTGCCCGCGCACCTGGACGAGCAGGGCCTGCTCGTGCTCGAGATCGGTCACGAGCGCGAGCACTTCGAGCGCGCGTTCCCGCGCCTGGAGCCGGTGTGGCTGCCCACCAGCGCCGGCGATGACCAGGTGCTGCTGCTCTCGGCGACGGACCTGGCGGCGGCGCGCTGACGATCGCACGGCGGCGCCGCGCACGCCCGGTCAGAAGGCGTACCAGACGCCGATCTGGTAGGTCACCGGCTTGAAGTCGATCTCGGTCTTGACCGTCACCGGTACGTTCTGCGGGCCGATCGGCGTCGGCAGCGTCAGCGTCGCGCGGGCCGTGACGTCGCTCTTCACGTCGACGCGCGTGACGCTGGCGAACAGCCCCCACTGCTTGGACACCGCATAGCTGAGCCCGGCCTGCACGGCCCAGCCCCAGGAGTCGCTCATGTCGATGTCGGCGCCGGGGATGCTCGACTCGATGTCGGCGAAGTAGGTGTAGTTGATGCCGGCGCCGACATAGGGACGCCACGGCGACTCCGGCTCGAGGAAGTAGTAGTTGAAGAGCAGCGTCGGCGCGACGTTCTTCGCCGTCAGCACCGTCGACGACTGGCCGAGCCGCTGCAGCAGGTCGGCCAGCGGTCCGGTGGCGTTGCCGTCGATCTCCGGCGGCACGCCGAGCACGATCTCGGCGCCGAAGTTGGGCGTGAAGCGGCGCTCGTAGACGAAGATCACCGTCGTCGCGTTGCCCGACTCGACGTCCGAGCCTGCGAGGGCCGCTCCGGCAGCCGGCGGGTCGACGTTCAGCCCGCCGGTCTCGGATCGGGTCTGGTAGTAGGTGACGCCGACCTTCGCGATGTTCTGCTGCGCCTGCACCGATGCACAGGCGAGCAGGCTGGCGAGTGCGGCCGGGGCGACCAGGGGGCGCATGTTCTTCATGGTCTGTCTCCTCGCGGGTTGACGGATGCCGCGGCGTGCCGGCCTCATCGCGCCAGCGCGTGTTCCCCGGCGCGGCGCCGGGCACGACGGGTGCACTCTAGGCCCCGCATCGGGGCCGGCGGCTTGACCTCACGCAAACCGCGCTGCGGGCCGGGCGTGGTCGGGTCGGCCGCGCCGCCGCCGGCCCGGTCGAGCACGATCAGCGGCTCCCGTCGTCTCCGGCGACCTCGCGGGCCGCGCGCTCGCGCAGCCGCATCGTCAGCCCCACCGGTGCCATCACCAGCTGCAGCAGTTCCCGCGGTTCCTGCCCGTCGGCCGTGCCCACCGACTCGAGCTCGAAGCCGCCCAGCAGCGCCGCCATCGCCATCTTCATCTCGAGCAGCGCCAGATAGCGGCCCGGGCAGATGCGCGGGCCGGCGCCGAACGGCATCGAGATGCGCTTGGCCGCGCTGGCCGCCTGCGACGGGCCGCCGTCGCCGAGCCAGCGGTCGGCATCGAACGCCGCCGCGTCGGGCATGTGCCGCTCGCTGGTGGCGTCACGCCGCATCACCGCGATGACGACCATGCCCTCGGGGATGTGCACGTCGCCGAGCGTCGTGTCGCGCAGCGCCTGCATCGTGTTCTGCGGCGCCACCGGCTCCAGGCGCATCGCCTCGTGGCAGCAGGCCTCGACGAAGTCGAGCTGCGCGATCTGCTCCAGCGTCGGCGCGCGGCCGTCGCCGCGGATGCGGCGCACTTCCGCGGTGGCGCGTGCCAGCGTCGCGGGATGCCGCCGAGGGCCACCAGCGCCAGGTGGGCAACGGCGCGAAGATGCGCTTGAACAGCATCGGGAAGATGCGGTTCAGATGGTTCTGGATCACGTCCTCGTCGGAGGCCAGCGTGTCGACCTCAACACCGACGGCCAGCCGGGCGATCGCGTCCACCGTGCAGCGCATCAGGTCCGCCTGCAGGTCGATCGACTTGCCCTGGCGTGCCGCCTGCTGCCAGCGCGACACCAGCCGCTGCGCCACGCGCTGCAGCGACGGGAAGTACTGCTCGACGTGCGCCGGGTCGAAGCCGGCCATCACCATGCGGCGCTGGCGGCGCCAGGTCTCGCCGCTGGCACCGAAGGCGCCGATCGGCATCCACATCTCGGTCCAGACCTGCTCGAGCTTCAGCGAGCGGCGAGAGCCGTCGGGGCGATCGCGCAGCGCACTCGCGATGAGTGGGGGGCGCGCAGGGCGCGCTCGAATCGCTGCCGCCGGCCCCACGTCCGAACACGGTCGCGACGCGCGGATCCCCGCCTCGCCGACAATCGCGCCCCGTGATCACCCTGCGAAACCTCACGCTGCGCCGCGGCACCAAGGTCGTGCTCGAGCGCGCGAACCTCGTGCTCAACCCCGGCGAGAAGGTCGGCCTGGTCGGGCGCAACGGCGCCGGCAAGTCCAGCCTCTTCGCGTTGCTGGCCGGGCGCCTGCACGCCGACGCCGGCGACTGCGAGATCCCGCCGACGTGGCGCCTGGGCGAGGTCGCGCAGCAGATGCCCGAGACCGCGGACGGCGCCACCGACTTCGTGCTGCAGGGCGACGTCCCGTTGGCCGAGGCGCAGGCGATGCTCGCCTCCGCAGAGGCCGCCGACGACGGCCACGCGATCGCCGACGCGCACCTCGCGCTCGAGGAAGCCGGCGCCTTCGACGCCCGCGCGCGCGCGCAGGCCCTGCTGCTCGGGCTGGGCTTCAAGCCGGCCGAGCTCGACGCGCCGGTCGACAGCTTCTCGGGTGGCTGGCGCATGCGGCTGCAGCTGGCGCGTGCACTGATGTGCCCGGCCGACCTGCTGCTGCTCGACGAGCCGACCAACCACCTCGACCTCGACGCGCTGGTGTGGCTCGAGAGCTGGCTGCAGCGCTTTGCC
>JALORQ010000255.1 GCA_025458805.1 Rubrivivax sp.
ATGGTGGTCGGCGTCAACGGCGCCGGCAAGACGACGACGATCGGCAAGCTGACGCGCCACCTCGCGATGGCCGAGCAGAAGGTTCTGCTTGCCGCGGCGGACACCTTCCGCGCCGCGGCGCGCGAGCAACTCGGCATCTGGGCCGACCGCAACCGGGTCGAGATCGTCAGCCAGGCCGGCGGCGACCCCGCCGCGGTGACCTTCGACGCGGTGAACGCCGGTCGCGCGCGCGGCTGCGACGTCGTCATCGCCGACACGGCCGGCCGGTTGCCGACCCAGCTCCACCTGATGGAGGAGCTGAAGAAGATCCGCCGCACCATCGCCAAGGCGCAGGACGGCGCGCCGCACGAGGTAGTGCTCGTGGTCGACGGCAACACCGGCCAGAACGCGCTGGCGCAGGTGAAGGCCTTCGACGCCGCGCTCGGTCTCACCGGCCTCGTCGTCACCAAGCTCGACGGCACCGCGAAGGGCGGCGTGCTGGCCGCGATCGCGCGCTGGGGCGCCGGGCAGGGGAGGGTGGTGCCGGTCTATTTCGTCGGCGTCGGCGAGCGGCTCGAGGACCTGCAGCCGTTCAGCGCGCGCGAGTTCGCCGACGCGCTGCTGGCGTGAAGTGAAGCGGCGCCGGGCGTCCGCGCGCGGTCAGCGACGCGCGCCGGTGGGCGCGAGTTCCATGTCGTCGAAGAAGGCCGAGGGCACCGGCTCCATCGCGTCGCGCGCGGCGTGGTCGCCCTCGGCCAGGATCTCCTCGATCTCGGCCACCGGGATCAGCGGCATGGAGCGCGAGTTCGCGCTGGCGGACGGCGCCGGAGCGATCGCGCCGCCGAGCTCGGCGCCCAGCGTGGCGCGGATCTCGTTGATGCCGGGCAGAGATCCCTCCATCCAGACGTGGACGCGGATTCCGGCGCTCTTGAGCACCTTGGCGATGCGCTCGTGGCGCTTGCGGCTGCGCTCGGTCTCCTGCGGCGAGCGGATGTCGATCACCGCGAGCACGCGCGAGCCGGCATCGCACAGCAGCAGGTCGGCCGAGAGGTGTCCGACGCGCTGCAGCCACTCGCCGTAGCCGTTGCGGGAAGGCACGCGCACGAAGCGCGACAGCGGAACCTGCGCAAGCACCATGAAGCCGGGCAGGGCGCGGCGCAGCAACTCGTAGCTCTGGCGTTCGCTGATCGTCATCACGCGCGCCGACTCGGGCGGCCATCCGGCGATCGTATCGAGCGTGTCGCGTCGCACCGCGCGCGGCGCCGGGCGGCGTTGACGCCAGCGCACGAGGGCCAGCGTGGCGGCCAGCAGCAAGGCGACGGCCAGCGCGGGGAGGGCGATGATGTCGGCGAAGTCCATGGCGGCTTATCGGCGGCCGCCGGCCGGACCTGAGGCGACGACGCCCCGTCGCGTGTAACCGCTGGTCAGCGCACCGGCCCGCCCCGCGTCCGGCGGCGCCTACCGCGGCAGGCCGGGGAAGCCGCCGCCCGGGCCGCCG
The DNA here is from genome assembly GCA_025458805.1 of Rubrivivax sp. Taxonomy (GTDB): domain Bacteria; phylum Pseudomonadota; class Gammaproteobacteria; order Burkholderiales; family Burkholderiaceae_C; genus Rubrivivax. The sequence continues at coordinate 1,478 of JALORQ010000255.1, forward strand.
AAGGCCCCGCCCATGCGCTTCATCATCTTCATCAGGCCGCCGCCCTTCATCTTCTTCATCATGCCCTGCATCTGCTCGAACTGGTTGAGCAGGCGGTTGACCTCCTGCACCGGCACCCCGGCGCCCGCCGCGATGCGACGCTTGCGGCTGGCCTTGATCAGTTCGGGCTTGCGCCGCTCGAGCGGGGTCATCGAGTTGATGATGCCCTCCATGCGCCGCACGTCGCGCTCGGCGCGCTCCATGTCGGCGCCCTGCGCGCGCGCGGCCAGCTGGCTCGGCAGCTTGTCCATCAGGCTCGACAGCCCGCCCATCTTCTTCATCTGGCCGAGCTGCTCGCGGAAGTCGTCGAGGTCGAAGCCGCCGGCCTTGACCTTCTCGGCGAGCTTCTGCGCCGACTGCAGGTCGACGCCCTTCTGGACCTCCTCGACCAGCGCGACGATGTCGCCCATGCCGAGCACGCGGCCGGCGTGGCGCTCGGCATCGAAGACCTCGAGGCCGTCGATCTTCTCCGAGATGCCGGCGAACTTGATCGGCGCGCCGGTGACCTGGCGCACCGAGAGCGCGGCGCCGCCGCGCGAATCGCCGTCGAGCTTGGTCAGCACCACACCGGTGAGCGGCAGCGCCTCCTTGAAGGCCCGGGCGACGTTGATCGCATCCTGGCCCTGCATCGCGTCGACGACGAACAGCGTCTCGACGGGATGCAGTTCGGCGTGCAGTTCGCGGATCTCGGCCATCAGCGCCTCGTCGATCGCCAGCCGGCCCGCGGTGTCGACGATCAGCACGTCGAAGAAGTGGCGACGCGCGTGGTCGAGCGCCGCAAGCGCGATCTCGCTCGGCTTCTGGTCCGGCGCCGACGGAAACCACTCGGCGCCGGCCTGGGCCGTCACCGTCTTCAGCTGCTCGATCGCGGCCGGCCGGTAGACGTCGGCCGAGACCGTCAGCACCTTCTTCTTGCGCTTGCCGATCAGGTGCCGGGCGAGCTTCGCGGTGGTCGTCGTCTTGCCCGAGCCCTGCAGGCCGGCCATCAGGATCACGGCCGGCGGCTGCGTCGCCAGGTTCAGGTCGGCGGGCGGCCGCGGGCGGCCGGACTCGTCGGTCTCGCCCATCGTGGCGGCGAGCTCCTTGTGGACGATGCCGACCAGCGCCTGCCCGGGGTTGAGCGATCCCACCACCTCCTGGCCGAGCGCCTTGTCCTTGACGCGTGCGACGAAGTCGCGCACCACCGGCAGCGCGACGTCGGCCTCGAGCAGCGCCATGCGCACCTCGCGCAGCATGTCCTGCACGTTGCTCTCGGTGATGCGC
>JALORQ010000256.1 GCA_025458805.1 Rubrivivax sp.
TGCTGTCGTCGGAACTCGCGTTCCAGCAGCAGCTCGGCGCGTCGGCCGCGTTCGCCGCGCTGCCGCGCGGGCCGATCCACGCCGACCTGTTCCGCGACAACGCGATGTTCGACGACACCGCGGGCGACGACCGGCTGTGCGGCTTCTTCGACTTCTACTTCGCCGGCCACGACACGCTGCTGTTCGACATCGCGGTGTGCCTCGACGACTGGTGCGTCGACACCGCGAGCGGCCGCCTCGACGAGGACCGCGCCGCCGCCTTCGTCGCCGCCTACCAGGGCGTGCGCCCCCTCGACCACGGCGAGCAGCGGTTGCTGCCCGCGCTGATGCGTGCCGCGGCACTGCGGTTCTGGCTGTCGCGGCTGTGGGACTGGCACCTGCCGCGTCCGGCGTCGATGCTGCAGCCCAAGGATCCGGCGCACTTCGAGCGCGTGCTGCGCGACCGCATCGAACGCCCCTGGCATCCGCCGGCCTGACCGGCGCGCCCACTCCGATGGCCCTGCTGCTCAAACCGGTCGATCCTGCGCGCGGTGCGCGCTGGATCGGCGATGCCTTCCGGCTCTTCGGCAAGCGGCCGCTGCCGTTCACGCTGCTGTTCGTGCTGTTCTTCTTCGCCGCTTCGCTGGTCTCGGTGGTGCCGCTGCTCGGCAGCATCGCGCAGCTGATGATGGTGCCGCTGCTGTCGCTCGGCTTCATGGTCGCCAGCCAGTCGGCTTTGCTCGGCGGGCCGGTGCAGCCGGGCGCCTTCCTGGAGCCGCTGCGCGGCGACGCGGCGCGGCGACGTTCGCTGCTGATCCTGTGCGCGCTCTACGGCGTCACGGCGACCGGGCTGCTGCTGTTCGTCGATGCGGTCACCGGCAGCGCGCTGTCGGAGTTCTTCAAGGTGATGCTCGCGCAGCCCGACGCCGAGCGCGAGGAGGTCCAGGCCGTGCTGGCGGACCGCGACGTCACCGCCGCCGCGCTGTGGCTGGGCGGCGGCATGACGCTGCTGACGATCCCGTTCTGGCACGCGCCGGCCCTCGTCCACTGGGGCGGCCAGGGCGTGGCGCAGGCGCTGTTCTCGAGCACGCTCGCGGTCTGGCGCTGCCGCGGCGCCTTCGTCGTCTACGCGCTCGGCTGGCTCGCGCTGATGGCGGCCTTCGGGATCGTCTCGGCGCTGGTCTTCGGGCTCCTCGGGGCACCGCAGGTCGGCGTGCTGCTGGCGCTGCCGGTCGGGCTGCTGTTCACGACGGTGTTCTACGTCTCGCTCATCTTCAGCTTCACCGACAGCTTCGGCGGCACGCCGTCGCTGCCGGAGCCCGCGGACGGGCAGGGCTGAGCGCGACCGCGCCCGGTCAGGGGTCGATCGGGGTCAGCTTCGCGATCGCGAGCGCCAGCCACTTCAGGCCGTGGCGGCCGAAGTTGACCTGCGCGCGGGCATCGTCGCCGCGCCCCTCGAGCGTGACGACGACGCCCTCGCCGAACTTGGCGTGGAACACCGACTGCCCGATGCGCAGTCCCGGAACGCCGGCGCTGCGCGCGGCGGCCGCGGCCTGCCACGACGGCGGCTCGGCGCGCGGGCTGCCGCCCGCGCCGGACGGTGCCGACGTCCGGCCCCCGCGCGGCCAGCCCGCCGCGTCGCCGAACGCTCCGTGGCGAGATGCGGCGGCGCCGTAGGCGGCCGCACGCGGCGTGAGCCACTTCAGCGCGCCTTCGGGCAGTTCGTCGACGAAGCGGCTCTTGACGTTGTAGCGCGTCTGCCCGTGCAGCAGGCGAGTCTGGCTGAAGCTCAGGTACAGCCGCTCGCGCGCGCGCGTGATCGCGACGTACATCAGTCGCCGCTCCTCCTCGATGCCGTCGGCGTCGGACAGCGAGTTCTCGTGCGGGAACAGCCCCTCCTCGATGCCGGTGATGAAGACGGCGTCGAACTCGAGCCCCTTGGCGGCGTGCACGGTCATCAGCTGCACCGCATCCTGCCCGGCCTGCGCCTGGTTGTCGCCGGCCTCGAGCGCGGCATGGGTGAGGAACGCGGCGAGCGGGCTCACGATCTCGCCGGTCTCGGCATCCGGCACCGGGGGCGCACCGGACGCACCGCCCTGCTCGTCGACCGGCAGCGCCACCGCGTCCTTGCCGAAGCCCTCCTGCGTGACGAAGCCCTCGGCCGCGTTGACGAGTTCCTCGAGGTTCTCGATGCGCTCGGCGCCTTCCTTGTCGGTGCGGTAGAAGTCGAGCAGGCCCGAGCCCTGCAGCACGTGCTCGATGATGTGGCGCAGCGTCAGGCCGACGGTCGCCGCGCGCATCGCGTCGACCAGCGCGACGAAGGCCTGCAGGTTGGCGCCGGCCTTGCCGGGCACCGCGGTCACGCTCTGCGCCAGGCTGCGCCCGCTCGCCCGCGCCGCGTCCTGCAGCTGCTCGACGCTGCGCGCGCCGATGCCGCGCGCCGGGAAGTTGACGACACGCAGGAAGCTGGTGTCGTCGTTCGGGTTCTCGAGCAGCCGCAGGTAGGCCAGCGCGTGCTTGACCTCGGCGCGCTCGAAGAAGCGCAGCCCGCCGTAGACCCGGTACGGCACGCCGGCGTTGAACAGCGCGCCTTCGAGCACGCGGCTCTGCGCATTGCTGCGGTAGAGCAGCGCGATCTCGCTGCGCGGCATGCCGGCGCGGTGCAGCGCCTGCACCTCGTCGAGCAGCCACTGCGCCTCGGCATGGTCGCTCGGCGCCTCGTGCACGCGGATCGGCTCGCCCGGGCCGGCCTCGGTGCGCAGGTTCTTGCCCAGCCGCCGCAGGTTGTGCGAGATCA
>JALORQ010000131.1 GCA_025458805.1 Rubrivivax sp.
GCATGTCGCTCGACGAGTTGCGCGGCTGCATCGACTGGGTCGCGCACGCCTTCGAGATCGTGCACACGCACTTCGACGGTTGGCGCTTTGCCGCACCCGACACCGCGGCCGACTTCGCGCTGCACGGCCGTCTGCGCGTCGGCCCGCGCGTGCCCGTGCGCGACTGGCCCACGCTGGCCGACGACCTGGCGGCGATCGACGTCGAGCTCCTGTGCGACGGGCAGCCGATGGACCGCGGCCGGGGCGCCATCGTGCTCGACGGCCCGCTGCACGCGTTGCGCGCGATGGTCGACGCGATGGCGGCCACCACGCCGCACTGGTCGATCGGCGCCGGCGAGGTCGTGACCACCGGCACGCTCACCGACGCCTGGCCGCTCGCACCCGGCCAGCGCTGGCAGACACGCCTTTCCGATCCGCGACTGGCCGCGCTGACGCTGCACACGGCGCCCTGACGGGGCCCTGATCCGCAGGCCCTACAATCGCGCTCCCCGCGACCATGGGGCCGGCACGGAAAGGTGGCAGAGTGGTCGAATGCGCCGGACTCGAAATCCGGTATACGGTTTCACCGTATCGAGGGTTCGAATCCCTCCCTTTCCGCCAGACATCCAGGAAACACGGGCCTTCTCGGCCCGTTTCCCCTTGGGTCCCACCGATCGGTCCCCCATCAGGCGAGCGTCTCGGCCTGATGCCACCCCGCCCACTTGCCTCGAGGTGCCGCCGGACGTGAGGCGGCCGCCGTGCGGGTCGGTCTGATGATGGCCCTCGGCCGATCGCGACACCCTCGCTGACCGGACGAAGCGATGTCGGCGCGCCTGCTCAGCGGCGCTCGGGGCCGAGCCCCATCGGGGCAGGCATCGGGTTGACCACGGCGTGGAACGGTTCGCGAGGCTCGTGCTGCCGGCCGACGCCGACCAGCGGATCGTCGTTCGACCTGAACGCGGCGTCGATCGGCGCCCAGTGCTCCGGCCGCAGCGCCCGGCCGCTCGGCGGCCCGGTTCGTTCACGGCTGCCGAGGCGACGGCCGTGCCGGCCGGTGGCGCGGTGGACAATCGACGGCCCGGACCTCGGGCTGCGGTCGTGGCAACGTGACCGGAACCCGTCTGGCCACCGCCCCCGCCGCCGTGAAGCTCGCCGTCGTCCCCGTCACCCCCTTCCAGCAGAACTGCTCGCTCATCATCTGCCCGGCGACGCAGCGTGCCGCCTTCGTCGACCCTGGCGGCGAGGTCGACCGGCTGCTGCGGCTGCTGGAGCAGCGCGGCGCGACGCTGGAGCGCATCCTGGTCACCCACGGCCACATCGACCACTGCGGCGGCGTGGCCGAGATGGCCGAACGCACGGGCGTGCCGGTCGAGGGCCCTCAGCGCGAGGACCGCTTCTGGATCGACCAGCTCGAGGTTCAGGGCGCCATGTTCGGCGTGCCGGGCGCGCGGCCGTTCTCGCCCGACCGCTGGCTCGAGGGCGGCGACGAGGTCGCGGTCGGCGACCTGCGCCTGCAGGTGCGCCACTGCCCGGGGCACACACCGGGGCACGTGGTCTTCGCCGCCGTCCGCCACGGTGTGGCCTTCGTCGGCGACGTGCTGTTCAAGGGCTCGATCGGCCGCACCGACTTCCCGCGCGGCGACCACGCGACGCTGCTGCGCTCGATCACCACCCAGCTGTGGCCTCTGGGCGACGAGATGCAGTTCGTGCCGGGCCACGGGCCGATGTCCACCTTCGGCCAAGAGAGGCGAACGAACCCCTTCGTCGGCGACGCGGTGCTGCGGGCCTGATCACAGGCGGCCACGGCGATGCCCCGGAACCCGCGGCCACCGGCGATGCGGTCCGTTGGGGCCCGTGCGCGATCGCGTCGGATGCCGCGCGCACGTGCACGCGGTGGCCGCTCGGCGGCGGCCGCTGGATGCCGACCCTAGCGCCACACGTACCCGAAGCCGACCAGCGCGTCGTAGCGCCCGTTCTTCTGGATCAGCGGGCTGTCGGCGATCTGCGACGAGAAACGCTCGTAGGCCAGCACCACGCCGGCGATCCACTGCGGGCCGAGGCGATATGACGCGATCAGGCTCGGCGCCAGCGACCAAGCATTGCCGACTTCGTACGCCGGCCGGCCGGGCGTTGCTTCGGCCGGCGAGACGCCGCCGAAGTAGTAGTTGGCCAGCCGCCTGTCGCGCCACAGCACGCCGAGGCCGGGCATGACCATCCAGCCCTCGCCGACGAGGGGCGCGGCCCAGTTCACCAGCAGTTCGGTACCGTTGCTGCGGCCGCTGACGTCGCTGCTGAAGCGCGCGGTCCACAGCCCGACCGGGCTCACGACGACGGTGCCCAACCCGGCTTCGAGCTGCGCCTTGCGGCTCGTCATGCCGGTCCAGGCCGGGCTGTCTTCGGGGTCGAGGTTGCCCAGCCTGACGCGCAGCCGGCCGAAGAAGCTGAGCGGCCCCTGCCTGCCGAAGGTGTAGAAGATCCGATCGCCGAGGTACATCACCGGGTCGCCGATGTAGATGCCGCCGGGAATCACCATCGTCGTCGAGCTCCCCGCGGCGTAGGCCGACGAGCCCGAGTAGGCGGCAGCGCCCGCGCTCCACCCCTGCGGCACCGGCGAGGTCTCGGCATGGCCCAGGACGACCTGGATGGCGTCCAGCCCGTCGGCATGGGCGGCTGCGCCGAGCAGGCAGGGCAGGGCGGCCGCGACGGCCACCCGGACGCGGGCGCCGGTGCCGAGGGACGCGGCGGGCTTCATGCCCCGACGCTACACGAAGCCACGTTGAGCGGCCCCGTGACGAGCACGGCGAGGTGGCGGTCGACGCGATTCGCGGCCGCCTCGAAGGGCGCGCATCGACCGATGGCGGAATGCGGCATCGCATCCCGCACCCGGGCCCGTGGCGCTGCACCCGCAGGCGGCAGCGCATGGACCCGAATGCCGACCTCGTCGAGGTCGTGGGCGGCGTCGGCAGCGCGCGTCGCGCCCCGACGCCTGGCATCCGCGCCCCGGTGTGGCGGCGCGCCCGAGCACCGACGGCAGTCGACGACGCGGACGCCCCCGGATCCGGCAAGCCCGGCACGTCCACGGCGTGCCGACGGCCGATCCGGGCCCGCGTACTCATGGTCGACGCCGGCGAGCCGTCGCGTTCGCCGTGCGAAGGCGCGCGGGATGTCGTCGGCGTCAGAAGGCGGTAAGAGCGCGGTCCGATAGTTCGCGACCGGAAGCGGTGCGAGCTGAGCGGGCACCGTTCGGCCGCTGCTCGCAAACCCCATAGAAGGAGACCCCAGAGATGAGTACCGACGCCCAGGGCTATTGGAAAGCCACGCTGGGGCTGCTGACGAAGATCCTGATCGTGTGGGCGCTCGTGTCCTACGGCGCCGGCATCATCTTCGCGCCGTGGCTCAACAACATCCAGCTCGGCGGCTACCCGCTGGGCTTCTGGTTCGGCCAGCAGGGCGCGATCTACATCTTCATCGCGTTGATCTTCTTCTACGCGAAGAAGATGGGTGAGATCGACCGCAAGTTCGGCGTTCACGAGGACTGATCGGAAGAGGCGAATCCATCATGGAACTCCAAACCACCATCTACCTCGTCGTCGGACTGAGCTTCGCGATCTACATCGGCATCGCCATCTGGGCGCGTGCCGGCACGACCAGCGAGTTCTACGTGGCCGGCGGCGGTGTCCACCCGGTCACCAACGGCATGGCCACGGCGGCCGACTGGATGTCGGCGGCGTCCTTCATCTCGATGGCCGGCCTGCTGTCCAGCATGGGCCACGGCGGCGCCGTCTTCCTGATGGGCTGGACCGGCGGCTACGTGCTGCTGGCCATGCTGCTGGCACCGTACCTGCGCAAGTTCGGCAAGTTCACCGTGCCCGAGTTCATCGGCGACCGGTACTACTCGCAGACGGCGCGCACCGTGGCGGTGGTCTGCCTGCTGATCATCTGCGTGGTCTACATCGTGGGCCAGATGACCGGCGTGGGCGTCACCTTCGCGCGCTTCCTGAACGTGTCGGCCGACGTGGGCATCTACATGGGCATGGCGATCGTGTTCGCCTACGCCGTGTTCGGTGGCATGAAGGGCATCACCTACACCCAGGTGGCGCAGTACATCGTGCTGATCGTGGCCTACACGATCCCGGCGGTGTTCATCTCGCTGAGCCTGACCGGCAACCCGCTGCCGATGCTGGGCATGGGCTCCGACCTGGCCGGTACCGACGTCGCGCTGCTGGCCAAGCTGGACCAGGTGGTCACCGACCTGGGCTTCCCCCAGTTCACGACCGCCACGGCCGGGTCGACGCTGAACATGGTGTTCTTCACCATCTCGCTGATGATCGGCACGGCGGGCCTGCCGCACGTGATCATCCGCTTCTTCACCGTGCCGAAGGTGGCCGACGCGCGCTACTCGGCCGGCTGGACGCTGATCTTCATCGCGCTGCTGTACACGGTGGCGCCGGCGGTCGGCAGCATGGCGCGCCTGAACCTGATGGGCACGTTCAACTCGAACGTCGGCATCACGCAGAGTGCCGCGGGCGCGCTGACGACCAACCCGGCCGTCATCAATGCCAACGCCGACCTCTACGCACCGGAAGCCAGCCTGAAGTACGACGATCGTCCGGAGTGGGTGAAGCGCTGGGAGAAGACCGGCCTCGTGAAGTTCGAGGACAAGAACGGCGACGGCCGCATCCAGTACTACAACGACAAGACCACCAACGCGGCCGCCAAGGCCAAGGCGGAGGCGGCCGGCTGGAAGGGCAACGAGCTCACGGTCAACAACGACATCATCGTGCTGGCCAACCCCGAGATCGCGCAGCTGCCGAACTGGGTGATCGCCCTGGTCGCGGCCGGCGCGATCGCGGCGGCGCTGTCGACCGCGGCCGGCCTGCTGCTGGCGATCTCTTCGGCGATCTCGCATGACCTGATCAAGCGCGTGTTCAAGCCCGACATGAGCGAGAAAAGCGAGCTGTTGGCCGGCAAGGTCGCGATGGTCTTCGCCATCATCCTGGCCGGCTACCTGGGCCTGAACCCGCCGGGCTTCGCGGCGGCGACCGTGGCCCTGGCCTTCGGCCTGGCGGCGTCGTCGCTGTTCCCGGCGATCATGATGGGCATCTTCAGCAAGACCATCACCGACAAGGGCGCGATCGCCGGCATGATCGCGGGCATGTTCGCCACCTGCTTCTACGTGTTCGCGCACCACGGCATCTTCTTCATCAAGGGGACCGAGTACGTGGGCCTCATCGGTGGTCCGAACAGCTTCTTCGGCCTGACCCCGGCGGCCTTCGGCACCGTGGGCGCGCTGGTGAACTTCGCCGTGGCCATCCTGGTCACCAAGCTCAGCGGTGGCCGCGTGCCGCAGAAGGTCCAGGAGATGGTGGAGGCGGTCCGCATCCCCAAGGGTGCCGGCGATGCGGTCGCGCACTGAGCCCGCTTCGACAGGCCTCGGCTTGACCTGCTGAGGCCTGGCCCACCGACCCCGGTGTCCCGCACCGGGGTCTTTCCTTTTTTGAGGCCCCGATGGCCGGGCCGGTCCAGGACAGCACATGGGGATCTACGTCTTCAACTGGTTCTTCCTGCTGGTGCTGGTTCCGGTGGCCTTCTTCTGGCTGCGAAGGGCATGGCGGATCCTCGTCAGGCGCGACTTCTCCGAGGTGGCGCTGAAGAAGGGCATGCCGCCGCCCGACGCCGAGCGCTATGCGCCGTACGAGATGACGATCAACCTGGTCGGCGGGGTCGTCCTGGTGAGCGTGCTGGTCGCGGTCCTGGGCTTCCAGGCCCTGGCCCGGGACGACTGGATGGCCATCGCCGGCGTGACGCTGTGGATGAAGGTCATGGCCTCGTTCGCGCTCGGGCGGCATGCGCACGGCATCGATTTCGGCAAGAAGAAGCGGGGCGAACGCTGACGCCCCCGTGTGCGAGGCGTGACCGGCGCAGGCTGATGGCCCACGATCGCGCAATGCGGCGTGCTCGGCCGCCGCTGGCCGTGCCGCTGCGGCGGCAGGCGTCGGCCGCCGGGCATGGCCGGCACGGGCCGGGGCCGCTTGCTGCACGCGCAGACCCGCGCGGGCGGGCGGGCCGGACGGGCTGACGGGGACCGCGCGGACCGCGCCATGCACGAGCGGCTCCTGCACCAGCGACTGGTGGCGCTGTTCGTCCTGGCGCTGCTGGCGTTCAACTATCCGTTGATCGCGCTGTGGGACCACGAGGTCACGGTGCTGGGCCTGCCGCTGTTTCCGGCGGCGCTCTTCGGCGTGTGGGCGCTGTTGATCGTCGCGCTGGCGTGGTTGCTGGAGTCCGGGGGGATCGACGCGCCGAACGCCCCCGAGTCGGCCGACGAAGCGAGCGCACCGCCCCCCGACGAAGGCCCCCGCGCGTGATCACTCCGGGCCTCGTCCTCGGCACCTCGCTGGCCTATCTGGTCCTGCTGTTCGTCATCGCCTGGTGGGCCGATGCGCGCGCCGCGCAGGGGCGGTCGGTGATCAGCAACGCGTGGATCTACGCCCTGTCGATGGCGGTGTACTGCACCGCGTGGACCTACTTCGGCAGCGTGGGCCGCGCGGCCTCCGGCGGCGTGTGGTTCCTGCCGATCTACCTCGGTCCGATGCTGGCGATGCTGCTGGCGTGGATGGTGCTGCGCAAGATGATCCGCATCGCGCGCACGTACCGCCTCACCTCGATCGCCGACTTCGTCTCGAGCCGCTACGGCAAGAGCCCGGCGCTGGCCGGACTCGTGACGCTGGTCACCGTGATCGGCATCGTTCCCTACATCGCGCTGCAGCTCAAGGCGATCGCCAGCGGCTACGCCGTGCTCACGACGCCCGCGGGTGCCGGCGCGCCCGCCGGCACCACGCCGTGGTGGGCCGACGGCACGCTGTACGTGGCGCTGGCGCTGGCCGGCTTCACGATGGTCTTCGGCACGCGTCATCTCGACAGCACCGAGCGCCACGAGGGCATGGTGGCGGCGATCGCCTTCGAGTCGCTCGTCAAGCTCGTGGCCTTCGTCGCGGTGGGCGTGTTCGTGACCTGGGGCCTGTTCGGCGGGCCGGCGGAGCTGTTCCAGCGCGCGCTGGCCGTGCCCGAGCTCGCCGACCTGCTGCGCCTGTCCCAGCAGGGCCAGCGCTTCGCCTACGAGCAGTGGTTCGCGCTGACGCTGCTGTCGATGCTGTCGGTGGTCTTCCTGCCGCGGCAGTTCCAGGTCATGGTGGTCGAGAACGTCGACGAGCGCCACCTGCGACGCGCGGTCTGGGTCTTCCCGGCCTACCTGCTGGCGATCAACCTGTTCGTGCTGCCGATCGCCCTCGGCGGGCTGCTGTTCTTCGGCAGCGGCGCCGTGAACGCCGACACGTTCGTGCTGTCGCTGCCGATGGCCGCCGGGGCCGAGTGGCTGGCGCTGGCGGCCTTCATCGGCGGGCTGTCGGCGGCCACCGGCATGGTCATCGTGGAGGCCATCGCGGTCTCGACGATGGTGTGCAACGACCTGGTGATGCCGTGGCTGCTCCGGCTGCGACGCTTCGGCGCCCGCGCCGACCTGACCGGGGTGCTGCTGCAGGTGCGGCGTGCCGCGATCCTGGTCATCCTGCTGCTCGGCTACGCCTACTTCCACCTCGCCGGGGAGGCCTACGCGCTGGTGAGCATCGGCCTCATCAGCTTCGCCGCGGTGGCCCAGTTCGCCCCCGCGGTGCTCGGGGGCATGTACTGGAAGGGCGGCACGCGGCAAGGTGCGATGGCCGGTCTGGTCGGGGGCTTCGGCGTCTGGGTCTACACGCTGATGCTGCCGTCGATCGCCAAGTCCGGGTGGTGGCAGACGGACTTCGTGACGGCCGGCGCCTTCGGCGTGGCGCTGCTGCGTCCCGAGCAGCTGTTCGGGCTGACCGGCCTGGACAACCTCACGCACTCGCTGTTCTGGAGCATGATGGCCAACATCGGGCTCTACGTGGGGGTGTCGCTGTCGCGCCAGCCCTCGCCGCGCGAGGCCAGCCAGGCCCTGCTCTTCGTCGACATCGACGAGCGCCGCAGCGGTGCGCGCCCGGTGTTCTGGCGCGGCCGTGCCGACGTGGCCGGACTGCGGGCCCTGATGGTGCGCTTCCTCGGGGGCGCGCGGACCGCCAGCCTGCTCGAGGCCTACGCGCGCGACATCGGCGCGGCGTCGGTGGACGCCATCCTTCCCGATGCCCGGCTGGTCCAGTTCGTCGAGACGCAGCTCGCCGGCGCGATCGGCAGCGCCTCGGCGCGGGTGATGGTGGCGTCCGTCGTCGACGAGGAGACGCTCGGGATGGACGACGTGCTGCGCATCCTCGACGAAGCGTCCCAGCTGCGGGCGTACTCGCAGGCACTCGAGCGGGCCAGCGCCGAGCTGCGGGCCGCCAACGAGCGCCTGGAGAGCCTCGACCGGCTGAAGGACGACTTCATGTCGTCGGTCACGCACGAGCTGCGCACGCCGCTGACCTCCATCCGCGCGCTCGCCGAGCTGATGCTCGACGACCCGCAGATGCCCGAGGCAC
>JALORQ010000132.1 GCA_025458805.1 Rubrivivax sp.
CAGGCGCTGCGGCTGATCGACGCCCGCGACCCGCATCGCGTGCTGTGGGTCGACGACCACCCCGGGAACAACGTCTACGAGGCGGGCGTGCTGGCGCGGCTGCAGATCGAGGTCGAGGCCGTGCGCTCGACCGACGAGGCACTGGCGCGGCTCGGCGCGCCCGAAGGCGCGTCGTTCGACCTCGTCATCTCGGACTGGTCGCGCGACGACGAGGCGCCGCTCGCAGGGCTGCGGCTGCTCGCCGCGATGCGCCACCGCGGCCACGGCCAGCCGCTCGTCTACTACCACGGCACCACCGGGCCGGCACGGGCCGCGCTGGCCGCCAGCGCCGGCGCCGCGGGGGCGCATGGCGAAGCCGTGCTGCCGGCCGAGCTGATGGATCTCGTGCTCGGCGCGCTGAAGGCCTGATCCGGCGGCCCCGGTCTCGTGCCGGCGCGCGGGTCAGCGCAAGGCGCCGACGTGCGGCGCCGGGCTCATCGCCCCGGCATGTCGGCGTGCGCGCCGCTCGCCATCGCGGTCGTCATCTCCCCGATCCACTGCGCGACGCAGGCCGCGTCGCGCGGGGCGGCCAGTGCCGCCGCAAGGCGCCGCGGGTCCTTCATCGCGGCCGGCAGGCGGTCGAAGTCGCGATGCACGGCCGCGCGCGCGATGAAGCGCGAGAACACTTCGCCCGCGTCCGGCGTCGCGCCGGCGTCGGCCCGCCGCCGCTGCTCGGGCGGCAGCACGAAGACCGTGCGACCCTCCTTGATCGTCTCGGTGACCTGGATGAGGTCGATCGTCTCCGGGTCGACCGCGGTCGGGTCCTGCGACAGGACGACGAAGTCGGCGAGCTTGCCGACTTCGATCGAGCCCTTGCTCGCCTCCTCGAAGTGCTGGTAGGCCGGCCAGATCGTCATTGCCTTGAGCGCGGTGACGACATCGACCCGGTGCTGCGGCCCGAGGATGTCGCCCGAGCGGCTGCGCCGCGTGACCGTGGCATCGAGCACGCGCATCGAATCCGGAAAGGCCACCGGCGCGTCGTGGTGCGAGGTGAAGCGCATGCCGCGCGTCAGCACCCAGCCCGTGGGCGAGATGTTCTCGGCATTCACCGGCCCGACGGTGTGCTCGCGGTGCCAGTCGCCCCAGTAGAAGGTATGCATCGGAAACAGCGACGGGATCACGTCGAGCTGCCTGTATGCGTCGACCTGGTCCTCGCGCAGGAACTGGCCGTGGATCAGCACCGGGCGCCGGTCCTTGCGGCCGTGCTTCGCCGTGGCGGCCCGCAGCGACGCGATGAGCTGGTCGGACGCCGCCTCGCCGTTGGCGTGCGTGATGATCTGCACGCCGTTGGCGTAGGCCCAGTCCACCGCGCCGATGACCTGCTCGGCGCTGGCAGCCGGGTAGCCGACGTAGCCCGGCGGATAGCTGCCGACGGGCTTGAAGTACGGGCGGTCGCGCCATGCGGTGAAGCCCTGCGGCGAACCGTCGATCGTGAGCTTGGCCCCCGCGACCCGCAGCCGATCGGTGTACTTGGATGACACGCTGCGCAGGATGAAGTCCCGGTCGACCAGCACGTCGGCGTACGCCGCGACGTCGATCACGAGGCCGCCGCCGGCCGCCACCGAACGCAGCGTCGCCACCGTGGCCGGCACCGCTCGACCTTCCTGTGCCGTCGTGTAGCCGAAGCGCGCCCACAGCCTGGCGCCCGCCTCGGCGAAGGCCTTCATGCCCTCCGGGCCGACGCGGCTCATGAGCTGCATCATCGGCGCGAACATCGCCGTCTCCTCGAGCACGCCGCTGGGTTCGCGGCTGCCGGCGCGGCGCTGGATGACGCCGCCCACCGGGTCGGGCGTCTGCGCGCCGTAGCCGACGATCTCGAGCGCCATGGAGTTGAACACCGCCAGATGGCCGGACTGGTGGATGATCATCACCGGCAGGTCGCGGCTGACCGCGTCGAGATCCTCGCGCGTCGGGTGGCGCCGCTCGGCGAGCTGCGAGTTGTCGTAGCCGAACCCGACGACCAGCCCGATGCGGCGCACTGCGGCGTCGTTGGCGGCGATCCAGCCACGCAGGGTCTTCTGCAGAGATGCGATGTCGCGCACTTCGCCGTCGGGCGGCGCCAGCAGGTTCGCCGACAACGCCTGCAGCCCTCCGAGCACGACGTGGCCATGCGCGTCGACGAAGCCGGGCAGCAGCGTGCGCCCCCCGAGGTCGATCACCTGCGTCTGCGGGCCGCGCTGCCTCATCACGTCGGCTGCCGGGCCGACGGCGACGATGCGTCCGCCGCGCTCGGCCACCGCTTCGGCGCGCATCGCGGCGTCGTTCATCGTCAGGACCGTCCCGCCGGTCCAGATGCGGTCGGCCGCGTCCTGCGCCGTCGCCGACCACGCGGCCAGACAGCCGGCAGCCAGGAGCGCCAGCGGTCGAATGGATCCCTTCATGCCGTCCTCCTCGCCGCGCCCGGCGCGCCGGCCGGAGGATACGCGCCCGCCGGTCGAGTCGGGCCGCTGCCTGCAGCCGCGGTCGCGATTCGCCGCTCCGCTGGCCAGCCGGTGCGCGCCGATCGTCCGGCGCGCCTGCCGGTCAGGCCGCCGCGGGGACGGGCCGGCCCTGCTCGGGGGCCGGCGGCGTGCCCAGCGGCACGCCGGGCGTGAGCAGCCTCGCGATCAGGTCGCGCACGGTGGCGATGCGGTCGCCGAAAGGCAGCGCGCCCGCGCCGCGGAAGAACAGGCCCTTGGCGACGTCCCCGCGCAGCGCCGCCGCCAGCTCGCGATCGATGCAGAACTGGCCCCAGGTGGCGAGCCCGTCGCGCAGGCCGCACTGCGCCAGGCAGTCGAAGCTCAGCACGCAGCGTGGTTTCGGGTGCGCCACCGCCTGCAGCCGCGGCTCGGCCTTCAGGTAGTTGCGCAGCCACGGCGTCAGCACCGCGCGTGCCGGCAGGCCGGCGACGCTGGTGAACTCGACCACGTCCTCGTCGCGGGCCTCGGCCAGCACGCGCTTGAAGGCCGGGTGTGCATCGCATTCCTCGGTGGCGACGAAGGGCGTGCCGAGCTGCACGGCGGCCGCGCCCAGCGATTGCAGGTGCCGGATGTCCTCGAAGCGGCGGATGCCTCCGGCGGCGATCACCGGCACCTCGTCCTCGAGGCCTGCGGCGCGCAGCAGGGCCCGCACCTCCGGGATCACGCGCTCGAACTCGAAGCGCGGGTCCGTGAGGTCGGCGATGCGCGCCGCGCCCAGGTGGCCGCCGGCCCAGCGCGGGTGCTCGATGACGATGGCATCGGGCCGGCGCTGGCGGCGCTCCCACTTCTTCAGGACGAGCCCGACCCCGCGCGCGTCGGACAGGATCGGCACCAGCAATGCCCGCGGGTGCTCGCGCGCGAGTTCGGGCAGGTCCAGCGGCAGCCCGGCGCCGACCACCACGGCGTCGATGCCGGCCTCGAGTGCCCGCGTCACCGATGGCGCGTATTCGCCGACCGCCCGCATCACGTTGATGGCGAGCAGCCCGCGACGCGCGGCCAGCGTTCGCGCAGCGGCGATCTCGCGGCCCAGCGCCTCGAGGTTGGCGGCGTCTATCGTGGCCTTCGCGGCGGCTCCGGGCGGCAGGCCCGTCGTGCGCGCCATCAGGTCGGGGTGGTGGCGGCGCAGGTCGACCGACGAGATCGTGCCCACCCCCCCGAGCGCGGCCACGCTGCCGGCCAGCCGGTGCGCCGAGACGCCGACCCCCATGCCGCCCTGCACGATGGGCAGCAGCTCGCGGCCCGCCCAGCGCAGGGGCTGCAGGCCGCCGGCGGCGAGCATGTCCTTCAGGATGTCGGCGTCTTGCATGGTGCGTCGTTGCGGCGTCGTGGCACGGTCCTCGATGCTGGTCGCTCCGGACCCGGGTCGCCTTGACCTGCTGCAAGCCGGGGCGCGACGCGCCGACGGGTCCTCAGGCGGCGTGGCCAGCCGGCGACACCTCGTCGGGCGCGGGCCGGTAGGGCCCGGTGCCGGCATGCTCGGCTGCGGAGGCGGGCACGAATCCGCGCTCGACGTCGAAGACATGCACCTCGCCGTCCTCGATGACGTAGTGCCAGCCGTGCAGCGTGATCGTGCCCGCCTCGACGCGCTCGCGCACCATCGGATAGGCCATCAGACGCTCGAGCTGCAGCACGATCGCGCGCTGCTCGGTGCGCCGCAGCGCATCCGGGCCCGGCTCGGCCACCGGCAGCACGGCCTCGCGGCCGAGCTCGAGCCACTGCGCGAGATTGGGGGCGGCAGCCGGCACGCCGCCATAGAGGGCGCGGATCGCCCCGCAGTGGCTGTGACCGCAGACGACGATGCGCCGCACCTGCAGGTTGAGCACCGCGAACTCGATGGCCGCCGCGGTGCCGTGGAAGCCCTGGCTCTGGTCGTGCGGCGGCACGAAGGCGCCCACGTTGCGCACCAGGAAGAGCTCGCCCGGCCCGGCCCCGGTGAGCAGGTACGGCACCAGCCGCGAGTCGCTGCAGCCGATGAACAGCGTCAGCGGGTGCTGCCCGTCGTCGACGAGGTGCCTGAACAGCGAGCGCTGCGTCGGGAAGGCGTCGGTGTGGAAGCGCTGCAGGCGCTCGAGCAGTTCGTCGGGCATGCCGTCCCCCCGGGTCCGCTATTGCACCAGCGGCGTCGCGGCCGCCTCGAGGTCGACGCCGTCGAGCCGGGCGGCACCGGCCAACTGCCGCAGGTACTGGCGCAGCGCGGTCGTGAACGCCTGCTGCTCGAGCGCGCGCCGCACCGCGCCCTGCACCGCGTCGTACTCGGGAACGCGCCCTGCCTCGCGCTGCAGCACCTCGACGACGTGCAGGCCGAAGCGGCTGTGCACCAGGCGCGGCAGCACGCCGTGATCGCTGCGGCCGAACACCTCGCGCGCGAACTCGGGCGCGCAGTCGTCGGCCCTGATCCAGCCCAGGTCGCCGCCCGCGGCGCCGCTCGGGCAGTTGCTCAGCTCGCGCGCCGCGGCGGCGAAACGATCGCCCGTCTCGTTGCCGTCGATCTCGGCGCGGCTGCGCGCGCGCAGGTCGATCAGGCACGCCTCGGCGCGCTGGCGCAGCGCGACCACGTCGACGCCCGGCGTCACCGCGAACAGCACGTGGCGCACGCGCAGGCGCTCGCCGACCGCGAAGCGCGAGGCGTTGGCGGCGTGGAAGCGGCGGCACGTGGCGTCGTCGGGCGCCGGGCACGCCAGTTCGCGCTCGAGAAGCTGCTCGATGGCCGCCGATGCCGCTTCGCTGATCGCGCCCAGCAGCGGCGGCGGATCGGCGGCATCGAGCAGCCCGGCGCCGATCGCCGCCTGGCGCAGCATCTCGACGTGGGCGCGCTGTCGCAGCTCGCCGGGGGCCGGATGAGGCTCCTCGGGCTGGACCAGCGGCACGCCGTTGACCGTGGCGTCCGTCCGTGCCGCGGACGGGTCGTGTGTGGCAATCGTTTGCATCGCGGTGCTTCCTCGCTCGGTCGTGGCTGCGCGCGGTCAGTGGCCCGTCGAGACGCGGGCCGGCGCGGCCTGCCCCGCTGCGCCGCGCGACGCCGCGCCGCCGGCCGGTTGCGCGACCGCCTGCGGGGCCGGCGGCGCATGCCGCGGCAGGTTCTGCCCCGCCGGCACGTTGAGCCTGCGCGACCGCACCAGCTGATACGGCCGGAACAGGTAGGCGAGCGACGCGAAGCCGCTCCAGATGTGCACCAGGCGGCTGAACGGGAACAGCAGGAAGATCGTCATGCCCACCAGCATGTGCGCGAGGAAGTGCCACTCGATGCCCATCAGCGGGGCGGCGTCGGGACGGAAGGTGGCGATGCCCTGCAGGTAGGTGGCCAGCGTGATCATCGTCTGCGGGTCCTTCACGTGCGAGAAGGACGCCGGCAGCGTGGACAGGCCGACGACCAGCTGCACCCACAGGATGATCAGGATGGCCAGGTCGGTGCGGTGGCTGGTCAGGCGGATGCGCGGGTCGAACAGGCGCCGGTGCAGCAGCATCGTCAGCCCGACGAAGCAGATCGCACCGGCGATGCCCCCGGCCACGATGGCGAGCATCTGCTTCTGCTGCGCCGTCATCACCAGCTCGTAGACCGCGTGCGGCGTGAGCTGGCCGAACAGGTGGCCGAAGAAGAGGAACAGGATGCCGAAGTGGAACAGGTTGCTGCCGATCTTGAGCTGGCGCGCGCGCAGCATCTGCGACGAGTCGCTCTTCCACGTGTACTGGTCGCGGTCGAAGCGCGCCAGGCTGCCCATCAGGAAGACGGCGAGGCAGACGTAGGGATAGACGACGAAGAGGAAGTTGTAGAGCGTTTCCATGCGGGCTCCCGGGACGACGGTGTGCAGGTGGCCGTCAGGCGGCGCGCGCACGCGGGCGCGTGGGGGCGGGTCGGACGACGTGGATCGGCTGCGGCTGGTCGCTGCGGGACTGGCCCTGCGTCGAACAGCCGCCGAAGGCTTCGGGCTCGGCCCAGGTGTCGTCGAGCGGGGGGTCGTCGGTCGACGCCGGCCCGCCCCAAGTCGACCGATCCCCCTCGGGGGGCGGGCTGGGCGCGGCCCAGCCCTGGGGGCGCTCGTCCGGCAGCTCGACGCGCTCGGCCATGCCGGCCGCGTCGGGCCAGTGGCCCGACCCTTCGCCAGTCGCCTCCGGTCCACCGGACCGCAGGCGCACGGGCTCAGCCTTCTCGCCCGCGAGGTCGAGCACTGCGGCGAGCACGCTCGCGTACGCGGTCTGCCGCTTGAGCAGCGCGCTGAGGACGGCGCGCACGATGTGCGCGGACTCGCCCAGGAACTCTCGGGCCCGCGCCGGCGGCTGCGTGCTCGCGAACTCGAGCACCACCGGCAGGTAGTCGGGCAGCTCGCCGTCGGCGAGCAGCAGGCCGCTGCGCTCGTACGTCTGCGCGAGGTCGATCATCGCCTGGCCGCGGTCGCGGCTGTCGCCGTGCACGTGCTCGAACAGGTGCAGCGACGTGCGCCGGCCGCGGTCGAAGAGCCCGACGTAGTCGGCCTCGGCGCGCAGCGCCGGCTGCGCGCGCAGGCGGTCCACGAGGACGTCGAGCTCGGCCAGGCGGCCAAAGGGCAGCGCGCGCTCGGCGTGCAGCGCATCGCGCACCTCGGGCAGCGCATCGCGCATCTCGGTGTCCGGGTAGCGCAGCAGCCAGGCCAGCGCGCGCAGCGTGTGCGCCATGCGCGCGGGGGCGGAAGCGAACGGGTTCATCGTCAGACCTCCGCCCTGATCGGGATCGTGCGCTTCTTCTCGCTGCCGAACAGGCTCGTCTCGGTGACGCCCTCGGAGCAGCCGTTGCCGAAGCTGAAGCCGCAGCCGCCGCGCACGTTGAAGGCGTTCTCGGCGTACTCGCGGTGCGTGGTCGGGATGACGAAGCGGTCCTCGTAGTTGGCGATGGCCATCACGCGGTACATGTCCTCGACCTGGGCGGCGCTGATGCGGACCTGCTCGATCGCCGCGGTGTTCGCGCGTCCGTCGACATGCTTCGCGCGCATGTAGGCGCGCATCGCCAGCATGCGTTCGAGCGCGCGCACCACCGGCGCGGTGTCGCCCGCGGTCAGCAGGTTGGCCAGGTACTTGACCGGGATGCGCAGCTGGTTGACGTCGGGGATCTCGCCGTTGATGCCCACCGCGCCGACGTTGGCGGCGGTCGTGATCGGCGACAGCGGCGGCACGTACCAGACCATCGGCAGCGTGCGGTACTCGGGGTGCAGCGGCAGCGCCACCTTCCACTCCATCGCCATCTTGTAGACGGGGCTGTGGCGCGCCGCCTCGAGCCAGGCCTCCGGCACGCCGTCGGCCCGCGCCTGGTCGATCACCTTGGGATCGTGCGGGTCGAGGAAGCAGTCGAGCTGCGCCTGGTAGAGGTCGGCGTCCTTCTCGACGCTCGCCGCCTGCGCGATGCGGTCGGCGTCGTACAGCAGCACGCCCAGGTAGCGGATGCGGCCGACGCAGGTCTCGGAGCACACGGTCGGCTGCCCGGCCTCGATGCGCGGGTAGCAGAAGATGCACTTCTCGGCCTTGCCGCTCTTCCAGTTGTAGTAGATCTTCTTGTAGGGGCAGCCGCTGACGCACATGCGCCAGCCGCGGCACTTGTCCTGGTCGATGAGGACGATGCCGTCCTCCTCGCGCTTGTAGATGCTGCCCGACGGGCACGACGCGACGCAGGCCGGGTTCAGGCAGTGCTCGCACAGCCTGGGCAGGTACATCATGAAGGTGTTCTCGAACTGGCCGTAGATGTCCTTCTGCACCTCGTCGAAGTTCTTGTCCTTGCTGCGCTTGCTGAACTCGCCGCCGAGGATCTCCTCCCAGTTCGGGCCCCACTCGATCTTGTCCATGCGCAACCCGGTGATCAGGCTGCGCGGCCGCGCGGTCGGCGCGGCCTTCATCTCCGGCGCCGAGTGCAGGTGGTCGTAGTCGAAGGTGAAGGGCTCGTAGTAGTCGTCGATCTGCGGCAGGTTCGGGTTCGCG
>JALORQ010000016.1 GCA_025458805.1 Rubrivivax sp.
CAATCAGGATGAACACGAAGAGCGCGACCGAGAGCGCGACGCGCAACGCCAAAGCGCGCGCCATGCGGCGGTCGCGAGCGACACCGTCGCGGTCCTTCCTCACCATGAAGACGCCGGCACCGGCGAGCGCCGCCAGGATCGCGACCAGCATCAAGACGATCAGGACCTTCATCGAACGTCATTATCGCGGCGCATCGGGCCCCGCGCGGCCATGACGGCGCGCGACCTCGTCGTCCTCGTCGCGACGATCGCGGCAGTCGCCGCCACGGCGCGGCTGGGTCTGTGGCAGCTGGACCGTGCGGCGCAGAAGCAGGCCCTTCAGGCGGCGCTCGAGGAACGGAGGCGGCTGCCGACGCTGGACACGGCCGGTCTGGCCGCCGACCCTTCGGAGGCCGAGGCGCAGCACCATCGCGCAGCGCGCGTCGAGGGCCGCTGGCTGGCGACGCACACGGTGTACCTCGAGAACCGCCAGATGGAAGGTCGGCCGGGATTCTTCGTCGTCACGCCGCTGCTGCTGGCCGACGGCAGCGCGGTCCTGGTTCAGCGCGGATGGCTGCCGCGGGATCCGGCCGACCGGACGCGCGTCACCGCGCCGCCGACACCCGACGGCGTGGTGGCCGTCGAGGGTCGCATCGCCCCGCCGCCGGCCCGGCTCTACGAGTTCGACTCGGCCGCGTCGGGCGCGATCCGGCAGAATCTCGACGTCGATGCGTTCTCGCGGGAGATCGACCGGCCGCTTCGACCCGTCTCGCTGGTGCAGCAGGATGCCGCAGGCGGCGAGGTCCCGGTCGACGGACTTCTCCGCCGCTGGCCGGCCCCGGCTGCCGGTGTCCACAAGCACCACGGCTATGCCTTCCAGTGGTTCGCACTCGCGGCGCTCGTCGCCGGCCTGTATGTCTGGTTCCAGCTCGTCCGCCGGCGCCACCGGCCCCGCACCTGAGGCCGAGGCGCCTCTCGGGATGACGGTTCACGGCATCCCGGTGCCCGACCTGTCCTTCGAACGCCGGCGCACGCGCACGGGCCGCTTGAAGATGCTGCTCGTGCTGCTGGCCTGCGCGTCACCGGTCATTGCCTCTTACTTCACCTACTTCGTGATCCGGCCCGAGGGCCGCACGAACTACGGCGAACTGGTCCAGCCACCGCGCGAGATGCCGAAGCTGGCCGCGTCGACACTGGACGGCGCAGCGGTCGACCTGACCGCGCTCAGGGGGCAATGGCTGCTCGTCGCCGTCGGGCCTTCGGCCTGCGACCCTGGCTGCGAGCAGCGCCTGTACACCCAGCGCCAGCTGCGCGAGATGCTGGGCCGCGACCGCGACCGGCTGGACAAGGTGTGGCTCGTGACCGACGACGGTCCGGTCGCCGCGCCGCTTCGCGCGGCCCTCGAGGCCGCGCCGCCCGTGACCGTGCTGCGCGTCGACGGCGAGGGTCTCGCACGATGGCTCGACCCGGCCGCCGGGCGGCGACTCGACGAGCACCTGTACGTGGTCGACCCGATGGGCATGTGGATGATGCGAGTGCCGGCCGACCCGGAGCCGCGCCGCGTGCACCGGGATCTGGCGCGCGTGCTGCGGGCGTCCGCCTCGTGGGACCAGGCGGGGCGCTGAGCGCCGTGGACGCCGCGGTTCCCGTCGTCGATCTCGGCCCGCTGGCGCGCCTGGCGTTGCTCGCGGTGCTGCTGGCCATGCCGCTGCTGGCCTGGGTGTGGCTGCGGCGGCGCCACGCCGACACCCCGGCGCGGCTGGCCGCACTGACAGCGCTCACACTCTTCCTGACCTTCGACCTGATCGTCTTCGGCTCGTTCACCCGGCTGACCGACTCGGGACTCGGCTGCCCCGACTGGCCCGGCTGCTACGGCGAGGCGAGCCCGATCGGCGCGCGCGACGACATCCAGGCCGCGCAGACCGCGCTGCCGAGCGGCCCGGTGACCTTCACCAAGGCGTGGATCGAGATGATCCACCGCTACCTGGCGATGACGGTCGGCGTGCTCATCGTCGTCATCGCCGCCGTGAGCTGGCGCGAGCGCCACCGCCTTCCGGTGTCCCCCTGGTGGCCGACGGCGACGCTGGTCTGGGTCGTCGTGCAGGGGCTGTTCGGCAAGTACACGGTGACGCTCAAGCTCTATCCGGCGATCGTCACGCTGCACCTTCTCGGCGGCCTGCTGCTGCTGGCGATGCTCGCGTTCCAGCACGAGGCCTACCGCCGGCGGCCGATCACGGCCACACCCGGGGTGCGCCGTGCGGCGGTGGCGGCGATGGCGCTGCTGGTCGCGCAGATCGCGCTCGGCGGATGGGTCAGCACCAACTACGCAGTGCTGGCATGCACCGGCTTCCCGGCGTGCAACGGCCAGTGGTGGCCGTCGATGGACTTCGCCGCGGGCTTCACGCTGCTGCGCGAGCTGGGGCGCAGCGGCAGCGGGGGCTGGATCTCGCAGGAGGCCCTGGTGGCGATCCACATGGCGCACCGGCTCATGGCGGTCGTGGTCGTGGCGGCGCTGCTGGGCTACGCGCTGCGGCTCGTGCGCAGCGGCAACGTGGCCCTGGCGCGCTTCGGCGTCGGGATCTCGGCGCTCGCGGTCGCGCAGGTCGCCAGCGGGCTGTCCAACGTCGTGCTCGGGTGGCCGATCGCGGCCGCGCTGGC
Organism: Rubrivivax sp.; assembly: GCA_025458805.1. Taxonomy (GTDB): domain Bacteria; phylum Pseudomonadota; class Gammaproteobacteria; order Burkholderiales; family Burkholderiaceae_C; genus Rubrivivax. Next base: position 2,638 of record JALORQ010000016.1, read on the forward strand.
GCATTCCGCCGGCGCGGCGCTGCTGGTGCTGCTGCTCGCGTCGCTGATCGCGCGCTCGCGCGAGTCGGCTGCACGCGCCGTGCCGGCCGCGGTGCGTCCGGCGGCTGCCTAGAATCCAGCCTTGTCCATGGCCCAGGGTCTCGCCGTCGCCGCCCGCAGCGCTTCGCGCTGGCAGCAGTTCTACGTGCTCACGAAGCCACGCGTCGTGCAGCTGATCGTCTTCTGCGCGCTCATCGGGATGCTGCTGGCGCAGCCCGGCTCGCCGGACTGGGGCCGGGTCGTCGTCGCGGCGCTCGGCATCTGGCTGGTGGCGAGCGCCGCGGCCGCGTTCAACTGCCTCGTCGAGCAGCACATCGACCGGCGGATGGCGCGCACCGCGTGGCGGCCCACGGCCAGGGGCGAGCTGACGAGCGCGCAGACCCTGGCCTTCTCGTCCGCACTGTGCGCAGCGGGCAGCGCGGTGCTGTGGCTGTGGGTCAATCCGCTGACGATGTGGCTGACCTTCGCGACCTTCGTCGGCTACGCGGTCGTCTACACGGTCGTGCTCAAGCCCATGACCCCGCAGAACATCGTCATCGGCGGTGCATCGGGCGCGATGCCACCCGCACTCGGCTGGGCGGCGATGACCGGCGAAGTCGGCCCCGAGGCGCTGCTGCTGGTCCTGATCATCTTCCTGTGGACCCCGCCGCATTTCTGGGCGCTGGCGCTCTACCGCACCGAGGACTACCGCCGAGCCGGCCTGCCGATGCTGCCGGTCACGCACGGCTCCGAGTTCACGCGGCTGCAGGTGCTGCTGTACACGCTGGTGCTGTTCGCGGCCACGCTGCTGCCGTTCGTGCTCGGCATGAGCGGGCCGCTGTACCTGGCGGCGGCGGTCCTGCTCGGCGGCTGGTTCGTCTGGCTGGCGTGGCGGCTGTGGCGGCACTACAGCGACGCCCTGGCCCGACGCACGTTTCGGTTCTCGATCTGGCACCTGTCGCTGCTGTTCGCGGCGTTCCTCGTCGACCACTACCTCGACCCATGGCTGATCGCGATCGCCGCCTGACACTGGGATGCGCTGCCGCCCTGCCGCTGGCGGCGCTGCTGGCGGCCTGCGACGGCGCAGGGTTGCCGGGGTCCGGCTCGGCATTTCGCGCCATCGACATCACCGGCGCCGACTACGCCCGGGAGCTCTCGCTGACCGATCCGGACGGGCGGCGCCGCAGCCTGGACGAGTTTCGCGGCAAGGTGGTCGTCGTGTTCTTCGGCTTCACGCAGTGCCCCGACGTGTGCCCGACGACGATGCTCGAGCTGGCGCAGGTGCGCAAGGCACTGGGGCCGGACGGCGAGCGCGTGCAAGGCATCTTCGTCACCGTGGACCCCGAGCGCGACACGCCGCAGGTGCTGAAGGAGTACGTGGCCAACTTCGGCGCCGACTTCGTCGCGTTGCGCGGCACGCCCGAGGAAACGGCGGCCGCTGCCCGGCACTTCAAGGTGTACTACAACAAGGTGGCCGGCAAGACGCCGACCAGCTACACCGTCGACCACACGGCCGGGTCGTACGTCTTCGATGCCCAGGGTCGGGTGCGCCTGTTCACCCGTTACGGTACCGGCGCCGAGGCGCTCGAGCACGACCTGCGGCGACTGCTCGCCGAGCCGAACCCGGCCTGAGCGTCGCGCCGCGGCGCGTCAGGCCGCGGCCAGCGCGGCGCTCGACTCGAGCGCCTTGCGCATCTTCTTCATCGCCGCCGCCTCGATCTGCCGGATGCGCTCGGCGCTGACGCCGAACTCCGCCGCCAGGTCGTGCAGCGTCATGCCGCCCGAGCCGTCGTCGTTGACCTGGAGCCAGCGCTGCTCGACGATGCGGCGGCTGCGGGCGTCGAGCCCCTGCAGCGCGCGCGCGATGCCGTCGCCGGCCAGCCAGTCGCGATGGCGTGCCTCGAGGGCGCGCGTCGGCTCCTGGCGCTCGTCGGCGAGATAGGCGATCGGCGCATACGCCTCCTCGCCGTCGTCCGTCGGTCCAGGGTCGAGCGCGACATCGCCACCGGCGAGTCGCGTCTCCATCTCGATCACCTCGTCCGGCTTGACGTCGAGTTCGCGCGCCACGGCGGCCACCTCGGCCGCCGAGAGCGACTGGCGATGCGTCTCGCCGTCGTCGCCGGCGTGGCCCTTCAGGCTGGCCTTCATCGAGCGCAGGTTGAAGAACAGCTTGCGCTGCGCCTTGGTCGTCGCGACCTTGACCATGCGCCAGTTCTTCAGGATGAACTCGTGGATCTCGGCCTTGATCCAGTGCAGCGCATAGCTCACGAGGCGCACGCCCTGGTCGGGGTCGAAACGCCTGACCGCCTTCATCAGCCCGACGTTGCCTTCCTGGATGAGGTCGCCCTGCGGCAGGCCATAGCCCAGGTACTGGCGCGAGACCGAAACCACCAGCCGCAGATGCGACAGCACCAGCCGACCGGCGGCCTCGAGATCGCCGTGCTCCCGCAGGCGCCTCGCGAGCGACACCTCCTCGCCGGGCGACAGCATCGGCAGCCGGTTGACCGCGGTGATGTAGGCGTCCAGGTTGCCCAGCGAGGGCATCAGCGCCCAGGGGTCTCGCAGCGCGATGGCGGTGGTTCGATCGTTCATGGTTCTCCCGTGCCGGGCCGAGCCCTTTCTCGAATTGATATTAGCACTCGTATCGAGCGAGTGCTAAGCCCATCCACTTCGACAGCGCGACCGGTCGAGGGTTCCCTCGAATCTTATCGGAGTGACTGCACACTTTTATCAAGACAGGCGCAGATGCGGATTCCGACCGGTCTCGGTCAGCGCGCGGCGGGCAGTTCGAACACCAGACACGTGGTCGTTGCATGCGCGTAGACCTTGCCGGCCGCGTCGACCAGGCGGCCTTCGGCGGTCGCCAGCTGCCGGCCGCTGTGGATCACGCGACCGACCGCCCGCAGCGGCTCGCGACCCGGCGGCGCGCCGCGGACCAGGTTGACGCTCAGCTCCGCCGTCGTGTAGGCGCGCCCGGCCGGCATCGTGGTGTGCACCGCGCAGCCGAGCGCCGAGTCGAGCAGCGTCGCGTACCAGCCGCCATGGACGGTCCCCATCGGATTGAGGTGCTTGATCTGCGGCGTGCCCTGGAAGACCGCATGCCCGGGCCCGACGTCGACGAGGACGAAGTCCATCGTCTCGGAGATGTGCGGGTAGGGCAGCTCGCCGCGCAGCAGCGCCTGCATCATCTCGAGACCCGACAGCCGCTCGGCCGTGCCGGGCGAGGCCACGCCGGCTCGCGCGCCGGCCGCGAGCTGGGCGCGGATGCGTGCTTCCTCTTCACGCCAGTCGGGAACGGGCGGCACTCCGGCGCCCGGGTGGTCGAGGTTCGCGGTCGAGGCACTCATCGGCACTCCTGCAGCGTCGTGGATCGACTTATGATTGCAGCTGCAAGTATTGCATATACAATTTTTTTGATGCACGACGGTGACCCTCTCCCTCCGGACGCAGGCCCGGACGCCCCGCGGCCGCGGGGCTGCACCAACCTGAAGCTCAGGCGGCTGGCCCGACAGGTCGGGCGCTGGTACGACGACGAGATGCGCGATCTCGGCCTCAAGGGCTCGCAGTACCTGCTGCTGTCCCACGCGCTCGCGCTCTCGCCCGTGGCGCCGGGTGCGCTGGCGCTGGCGATGGATCTCGACGCGTCGACGCTGACGCGCACGCTGCGCCCGATGGTCCAGGCCGGATGGCTGTCGGTCGAGCCCGGGCCGGACGCGCGCAGCCGCCGCGTCGTCGTGACCCCGGCCGGCACCGCCCTGCGCGCGGCGGCGCAGCGGCGCTGGCGTCGGGCGCAGGAGCGCGTCAATGCCGAGCTGGGTGCGCCCACGGTGGTCGCGCTGCACGCTCTGCTCGACGCCTGCACCGCTCGAGTCGAGGCGGCGCGCGCCGGTCCTCGCGCGCGCGCCGCGAACGACGGCGGCTGATCGAGGTCAACCGCTCGTCGCTTGTCATCCGCGGGCGACGCAGCAGGCGCATCATGGCGCCCGATGAGCAGCGACGACATGCGCCCCCTGCCCGGCCGCCCCTTTCCCCTCGGCGCGACCCCGGGGCCCTACGGCACCGATTTCGCGATCTGGGGCGGACAGGCCGACGGGCTCGACCTGCTGCTCTACGACGCCGTCGACGATGACCGACCGGCTCGCACCTTTACTCTCGACCCGCGCCTCCACCGCACGGGTCGCTACTGGCACGTCCACGTGCCGGACGCGCGTCACGGCCAGCTCTACGGCTGGCGCGCCCGCGGGCCGCACGACCCCGCACGGGGCGCACGCTTCGACGCCGACAAGCTGCTGCTCGACCCATATGCCCGCTGCGTCGCGATGCCCACCGGCTACAGCCGGGCTGCCGCAGCGCTGCCCGGGCGCAACGACGGCGTGGCCTGCAAGGCGGTGGTCGCCGACCCTGCGCGCTACGACTGGGAAGGCGATGCGCCGCTGGGCCGACCGTTCGCCCAGACGGTCATCTACGAGCTGCACGTCGGCGGCTTCACCCGGCACCCGAGTTCGGGCGTCGCGCCGGACAAGCGGGGTAGCTACGCCGGCCTCGTCGAGAAGATCCCCTACCTGGTCGAGCTGGGCATCACGGCGGTCGAGCTGCTGCCCGTCTTCGCTTTCGATCCGCACGACGCGCCGCCGGGCCTCGTCAACCACTGGGGCTACGCGCCGATCTCGTTCTTCGCGCCGCACGGCGGCTACGCGGCTCGGGGCATGCCCCCGGTCGCGGCGCTCGACGAGTTCCGCGACATGGTCAAGGCGCTGCATCGCGCCGGCATCGAGGTCATCCTCGACGTCGTCTACAACCACACCGCCGAGGGCGGCGACGACGGCCCGACGATCAGCTGGCGCGGCCTGGACGACGGTGCCTACTACCTGCACGACGCGCAGGGCCGCTACGCGGACTACAGCGGCTGCGGCAACACGCTTAACGCCAACCATGCCGTCGTGCGCCGCATGATCCGCGACAGCCTGCACTGGTGGGTCCAGGTGATGCACGTCGACGGCTTCCGCTTCGACCTCGCGTCGATCCTGTCGCGCGACGCCGCCGGCAGGCCACTGCCCGACCCGCCCGTCCTCGCCGACATCGACACCGACCCGGTGCTCGCCGGCACCAAGCTGATCGCCGAGGCCTGGGACGCCGGGGGGCTCTACCAGGTCGGCCGCTTCGCCGGCGAGCGCTGGAAGGAGTGGAACGGCTGCTTCCGCGACGACGTGCGCGCCTTCGTGCGCGGCGACGCCGGGATGGTGCGCCGCCTCGCGGACCGCGTGCTCGGCAGCCCCGACCTCTACGGCGAACGCCCGCGCGAACCGGCGCAGAGCATCAACTTCGTCACCTGTCACGATGGCTTCACGCTCGCCGACCTGGTCAGCCACGACCGCAAGCACAACGAGGCCAACCTCGAGGGCAACCGCGACGGCAGCGACCACAACCTGAGCTGGAACTGCGGCATCGAGGGTCCGACCGACGACGCCGGGGTGAACGCGCTGCGCGAGCGACAGGCGAGGAACCTGCTCGCGATCACGCTGCTGTCGCTGGGCACGCCGATGCTGCTGATGGGCGACGAAATCGGCCGCACGCAGCTTGGCAACAACAACGCGTACTGCCAGGACAACGAGATCAGCTGGCTCGACTGGCGCGGCGTCGAGCGCCACGCGGGTTTGCTGCGCTTCGTGCGCGGGCTGATCCGCATCCGCTTCGTGCGCGAATCGGTGCGCTTCGAGCACCAGCTCACGCTGGCCGAGGTGATGTCGCATGCGCACGTGCAGCTGCACGGCGTGCAGCTCGACCGGCCCGATCACTCCCACGAGTCGCACAGCCTGGCGATCACCGCGAGCAGCCTGTCGGGGTCGCTGCTGATGCACTTTGCACTGAACGCCTGGTGGCATCCGCTCGACTTCGACCTTCCGGCGCTGCCGGCGTGGGCGACCGGACAGGGCGGCTGGCGGCGGGTGATCGACACGTCCCGGCCTTCGCCCGGCGACCTGTGCCTGCCGCCCGGCGCCGAGTCGGTGACCGGCAGCACGCACCGCGTCGGGCCGCGCTCGGTGGTGATGCTGATCGCCGGCGCGCTGCCGACGGACGCCGACACCGCCCCGGCGGCGCGCGCGGCGGCCGCGCGGCCGCCGGACGCAGCCTAGCCCCAGCGGGTCTCCGCGGCGTCGAGGATCTCGTCGACGGTCTGCAGGAAGCGCGACAGGTCGAGCGGCTTGGTCACGTACTGGATGGCGCCGAGCCGCATCGCGTCGTGCATGCGCCGCGGCGTCGCGTCGGCCGAGACGACGACCACAGGGATCGGCGCCGTGTCGTCGTCGAGCTTCAGGTGGCGCAGCAGCTCGAGCCCGCTGACGTCGGGAAGCTGCATGTCCAGAAGGATCAGGTCGGGCCGCGATCGCTTGACGGCGGCCAGGCCGTCCAGCCCGAGCGTCGAGACGTCGAGCTCGATCTGCGGCCGCTGCGCGAGCACGCCGCGCATCACCTCGACGTTGGTCTCGTTGTCCTCGATGTAGTGCACCTTGCGCCGTCGGTAGCCGGCGGCGCTCGCCGGCGGCCCGTGCCCTTGCGACGGGACGGCGGGCGCGGGCGCCGCCGGCAGCACGAGCAGAAAGCGCGATCCCCGGCCCGCCTCGCTGCGCGCCTCGAGCGTGCCGTCCATCATCTCGGCCAGCCGGCGGCTGATGGCCAGCCCGAGCCCGGTGCCCTCGATGCCGCTCGCCTCGCGGCCGAGCCGGTTGTACGGCTGGAACAGCGAGTCGAGCTGCGACGGCGTCATCCCGAGGCCGGTGTCGACCACCTCGAGCGCGACGCGCCCGTCGCCATGGTCCTGCGCCACGACGCGCACCGAACCGCCGTCACGGTTGTACTTGACCGCGTTGCTCAGCAGGTTGGTGACGATCTGCGTGAGCCGCGTCTCGTCGCCGAGCACCGCGGCGTCGCCGACGCGGCACTCGATCGCGATGCCGCGCTGCGCCGCGCGCTGCGCGACCATCGCGACGGCGGCGTCGACGAGCGGCGCCAGCGCCAGCGGCTGGCGCACGAGCGGCAGGGCGCCGGACTCGATGCGAGCGAGGTCCAGCGTCTCGTTGATCATGTCCAGCAGGTGCCAGCCGGCACGCTGGATCTGCCGGCTCCACTCGCGCGCAGGGCCGGCAGGATCCTGCCGGCCCTCCTCGAGCCCGAGCAGCTGCGCGAAGCCGATCATCGCGTTGAGGGGCGTCCTCAGCTCGTGACTCATGCGCGAGACGAAGTCGCTCTTCATCCGGCTCGCGGTCTCGGCGCGGTCGCGGTCGCGCTCGGCCTGCTCGAGCCGCAGGTGCTCGGTGATGTCCTCGACCACGGCGACCAGCCAGCGCGCCCGGCCCGCGTCGTCGCGCAACGCCGTCGCGCGCACGCGGGCCTGGAAGCGGCTGCCGTCGGCTCGCTGCATGCGCATGCGCCGGTCGGCGACGTCGATCTCGCCGTTCAGCAGCCGGGCCCGGTCGTCGCGAATCGCCGGCACGTCGTCGTCGGCGACCAGGTCGACGACGGCGCGCCCCGCAATCGACGCCGCGTCCTGGCGGAACATCTCGCAGGCCCGCGGGTTGGCCTGCACGATGCGCCCGCCGGGGTCGAGGAAGAGCACGCCGATCGGCACGTGGTCGACGATTCCCCGCAGGCGTCGCTCGCCGTCGCGCAGCCGCTCCTCGGCCGCGCGCCGCTCGGCGACCTCGCGCTCGAGATCGAGGGTGCGCGCCGCCACGGCGGATTCGATGCGTCGGGCGCGCCCGCTGCCCAGCAGCAGCAGCAGACCGAGAAGCGCGGCCGCCGTCAGCCCGGCGACCGAGAACAGCCACGCATTGGGCCGCTGCAGCCCGGTCAGCGCGCGTTCGTCGCCGCGCACGCGCCACTCCCAGCGGCGGCCGCCAAACGAGATGTCGCGCCGCAGCTCGAAGCGGCTGCCCGCCGCGGCGGACTCGCATCCGGGCGCGCCGGCCAGCCGGGCACGGCTGACCTGGGGATCGAGGTCCACCAGGCACCACTGCAGGTGCGCGGGCAGGTCGGCCTGCAGGCTCTCGAACATGCGCTCGACACGCAGCGTGACGAAGACGACGCCGTGGAACGCCGACGCGGGCGCCTGCGCCGTGCCCTCTCGCAGCGCCTGGTAGAGCACGACCCCGGTCTCGTCGCGGGCAGACTGGGTGAGTCCGAATCCGGCCGTCGCCGCGGGGCGGCCGCTGTCGCGCGCGATGCCGATGGCGCGCCGCGCCGCGCCGATCGACAGCGCATTGACGCCCAGCGCTCCGGCATTGCCGTCGAGCGGCTCGATGAGGCGGATGACGACCATCTCCGCGTCCGCGGCGGCGAGCGAGGCATCGCGCTCGAAGACCCGGAACTCGCGCAGGCCGTCGTCGCGTGCCGCACTCTCGAGCGCCTCGATGCCGTCGCGCGGGATGCGCACGCTGTAGCCGATCGCCTGCAGGCCGTAGGGTTGCGACAGCCACCAGCTCGCGGCGGCGCGCAGCCGCGCCGCGTCGAACGGGCCGGCTGCCAGGTAGGCGCCTTCGATCGCGCGCAGGGCCTGTTCCGGGACGGCCAGACGCAACTCGGCGGCGGCCGCCAGCGCCGACGCGTCGGCCTCGAAGCGCACCTGCAGCCGCTCGTCGTCCCAGCTCGCGACCGCCAGGGTGCCGGCGGCGAGCAGTGCGCAGGCTCCCATCAGAGGCAGCGCGACGGTGCGTCGCAGCGGGCGCCAGATCTCGGCCGGCTGCGCGACGAACGCCAGCGCCACCGGAGCGCCGATGAGCACGCCCAACGTGTCGCCGACCCACCACGTCGCGGCATTCTCGAGCGCCTGGGCCTCGGGCACGATGCCTGCGGCGACGAGCGCGCCCACACCGACGCCGGCACTCACCAGGCAGGCCACCGGGCCGCCGAGCAGCGCGAAGCGCGCGATCACCGTCGGCTCGGCGAGCTCCAGCGACGGGGGAATCGCCCGGCGCACCAGCCACGCACCGGCCGCCGCCTGAAGCATCGCGCCGATGGCGGTCGCGGCCGAAACCCACACCGCCGGGGGCGCCAACGCCCCTGACTGCGTCGCGTGGGTCACCAGGTTGACGACGAACGCCCCGAGCGCGGTGCCGATCAGCGCCGGCCAGCCGGCGACGAGCGTCATCGCCAGCGCGATGCCGGCCGACGGGTACAGCGGCGAGGCGTGTCCCGGCGGCAGCGCGAGCTGCAGCGCGGCCAGGCCGACCAGCGCGTAAGCGGCCGCGGTACCGGCCACCACGATGCCCGCGGACAGGTGGAGCCCGGCGTGCCGCCCGTTCATCGGCCCGATGATGGACCGTCCCCGGACGGACGGCCAGCCATATCCGACGCCGCCGCCCCGACGTGCCGGTCGCGTCGCGCTAGACGTTGAAGAGGAAGTTCATCACGTCGCCATCACGCACGACGTAGTCCTTGCCCTCCGCGCGCATCTTCCCGGCCTCGCGGGCGCCCTGCTCGCCGCCGCAGGCGACGAAGTCGTCGAACGCGATGGTCTGCGCCCGGATGAAGCCGCGCTCGAAGTCGGTGTGGATCACGCCGGCCGCCTGCGGCGCGGTGTCGCCGACGTGGATCGTCCACGCGCGCACCTCCTTCGGCCCGGCGGTGAAGTAGGTCTGCAGCCCGAGCAGCGTGAACGCCGCGCGGATCAGACGGTTCAGGCCCGGCTCGTCCTGGCCCATCTCGGCCAGGAACAGCGCCTTGTCCTCGTCGCCCATGTCGGCCAGGTCGGCCTCGGTCTTGGCGCAGATGGCGACCACCGGCGCGTTCTGCCGGGCGGCGAACTCGCGCAGCCGGTCGAGGTGGGGGTTGTCTTCGAAGCCGTCGTCGGCGACGTTGCCGACGAACATCGCCGGCTTGGCCGTGATCAGGCACAGCGGCTTGAGCACCGCCCGCTCCTCGCGGCTGAAGTCGATCGAGCGCACCGGCCGCGCCTCGTCGAGCGCCGCGCGGCACTTGGTCAGCACGTCGACGAGCCGCTGCGCCTCCTTGTCGCCGCCGGCCTTGGCCTGCTTGCTCCAGCGCACCAGGCTCTTCTCGACGGTGGCCAGGTCGGCCAGGCACAGCTCGGTCTGGATGACCTCGATGTCGGCGACCGGGTCGACCTTGCCGGCGACGTGGATCACGTTCGGGTCGTCGAAGCAGCGCACGACGTTGACGATGGCGTCGGTCTCGCGGATGTGGCTGAGGAACTGGTTCCCCAAGCCCTCGCCCTGGCTCGCCCCGGCGACCAGGCCGGCGATGTCGACGAACTCGACGATCGCCGGCACGACGCGCTCGGGCTTGACGATCGCCGCCAGCCGGTCGAGCCGCGGGTCGGGCAGCTCGACGATGCCGACGTTGGGCTCGATGGTGCAGAACGGGTAGTTCTCGGCGGCGATGCCCGCCTTGGTGAGGGCGTTGAAGAGGGTGGACTTGCCGACGTTGGGCAGGCCCACGATGCCGCACTTGAGGCTCATGGGAGGGGCCGCGCGGCGCGCGGGCAGGACGGGATGCGGGGATTGTCCTACACGCCCCCCGGGGACCGCACCGGGCCGTCGATACACTCCGGCGCGTGGAGACGAAGTGGCTCGAGGATTTCGTCGCCCTCGCCGAGACGCGCAGCTTCTCGCGCGCGGCGCAGCTGCGCCACGTGACGCAGCCGGCGTTCTCGCGCCGCATCCAGGCACTCGAGGCCTGGACCGGCATCGACCTCGTCGACCGCTCGTCGTACCCGACGCGGCTGACGCCGGCCGGCGAGACCTTCCATGCGCAAGCACTCGAGATCCTCGGTGCGGTGCAGGCCACGCGCAACCTGATGCGCAGTCACCAGGGCACCGGGCAGGACCGGCTCGAGTTCGCGGTGCCGCACACGCTGGCGTTCACCTTCTTCCCGCACTGGCTGGTCGACCTGCGGCCGCACTTCGGCGCGCTGAAGACACGGCTGGTCGCGCTCAACGTCCACGATGCGGTGATGCGGCTGGTCGAGGGCGGCTGCGACCTGCTGATCGCCTATCACCACGCGTCGCAGCCGCTGCCGCTCGCCCCCGAGCGCTACGACATGCTGACGCTGGGCACCGAAACGCTCGCGCCGTACGCCAGCCCCGACGTCGAGGGACGGCCGTTGTTCCGCCTGCCCGGGCGCGAGGGCCAGCGACTGCCCTTCCTCGGCTACGGGCCGGGCGCCTACATGGCGCGTCTCGTCGACGTCATCCTGAAGCAGGCGCCGGCGCTCGGACGGCTCGACCCGATTCACGAAACGGACATGGCCGAAGGCCTCAAGGCGATGGCGCTCGAGGGCCACGGGCTGGCCTTCCTGCCGGTCAGCTCGGTGCGCAAGGAACTGCGCGCCCAGCGCCTCGTGCCCGCCGCACCGTCGGGCAGCTTCGAGCTCACGATGGAGGTGCGCATCTACCGCGAGCGCCCCGAAGTGGCGCGCATGACCAAACCCACGGCCCAGTCACTGTGGGACTTCCTGGCCGCACGCTGACCGCCGCGCAGCACGCGGCGGATGCTGGCGCGAAACATGCTCGCGCCGCGAGGGCTTCCCCGGGGATGCGGCGCCACCCCGCTTCCTAGAATCGCGCGTGACGGGGCCGCAGGCCCTTCAACATCCATGGAGGTTTCATGAGGAAGACGCTTCTCGCGGCAGCCGCGCTGCTCGCGTTCGGTGCCGCTCAGGCGGACACGCTGGCGAAGATCAAGGAGTCGGGCGCCGCGACGATGGGCGTGCGCGAGTCCTCGGGCGCGCTGTCGTACACCCTGGGCGACGGCAAGTACGCCGGCTTCCACGTCGAGCTCTGCCAGCGCGTGCTGGCCGACGTGCAGAAGTCGCTCGGGCTGGCCAAGCTCGACATCAAGTACCAGGCCGTGACGTCGCAGAACCGCATCCCGCTGGTGCAGAACGGCACCGTCGACATCGAGTGCGGCTCGACGACCAACAACGAGGCACGCCAGCGCGACGTCGCCTTCGCCGTCACCACCTACGTCGAGGAGGTGCGCATGGCGGTGAAGGCGAATTCCGGCATCACCAGCATCAACCAGCTCAACGGCAAGAAGGTCGCCACGACGACCGGGACGACCAGCGTGCAGCACCTGCGCCGCCACGAGCGCGCCCAGGGCGTCAGCTTCGAGGAGGTCTTCGGCAAGGATCACGCCGACAGCTTCCTGCTGCTGGAAAGCGGCCGCGCCGACGCCTTCGTGATGGATGGCCAGATCCTCGCCGGCAACATCGCGCGCTCGAAGAATCCGGCCGACTTCGCGATCGCCGGCGAGGTGCTGTCGGTCGAGCCGATCGCGATCATGATCCGCAAGGACGACCCCAAGTTCAAGCAGGCGGTCGACGCCAGCCTGACGGCGATGATGAAGTCGGGCGAGATCGCGAAGATCTACGACAAGTGGTTCATGCAGCCGATCCCGCCGACCAACACCCGCGTCGGCCTGCCCGCCAGCGAGGCGACGAAGGCGGCGTGGGCGAGCCCGAACGACCGTCCGCTCGAGGCCTACGTGAAGAAGTGACGTCGCACGGCCGGGCGCGTTCGCGCGCCGGGCCGTGACCACAGCCGCAGTCCCGCGCCGCGGCGGGACGACCTGGAGGGAGACGTTTGGCGAGCTGGGACTGGCAGGTCTTCTGCACGGAGACGACGACCGGAGAGGTGCTGGAAGGCTGCTTCGGCCGCGGCGGCGACGTCACCTACCTCGACTGGTTGCTCTCGGCCTGGGGCTGGACGCTGAGCGTGGCCGGCCTCGCGCTGGTCGTCGCGCTCGCCTTCGGCTCGCTGATGGGCATCCTCCGCACCACGCCAAGCCGCGGCCTCGTGTTCCTGGGCAATGCCTGGACCGAGCTGTTCCGCAACATCCCGCTGCTGGTCCAGATCTTCCTCTGGTACCACGTGCTGCCGGCGCTGGTGCCGCCGCTGAAGGACTTCCCGAGCTTCGTGCTGGTCGTCTTCGCGCTCGGCTTCTTCACCAGTGCGCGCATCTCCGAGCAGGTCAAGGCCGGCATCCAGAGCCTGCCGCGCGGCCAGCGCTACGCCGGGCTGGCGATGGGGCTGACGCTGCCGCAGGTCTACCGGTACGTGCTGCTGCCGATGGCCTTCCGCATCGTGATCCCGCCGCTGACCAGCGAGTCGATGAACATCGTCAAGAACTCGTCGGTGGCGTTCGCGGTGAGCATCGCCGAGCTGACGATGTTCGCGTTGCAGGCCGGCGAGGAGACCTCGCGCAACGTCGAGATGTACCTGGCGGTGACGCTGGCCTACTTCCTGAGCGCCTTCGCGATCAACCGCGCGATGCTGGTCGTCGAGGGCCGGGTGCGCGTGCCCGGGATGATCGGCGCGAAGTGAGATGAACCTCGACTTCGCGTTCCTCAGCTGGGAGGTCGTCTCGGGCTTCGTGCTCAAGGGCCTGCTGTTCTCGATCCAGCTCACGCTGGTCGCGATGGTGGGCGGCATCCTCCTCGGCACGCTGCTCGCGCTGATGCGCCTGTCGGGCAAGGCCTGGCTGGCGGCGCCGGCCGCCGCCTACGTCAACACCATGCGCAGCATCCCGCTCGTGATGGTGATCCTGTGGTTCTTCCTGCTGATCCCGCTGATGATCGGCCGGCCGATGGGCGCCGAGCTCTCGGCGATGATCACGTTCACGCTGTTCGAGGCGGCGTACTACAGCGAGATCATGCGCGCCGGCATCCAGAGCGTGCCCAAGGGCCAGGTCTACGCCGGCTACGCGGTGGGCATGAACTATCGCCAGACGATGCAGCTCATCGTGCTGCCGCAGGCCTTCCGCAACATGCTGCCGGTGCTGCTGACGCAGACCATCATCCTGTTCCAGGACACGTCGCTGGTCTACGCGATCGGCGCCTACGACCTGCTCAAGGGCTTCGAGATCGCCGGCAAGAACTTCAACCGCCCGGTGGAGACCTACCTGGTCGCGGCGGTGGTGTACTTCGTGATCTGCTTCGGCCTGTCGATGCTCGTGCGGCGACTCCAGCAGCGCATCGCCATCATCCGATGACCGGGACCCGGCCATGATCGACATCAAGAACGTCAGCAAGTGGTACGGCAGCTTCCAGGTGCTGACCGACTGCACGACGAGCATCCGCAAGGGCGAGGTGGTGGTCGTCTGCGGTCCGTCGGGTTCCGGCAAGAGCACCCTGATCAAGACCGTCAACGCGCTCGAGCCGTTCCAGAAGGGCGACATCGTCGTCGACGGCATCAGCCTGACGGACCCGAAGACCGACCTGCCCAAGCTGCGCAGCCGCGTCGGCATGGTGTTCCAGCATTTCGAGCTGTTTCCCCACCTGTCGGTGACCGAGAACCTGACGCTCGCCCAGACGCGCGTGCTCGGACGCTCCAAGGAGGAGGCGCTGGCGCGCGGGCTGAAGATGCTCGACCGCGTCGGGCTGATGAGCCAGAAGGACAAGTTCCCGGGCCAGCTCTCGGGCGGACAGCAGCAGCGCGTCGCGATCGCGCGCGCGCTCAGCATGGACCCGATCGTGATGCTGTTCGACGAGCCGACCAGCGCGCTCGACCCCGAGATGGTCGGCGAGGTCCTCGACGTGATGGTGCAGCTCGCGCACGAGGGCATGACGATGATGTGCGTCACCCACGAGATGGGGTTCGCGCGCAAGGTCAGCCACCGCGTCATCTTCATGGACCAGGGCCGCATCGTCGAGGACTGCGCGAAGGACGACTTCTTCGGCCACCCCGAAGCCCGCTCGCCGCGCGCCAAGGACTTCCTCTCCAAGATCCTGGAGCACTGAGCCAGGACGTGAGAGCGTCCCTGCGGACGCTCTCACGCCTGGCGAGGGCCCGGGCGCCTGCATGCGCGAGGGCTGAGCCACACTCGGAGCGTCCCTGCGGACGCTCTCACGCCTGGCGAGGGCCCGAGCGCCTGCATGCGCGAGGGCGGAGCCCCAGTCGCAGCGTCCCTGAGGACGCCCACGCGGTGTCCGGCTACAGCCTGACCGAGCGGTACGCCTGGGGCCGTTCCTTGCCGGCGAGCACGATCTGCCAGAGCTGGCCCTGCCGCGAGCGGAAGAAGCCTGCGCACATCAGCAGGTAGTAGCGCCACAGGCGGCGGAAGCGCTCGCCGTAGCGGGGCTCGAGATCGGCCCAGCCGGCCTCGAAACGCTGCGCCCAGGCCATCAGCGTGCGGTCGTAGTCGGGGCCGAAGTTGTGCCAGTCCTCGATGAGGAAGCGTCCCTCGACGGCCTGCGCGATCTCGAGGGCCGACGGCAGCTTGCCGTACGGGAAGACATGGCGGTCGATCCACGGGTCGGTGCGCGCCGAGGTGACGTCGATGCCGATGGTGTGCAGCAGGAACAGCCCGCCCGGCTCGAGCTGGCGGCGCACGGCGTCGAAGTAGGCAGCGTAGTTCTTGGGCCCGACGTGCTCGAACATGCCGACCGAGACGATGCGGTCGAATCGGCCCTCGACCTCGCGCCAGTCCTGCAGCCGCAGCGTCACCGGCAGGCCGGCAGTGCGTTCGCGCGCCAGCGCGAGCTGCTCCTGCGAGACGGTGATGCCGGTGACGGTGACGCCGTGGCGCTCGGCGGCATAGCGGGCGAGACCGCCCCAACCGCATCCGATGTCGAGCAGCGTCTGGCCAGGCTGCAGCTCGAGCTTGCGGCAGATCAGCTCGAGCTTGTCCGCCTGGGCCTGCTCGAGGTCGCCGGCGCGCGCCCAGTAGGCGCAGGAGTAGATCATCCGCGAGTCGAGCATGCGCTCGAAGACGTCGTTGCCGACGTCGTAGTGGCGGCGACCGACCTCGAATGCATGGTCGCGCGACTGCAGGTTCAGCCGCGAGTGCCGCAGCGTCTCGATGGCCAGCCGCAGTCGGCCCCAGCCGACGGCACGCGACTCGATGTCGGTGCGCAGCAGTCGGAAGAACAGTTCGTCGAGCCGCTCGCAGTCCCAGTCGCCGTCGACGTACGCCTCGCCGAGGCCGAGCGACCAGCCGGCAAAGACCCTCTGGTAGAGCCGCGAACGGTGGACGCGGAGGTCCCAGGGCCGGGCGCCGTCGAGCCGCACGTCGGCGGCGGCGAGCAGTTCCTCGAGCACGCGCGGCGGCGCCACGTCGCGGCGCGGTGCACGCGGTTGCTCGGGCAGGACGGTCGGCTGCGGATGCATCGTGTCCCCCTTCGTCGACAAGCGGATGCTCCACCCGTGTCGCTTCACGGGCGGACCGTTGCTGCGCTGTCCGATTCTGCTCCCGCGCACGCGTCGGCGCAGCTTCGGGCCCACCCGCCGGTCGGGCATCCGGCGCGCCCGACCGGGCCGGATGCCCGCCAGGCCGGGTGCGAGAATCGGAGCTCATGACCACACTGACCCTGACGCGTCCCGACGACTGGCATCTGCACCTGCGCGACGGCGCCGCGATGGCGTCGGTGCTGCCATACACGGCGCGGCAGTTCGCACGCGCGATCGTGATGCCCAACCTGAAGCCCCCGGTCACGACGACGGCCCTGGCGCTGGCCTACCGCGAGCGGCTGCTCGCCGCGCGCCCGTCCGCCGCGCCGGGCAGCGACTTCGAGCCGCTGATGACCCTGTACCTGACCGACAACACGCCGCCCGACGAGGTGCGTCGCGCGAAGGACGCCGGCATCGTGGCGTTCAAGCTCTATCCGGCCGGCGCGACCACCCACAGCGATGCCGGCGTCACCGACGTCCGCCGCACGCACGCGGTGCTCGAGGCCATGCAGCGCGAGGGCCTGTTGCTGCTCGTGCACGGCGAGGTCACCGACCCGGCGGTCGATGTCTTCGACCGCGAGGCGGTGTTCATCGACCGCGTGATGATCCCGCTGCGCCGCGACTTCCCGGCGCTGAAGGTCGTGTTCGAGCACATCACCACGCGCGAGGCGGCCGCGTACGTCCAGGGCGCCGACGGCAACACCGGGGCGACGATCACCGCGCACCACCTGCTCTACAACCGCAACGCGATCTTCACGGGCGGGCTGCGCCCGCACTGGTACTGCCTGCCGGTGCTCAAGCGCGAGCTGCATCGCCAGGCACTGGTGCGCGCCGCGACCTCGGGCAGCCCGAAGTTCTTCCTCGGCACCGACAGCGCGCCGCATGCGGCGGTGATGAAGGAGGCCTCGGTGTGCGGCGCCGGCTGCTTCACCGCGCCGGCGGCACTCGAGCTGTACGCCGAGGCCTTCGAGGCCGCCGGCGCGCTCGACCGCCTCGAGGCCTTTGCCAGCCACCACGGCGCCGACTTCTACGGCCTGCCGCGCAACCGCGGCACCGTGACGCTGGTGCGCGAGCCCCGGACGCTGCCCGAGGTCCTGCCCTTCGGCCCCGACGCCTCGATCAAGCCGCTGCGTGGCGGCGAGACCCTGCACTGGACGCTGCGATGAATCCCCGCGCCGAGAAGGTGATGCTGCTGATCGACGCCGACAACGTCAGCGTCGACGTCATGGAACAGGCGCTGCGCCTGCTCGTCAACCAGCATGGCGGCGTGCACGTGCGGCGCGCCTACTGCACCGCCGAGAGCGCGCTCGCCAACCAGGCCTTCTTCAAGCGCTACGGCATCAAGCCGATGGTCAACCTCGCGGCGGGCAAGAACAGCACCGACATCGCGATGGCGGTCGACGCCATCGACCTCGTGATCGCGGAACGGCCCGACGTCGTCGTCATCGCCTCGTCGGATTCCGACTTCGCGCCGCTCGTGCAGCGCGTGCGCGAGAAGGGCTGCACGGTGCGCGGCATCGGGCAGATGGGCAAGGTCGGCGACGAGACGCGCGATGTCTACGACGACTTCACGGTGCTCGAGCACCGTGGCGGTCGCGGCGGCGGCGCGGGGGCCACGCCGGCGCGCAGCGCCGCGCGCAAGGCCGGTGGGCGTGGCGGGCGCGACGAGCGAGGCACTGCCCCACCCGCCGAGCCCGCCGCCCGCGGGTCACGCCGCGGACGCGAGCGCTCGGGCGGCATGCCCGCGCGTGACGCCGATGCCCAGGGGGCACCACCGGCCGCGGCGGCGCCGGCAGCACCGGCGATCGAGCCCGGCCCGGGCGCGCCGCCCCCGCTGGCGCCGGCGCTCGTCGCCGACGTGCTGAGCCCCGCCGCTGCGGCTGCCGCGGTCGCCGACGAGTCGCCGGACGACACGCGTCCGACCGCAGACGGTCCCGACGTTGCCGGCACGGAGACGACTTCGGCGAACACCGGCGGCGCGCACGTCGGCACGCCTGACGGCGACGACGCCGACGGCACGCCGGCACCGGCCCGCAAGGCGGCCCGCAAGTCGACGGCGCGCGCCGCGTCGGCGAAGACCTCGGGCGGCACCGGGCCGGCGGCGAAGAAGTCGCCCGCCGCACGCAGCCGTGCACGCAAGTCGGCGTCGGGGCCTGTCGAAGCGGCCGCGCCCGAAGCGCCTCCTGCCGCCGACGAGACGCCCGGCGCGACAGCGGGCGGGGTGCCCGACGCCGACGTCACCGCGGCGAGCGATACGTCCGCCCCACGCACCCGGCGCGCGACGGCCCGCCGCGGCAAGGTGCGGCCGACGGTCGACACGACCGCCGCCGAGTCGCCGGCCGTCGTCGATGCGGTCGCGACGTCGCCCGGCACGGCGGCGGCGGCAGCGCCGCCCCCACCTCCCGACGGCGCGGCGACCCCCGAGCCGGCAGCCGCAGCGGTGGCCGCGGTCGACGCGCCGGAAGCACGCCGCCCCGGCGCACGCGGTGCCCATGCGCCACCGCGCGACGGGGCTCGACCGTCGCTCGATGCGGTGCTCGCCTGCCTGCCCGAGCTCACCGAGGGCCGGCCGCTGCCGCTGAACGTGGCGGCGCAGCGATTGCGCGAGGCGCAGCTGCTCAGCCGCAGCGGATCGTCGCTCAAGCTGTTCGCCGCTTACGGCGAGCGCTTCGACCTGCAGCCGCCGGGCAAGCCGGCCCTCGTGCGCTGGCGCGGCTGACGACGGCGGCGCGCCGCACGCCGCGGCGCGAGCAGCCCCACCCGGGGCGGGGAAACTTGAAGGTTTTGACTGCGCCCTAACATCCCGGCCTGTTCTCACCCAACCCGTCGGCCCCGTGCCGCACCTGCCATGAAACGCATCCTGCTCTTCGTCGTGACCAACCTGGCCGTGATGCTGGTGCTGGGCATCGCGGCGAGCGTGCTCGGCGTCAACCGCTTCCTGACCGCCGAAGGCCTGAACCTGGGCATGCTGCTCGGCTTCGCGGCGCTGATCGGGTTCGGAGGCGCGATCATCTCGCTGCTGATGAGCAAGCCGGTGGCCAAGTGGAGCACCGGCGCGCAGGTCATCAACGACAGCAGCGACCCGACGCACCGATGGATCGTCGGCACCGTCGAGCGCTTCGCGCAGAAGGCGGGCATCGGCATGCCCGAGGTCGCCATCTACCAGGGCGCGCCGAACGCGTTCGCCACCGGTGCGTTCAAGAATTCGGCGCTGGTCGCCGTCTCCACCGGCCTGCTGCAGACCATGAACCGCGAGGAGGTCGAGGCGGTGATCGGGCACGAGGTCGCGCACGTGGCCAACGGCGACATGGTGACGATGACGCTGATCCAGGGCGTGATGAACACCTTCGTCGTCTTCCTGTCGCGCGTCATCGGCTACTTCGTCGACAAGGTGGTCCTGCGCAACCAGAACGAAGGCCCGGGGATCGGCTACTACGTGACGACGATCGTGCTCGACATCGTGCTCGGCGTGCTGGCCGCGATCATCGTGGCCTGGTTCAGCCGCCAGCGCGAGTACCGCGCCGATGCCGGCGCCGCGCAGCTGATGGGCAACAAGCGGCCGATGATCAACGCGCTGGCGCGGCTGGGCGGCATGGATCCGGGCCAGCTGCCGCAGAGCGTCGCGACCATGGGCATCAACGGTCGCCCGAGCGGGCTGATGGCGCTGTTCTCGAGCCACCCGCCGATCGAGGACCGCATCCGCGCGCTGCAGCAGGCGCAGTGACGCGGCGGCGGCCGCAGAGGCCGGCCGCATCGATGCCGGGGGCTCGATCGGGCCCCCTTTTCTTTCGCCGGCGCGGATAATCGCTGGCGTGAAGCAGGCCAGACCGCCGCTGGCGCAGGTCCCGCAAGGGCGCGCTGGAGGAAGGTCCGGACTGCACAGGGCAGCGTAGCAGCCAACGGCTGTCCGCCGCGAGGCGAGGATCAGAGCAACAGAGACGAGTCGATCCGGGGTCCCGGTCGCGGGTGCTCTGCGAGGGGCCGGCGAAAGCCGGGACCGAGCAGCCACCCGATCCGGGGCTTGGCCCCGGATCGGGTGAAACGGGCAATCTCTACGCGCAGCAACACCAAATAGGCCGGCTTTGAGGCGGCCCGCGGAGCCGGCGGGTAGGTGGCATCGAGCCGGGTGGGCGACCCCCGGCCCAGAGGAATGGCGGTCACGGCGGGGCCCCGCGAGGGGTCCGGCCGCACAGAATCCGGCCTATCGGCCTGCTTCACACGATGTTCGAGCGCCGTCGCCCCAGGCGGCGGCTGCACGTCAGGCCGGGACGACCAGTGCGTGCCGTGCGACCCAGCGCAGCCCGCTGTCGGCCGGTGCCGGCTGCAGGCGCATCTCGAGCGCCGCGCGGTCGGCCTCGGGCACGGCGCGCCACAGGAAGTCGCGCGCGTTGCCGGGGTCGCCGGCGACGAAGAGTTGAGAGGTCAGCTCGCCGAAGCTCGGATGGCGCAGCTTGACGTGGACGTGCGGCGTGCGGCCGGGATAAGGCACGGGCCGGATGGTGCGCAGCCGCAGTTCGCCATCGCGGCCGCTGCGGGCCGCGCCGAAGCCCTGGAAGCCCTCGTCGAAGCGGCCGGCGACCACCTCGACGCGCGGATGGCGGTAGCTGGCCAGCGCGTCGCACTGCCAGATTTCGACCTCGGCGCAGTCGAGGGCGCGACCGGCGACGTCGACCACGCGCGCCTCGATCCCGAGGTGCTCGCCGCGCGCGACGAGCACGCGGCCGTCGCGCTCGACCCGGGTGAGATCAGCGTCCCAGTCGGGCCAGCGGTCGCGCCAGGCACGCGGCGGATAGAAGGGGCCGTCGGTCATCGGCGCGAGGAAGCGCGCGGCGCGCGCGACGGCCGGCGCGCCGACCAGCGCCGCAGCGGCGGCTCCGGCGACGACGAGCCGCCGACGGCGGAGGAACGGATCGGATGCGGGCATGGCGGACCTCGAAGCCACCCATTGGAGCGCAGCTGGGCGGCGGCCGCAGGGGCGGCCCGCGGTAACCCGGCGCCGGCACGGGATCCCTTCCGGCCGGCGCCACGGCCGGGCCGGGCCCGGCCCCACGCGGCCTCTCAAGCCGGAGCCGGAACGGCCGATACGACGACTGGAGCCCTCCGTCGATGTCCCCCCTGCCGATCGCCGCCCTCGCCGGCCTGATGCTCGTCGCCCTCGCGCCAGCGCGGGCCGCCGACCCCATCGAAGACCTCCGCGCACGGCTCGCCGAGCGCCTGGGCGCGACGCGGGCGCCGGACCAGCCGAGCCCGCGCGTCGTCCGCGTGGTCTCGCGCGCCGGCGACGCGGCCACCGCTCCGGCGGCATCGACCCGCGGAGACCGGGCGACCGCGGCCGCCCGGCGCGCACCGCCGCCGGGCGCTGCCGGCACGGCCGCGGCCCCGACTGCCGGTGTGGCCGAATCCGCGGCGGCGGACCCGACCGCCGTGGCCCTGGCGCCGGCTGCGGTCATCCCGGGCCTCGCCGGGACCGATCTGTGCACCCGCGGCACCCGGCAGAGCCCGATCGACCTTGCCGGCGGCATCGCGGTCGACCTCGAGCCGGTCCGCTTCGACTACCGGCCGGTGTCGTTCGCCGTCGTCGACACCGGCCGCACGGTGCAGGTCGACTTCGCGCCCGGCAACGCGATCGAGGTGCGCGGGCGCCGCTACGAGCTGGTGCAGGCGCAGTTCCGGCGCCCCTCCGAGGCCCGCATCGACGGCCGGCAGGCGGCGATGAGCCTGCAACTGCTGCACCGCGACGCCGACGGCCGATTGGCGATGGCCGAGCTGCTGCTCGAGCCCGGGGCGCCGTCGCCCGCGGTGCAGGCGGTGTGGAACAACCTGCCGCTCGAGCGGAACGAGCCCTTCGCCGGCAGCGGCCCGCTCGATCCGGGCGCCCTGCTGCCCGCCGACCGCCGCTACTTCGCCTACATGGGCTCGCTGACCACGCCGCCGTGCACCGAGGGCGTGCTGTGGGTCGTGATGCGCCAGCCGGTCGAGATCTCCCCCGAGCAGATCGGCATCTTCGCACGGCTGTACCCGTCCAACGCGCGCCCGGTGCAGGCGCTGGCCGGGCGGCTGGTCAAGCAGTCGAACTAGGCGGCCCCGACCCGCCGGGCGGGCCGCCCGGTGCGCGCCGGCCGATCAGCAGCAGCGGCCACAACCACAGGCTCGCCAGCCACAGAAGCACGCGCGCCGCGGTGAGCGGCCTCGTCTCGTGCCGCGCGACACGCACGAACAGCACGACGGCACCGACGATGACATGCAGCAGCAGCGCGCCGTAGATCGAGACGCGCAGGCCGTAGGAGTCGCCGAACAGGTCCCCGATCAGCCGCCCGAGCAGCGCGGCGACGAAGACCGAAAAGAGCAGCGCCAGACCGAGGCCGGCCAGCGCATGGCGCAGGCGCCAGAGCGGGTCGTTGTCGAACGGAGGGGGCATTTGGAAGGGAGGAGGGCCCACGACGCCCTTGTCGATCGTGCCACGGCTGTCGCGCCTTTGCCGCGGGCGGGGCGGGCCACGGGCGCGTGCCCGGCCGACGCCTGCGACTTGCCGGAGGGCCGACGGCTCGCGGCGCTCGCACCG
>JALORQ010000257.1 GCA_025458805.1 Rubrivivax sp.
GCGAGTTCCACGCGGTCCACGCGCGCATCGCGCCAGGCGGAGAGGTCGTGCAGCACCAGGTTCTCGAGGTGCGCACCCGCGGGCGCGGTGGCGCCGAGGTGGAGCGCGACACCGGTGTCGCCCCAGAAGATCCTGGGCGACTTGACGAGCCGCTTGGTGCGGTTCACCGCATAGGCCGGCAGGCGCACGAGCAGATATGACGTTTCTAGCAGGTTGAGCCAGCGGTGCACCGTGGGCTGCGGCATGCCGACATCGCGGCCAAGCTCAGTCTGGTTGAGGAGTTGCCCCAGCCGCAGGCAGGCGGCCTGCATCAGGCGGCGGAAGTCGGGCAGCGCGCTGATCGAGGCGAGGTCCTGCAGGTCGCGCTCGAGATAGGTCCGCACGTAGCCGTCGAACCAGATGGCGCGGTCGGCCGGCGTCGTGAGCTCCAGCGCGGGCGTGGGGAACCCCCCGCGCAGCGCGAGCGCCTGCCAGTCTTCCTCGGGGTCGTCGCCGGCTGCCAGCAGGTCGCGCCACTGATCGTCGGGCGCGGCCAGCAGGTCGTCCCAGCGCCCCGCGCGTCCGAGCCCGAGCTGCTCGCGCCGGGTCATGGGCCAGAGCGTGAGGTAGCTCGCGCGGCCGGCCAGCGACTCCGACACCTGCCGCATCAGCAGCAGGTTGGCCGAGCCGGTGAGCAGGAAGCGCCCGGGCCGGCGGTCGCGGTCGATGGCCCGCTTCACCGCCGTCAGCAGGCCCGGCTCGCGCTGGATCTCGTCGAGCGTGAGCGGCGCGTTGCCTCCCAGCAGAGCCTCGGGGTCGCGGCGCGCCGCATCGCGCACGTCGAAGTCGTCCAGCGAGCGGTAGCGCCGTTCGCCCGGTACCAGCTGCTCGACCAGGGTGCTCTTGCCGGTCTGCCGTGCGCCGGTCAGCACGACGGCGGGCATCACGCGCAGCCGCGCGGCGAGCGCGTCGTCCACCAAGCGGGGCAGGGCCTTCACGGCATGGATGATATTCATTCACGCCGCGGATTGCCATCCCGGCGCCCGGCTTGTTGCAGGCTCCCGGGCTTCTCAGCTTGAACCCGGGTCGCATGACGAGCCGATCTCGAATGCAGGCATGAGTACGCATTCGCAGCGACGAATCGGGAGCAGCCCGATGCACATGGCGCTGCTCGCGCTCTTGCATCGGCAAGTGAGCGCCCCGCCGCGGCGGGGCGCCCGCGCCGCGGCTACGGGCCGACCGAGCCGCCGTTGATCGAGCCCGACATCAGCTCGGTGACCTCGGTGCCGGAGACCGACTTCAGCGTCGCGCCCTTGCGCGAGATCCACTGCGTCGAGGCGCTGCTCGAGCCGTTGCTGGTCGTGGTCACTTCCCACTTGCAGGCGCCGGCGAAGGTGCCGGCCGGCACGGTCACGTCCTCGTAGCCGAGGAACTTGACGGTGTAGGTCTGGCTGACCGTCGTCGGCGGCAGCGGCACCGGGATGCCGGTGGTGGTCGACGTGATCGCGCTGGTCGTGGTCACCGACTGGCCGACGCCGAGCGAGTGGCGCCAAACCGACGGCGGATCGAAGACGCTGGTCACCGTCGCCGACAGGCCGGCGACCAGGACGACCGACGAGTTGCCGATCGTCAGCACGTCGAGGCCGTTGATGCGCACGTAGCTCTTCGAGTCGGCCACCGAGCCGGCGCCGACGCCGGTCAGCACCTGGACCCGGCTCTTGACCTCGGTCGCGCTCTGCCCGTTGAAGGTCGCCGGCCCGACGATCTCGGCCTGCGACGTGCTCGTCTGCATGACGGCGCCGCTGCTGGTGAGACGGTAGTCGAACGTGCCTTTCGTGCCGGCGGCGTAGTACGCGGTGTCCAGGCAGGCCGACGCGTCGGCAGGAGCCGGCGCCGGAGCGGGCGCGGGTGCAGGTGCGGGGGCCGGCGCGGGAGCGGGGGCCGGCGCGGGAGCCGGGGCGGGCGCGGGAGCCGGAGCGGGCGCGGGAGCCGGAGCGGGCGCGGGAGCCGGAGCGGGCGCCGGAGCCGGAGCGGGCGCCGGAGCGGGTGCAGGTGCGGGGGCCGGCGCGGGAGCCGGGGCAGGCGCGGGAGCGGGGGCAGGCGCCGGAGCCGGGGCAGGCGCGGGAGCCGGGGCGGGCGCGGGAGCCGGGGCGGGCGCGGGAGCCGGCGCAGGTGCAGGTGCAGGCGCAGGTGCGGGCGCGGGTTCGGGCATGGCCGTCAGCGGGACGTCGCTCGACCCGCCGCAGGCGCCGAGCGAGCCGGCGGCGGCGAGGAACAGCAACCTGATGCCCATCGAACTGCGCTTGTTCTTGTTTTCCACTTCGGCTCCTGGGGTTGTCCGGCGGCGGTCCGCCGTAGGGAAGTCGGTGCGTCGGCGCTCGGCCAGCGGCGGAATATGCCCGCTCGCGGCGAGTCCCGGAAAGCCCTGGCGCGGGAAACGGTTGCGCCGGCCGGACAGGTGGCGCACGGGCGGCGGCCGGCGGCGGTGCCGGCCACCGCGATATCGTTACGCCTTTGCCGAGCGGAGACCGACGATGTCCGTGCACTCGTCCACGCCACGCCTGACGCTGCACGACCTGCGCAAGCTCGCCGCCGAGCGCAAGCTGGCGATGCTGACCTGCTACGACGCCAGCTTCGCCGCCACGCTCGATGCCGCCGGCGTCGACATCCTGCTCATCGGCGACTCGCTCGGCATGGTGGTGCAGGGCCACGACTCGACGCTGCCGGTGACCGTCGCCGACGTCGCCTAC
>JALORQ010000258.1 GCA_025458805.1 Rubrivivax sp.
GCGGAGCGGCGCGCCTCCTGCAGCGGCAGGTTCATGCGCACGAGACCGGCGGCGTGGACGACGTGGGTGCACCGTGCGCTCAGCCGCCCGTACTCGGCGTCGGCGAGGCCGAAGCGCGGCAGCGTGGTGTCGCCAGCCAGCGCGACGACGCGCGAGCGCGTCGCGACGTCGTCGCGCGGAACGTTCCAGAAGGCGAACAGCCGTTCGACGCGCACGGCGAGTTCGTCCGCCGTGGCGGCGCGGATCAGCAGCGTGACGCGCACCTCGGGGTCGCCGAGCAGCACCGGCACCAGGCTGCTGCCCACGACGCCCGTCGCGCCGGTGACGAAGTAGTGCTTCACACGCTCAGCAGCCACAGGTTGCCCTCGTCGCGCGAGATCGACACCGGCGCGCCGCCGGCGCGCCCGATCTCGGCGTACAGCTCGTCGATGGGGCCGGCATAGTCGGCGGCCACCTGGGCGCGCCGCACTTTCAGGTTCGGCGTGACCTGACCGCCGGCGACGGAGAACGACCGGGTCGTCACGACGACGCCGGCCGGCCGCAGGGGCCCGGGCAGGTCGTGCACGGCGGCCGCGAGATCGGCACGCACGGCGGCCGCGGCCGCGGTGGGGTCGACATCGCCCAGCGTGCCGCCGAGCCGGCGCTCCAGCGCGGCCTGCGCGACGACGATCAGCGCGACGACGAACGGCCGCTGCGCGCCGAACAACACGGCGTGCTCGACGTAGGCCACGCCGCGCAGGTGGCTCTCGACGATCGCCGGCGCGACGCGGCGCCCGGTCGACGTCTTGAACACCTCCGACTTGCGGCCCACCAGCGAGACGAAACCGTCGGCGTCGAGGCGTGCGTAGTCGCCGCTGGCGAGGAAGCCGTCGGCGTCGAAGCGCTCGTTGGCACCGGCCTCGCCCAGGTAACCCGCGAAGACGCCGGGGCCGCGCAGCAGCAGCTCGCCGTCGTCGGCGAGCTTGACTTCGCTGCCGGCCAGCGGCCGGCCGACGGTGCCGAAGCGGAAGGCGCCCGGGCGGTTCGCGGCCACCGGCACGATGCTCTCGCTCATGCCGTAGGCCTCGAGCACGAGGAAACCGAGCGCGTGCAGCCGCTCAAGCAGCCACGGCGGCATCGGTGCCGAGCCGCTGATCAGGAACCGCAGGTTGGGGCCGAGGATGGCGCGAAGGCGGCGCAGCACGAGATGCTCGGCCACCGCGGCTGCGACGCGTGTGGCAGGGCCGAGGGGCGCACCGGCGCGCAGCGCGCGGGCACGCCGGTCGCCGGCCGCGATCGCCCACTGCGCGAGCCGCCTTTGCCAGCGAGGCCGCGCCTGGATGGCGTCGACGATGCCGGCGTGAAGTTTCTCGTAGAAGCGCGGCACCCCGATGAGCAGGTGCGGGGCGATGGCGCCCACGTGCTGCATCAGCGTGCGCGGGTCCTCGACGTAGAACACCTGCGCGCCGCGGCCGACGGCGCACAGGTTGATCATGCGCTGGAACAGGTTGGACAGCGGCAGCCAGCAGGCGAGCCGGCTGCCCGGTGCGATGTCGGGAAAGGCCTCCAGGATCGACGACACCGCGGCGCACACCTGCCGGTGCGTGTAGCGGATGCCCTTGGGCTCGCCCGTGGTGCCCGAGGTGAACACGATCAGCGCGGGGTCGTCGGCATGCGCGTCGTTCCAGGCGCTCGGCGCCGGGGCGGCGTGGGTGAGGTCGTGGAAGGCCAGCCGGCCGTCACCGCCACCGGTGGGCACGAAGGTCACGGCCAGCCGCAGAGCTTCGAGGCATGGCGCGCCGAGCCTGTCGAGCGTCGCGCCGTCCTGCGCGAAGACGACGGTCGCTGCGCACGTCGCCGCGACCTGCGCCAGGCGCTCGTCGGTGTCGTGCGGGTCGAGGCCGACGACGACGGCACCGACGGCCATCGCGGCGAACTGGGCGATGTCCCAGTCGGGCACACTCGGCGCGAGGATGCCGACGCAGTCGCCGCGGCCGACCCCGAGCGCTCGCAGCCGGGCTGCGACCGTGGCCACCGTGTCGCGGAACTGCCGCCAGGTGACGGCTTCCCACCCTGCGGATGTGCGCCGTGCCCACAGCGCCGGGGCATCGGCGGTGGCCGCGGCGCGTGCTTGCAGCAGCGCGGGCACGGTCGTCGGCCCCGATGCCGGGGCCGGCGGGCCGCTCGGCACGCCTTGCCCCCCGGCGGGGGACGGGGCGCGATCACGGCGGACCGGTGGTGCTGCGACCTTCGCGCGTGCGGCGACACCTTCGGCGGCGGGCCTGCTGTCGGCGAGGTTGTGCACAGACGTCACCGGGGACAACGCGGCAGCCAATCGGGGTGCAGCTGATCGCCGGGCACCGCGCGCGCGGTGGCTGCATCGACGACACTAGCCCGGGACGAAACGGCGGACCGTGGTCGACGTCGAACGCGGGTGCAGGCGGGCATGGCGGTGTGGTCGGGTGCTGCGCGAACCATGCGGGCGCTCAACACCCGCAGCGGTGAAGGATTCCTCGGCAACGACCGCGGGGGGGCGGCCCGTCGCGTTGGCGCCATCATAGGTCCGACGTGCCGAGGGTAACCCCTGAAACGCCGGGCGTTGTCGGTGCCTCTCGACCCGATGCAACGACATGTAAGCGACGGAAGACCTGCGCCGCCGTCCGGAACAGAAAGGCAGCCCCGCGGGGCCGGTCTTGTGGGGGATGGTTTCAGGCCTTGCGGCGACGAGCCAGCCCCAAAACA
>JALORQ010000133.1 GCA_025458805.1 Rubrivivax sp.
GTCACGCTGGCGCGGCGACTGGCCGGCGCCCCGCCGGGCACGCGCGTGATCGCGCCGGAGGATCTCGTGGCGTGGTCCGAGGCGCGCGACGCCACGGTGGCGATCGACCGCTGGCTGGCCGCGGGCCGGCTCGCATAATCGCCGCATGAACGCCCCGCTCCGCAACGACACCTTCCTGCGCGCCTGCCTGCGCCAGCCCACCGAGTACACGCCGCTGTGGCTGATGCGTCAGGCCGGGCGCTACCTGCCCGAGTACAACGCCACGCGTGCC
The DNA here is from genome assembly GCA_025458805.1 of Rubrivivax sp. GTDB lineage: Bacteria > Pseudomonadota > Gammaproteobacteria > Burkholderiales > Burkholderiaceae_C > Rubrivivax. The sequence continues at coordinate 272 of JALORQ010000133.1, forward strand.
AGGGCCGGCAGCTTCATGGGCCTGGCGACGAGCCCGCAGTACGCCACCGAGGTGACGCTGCAGCCGCTCGAGCGCTACGCGCTCGACGCCGCGATCCTGTTCTCCGACATCCTCACCGTGCCCGACGCGATGGGCCTGGGCCTCAGCTTCGCCGCCGGCGAGGGCCCGCGCTTCGCGAAGCCGGTGCGCGACGAGGCCTCGGTCGCCGCGCTCGCGGTGCCCGACATGGACCGGCTGCGCTACGTCTTCGACGCCGTCACGTCGATCCGCAAGGCGCTGGCGGGCCGCGTGCCGCTGATCGGCTTCTCCGGCAGCCCGTGGACGCTCGCCTGCTACATGGTCGAAGGCGCGGGAAGCGACGACTACCGCCTCGTCAAGTCGATGCTCTACGCGCGGCCCGACCTGATGCACCGCATCCTCGACATCAACGCGCGAGCGGTGGCGGCCTACCTCAACGCCCAGATCGATGCCGGCGCGCAGGCGGTGATGGTGTTCGACAGCTGGGGTGGGGTGCTGGCCGACGGAGCGTTCCAGGCCTTCAGCCTCGACTACACGCGGCGCGTCGTGTCGGCGCTGAAGCGCGAGGCCGACGGCCGGCGCGTGCCGGTCATCGTCTTCACGAAGGGCGGCGGCCTGTGGCTCGAGCAGATCGCGGCCTGCGGCGCCGACGTCGTCGGCCTGGACTGGACGATGGGGCTCGGCCGCGCCCGTGCACTGGTCGACGACCGCGTCGCGCTGCAGGGCAACCTCGATCCGAACGTGCTGTTCGCCCCGCCCGAGGCGGTCGCGCGCGAGGCGGTCGCCGTGCTCGACGCCTTCGGTTCGCCGCAGCGAGCCGACGGCCGGTGGGGCGGGCACGTCTTCAACCTCGGCCACGGCATCAGCCAGTACACGCCGCCCGAGCACGTGACTGCGCTGGTCGAGGCGGTGCACTCGCACTCGCGCCGCCTCCGGCGATGACCGGCCGCACGCCGCGAGGGCTGGCGCCGAGCCGCCGGTGAGCGGTCACTCAGGGCTTGACTTATCCCCAGATCGTGGCATGCGGCGCCCGGCGGATCGGGGCTTTCCCGGGCTCGCGGAGGACGTCGAGGATTCGTTGCAAGTGCCTGTTCGATAAGGACTTTCCTGCCTTCTCGCCGGCCCCGCCCAGCTTGGGGCACGACGCAGAATCAAGCACTTGGCGTGCTCGGTCCCGGTTTCCCCACAATGTTATCCACAGCTCCGGTCCGATCCGCGAAAGTCTCGTGTTTTCAATGACTTGCGGCTCTCCGTTGAGCGGGAATCGAGTTTCTTGACGGTCGCATCGGCTTCTGATCCATCGACCGCGCCCGCGCGGGTGGCCGTTGCCGTCGAAGCACCCCGTCATTCCGGCCTCGGGGCGTTGCTCGATTACGACGCCGGATCATCGGTGGTGCCCGGGCCCGGAACGCTGGTGCGGGTGCCCCTGGGCCGCAGCACCCGGCTGGGCGTCGTCTGGGACCGGCCGGCGGCGCGTGCCGAAGTCGCGCTGCGTCCCCTCGGCGAGGTCTTCTCGATGCTGCCGCCGCTGACGCCTGCGTGGCTGCGGCTGGTCGAGTTCGCGGCTGGCTACTACCAGCGGGGACTCGGCGAACTGGCACTTGCCGCACTGCCACCCGAACTGCGCCGGCTCGACGGGCTGCAGCTGGCTCGCAGGCTCGCGCGGCTCGATCGTCCGCCCGCCCGCGCCGGGGGCGACGCGGACGCACGGCTGGAGGAGCTCCCTGAGCTCGGCGACGAGCAGGCCGCGGCGCTCGAAGCGGTGGCCGTGCTGGCCGGGATGGCGTCGCCTCCGGCGCTGCTGCTGCACGGCGTGACCGGCAGCGGCAAGACCGAGGTCTACCTGCGCGCCGCAGCGCGCGCGCTGGCTTCCGGCCGGCAGGTGCTCGTGCTGGTGCCGGAGATCAACCTGACCCCGCAGCTCGAGGCGCGCTTCGCGGCCCGCTTCCCGGCCCATCGGCTGGCCAGCCAGCACAGCGCGCTGACGCCGGCGCAGCGGCTGGCGAACTGGCTCGCCGCGCACCGGGGTCAGGCGGACCTCGTGCTGGGCACGCGGATGGCGGTGTTCGCCTCCCTGCCGAGGCTCGGGCTCGTCGTCGTCGACGAGGAGCACGACGCGTCGTTCAAGCAGCAGGACGGCGCGCGCTATTCGGCGCGCGACCTCGCGGTCTATCGGGGGCGGCTCGAGGGCGTGCCGGTGCTGCTGGGGTCGGCGACCCCTTCGCTCGAGACGTGGCACAACGTCGCCGAGGGGCGCTATCGCGCCGCGGCCATGACCGCACGCGTGGGCGGCGGCGCAATGCCGCGCGTGCGCCTGCTGGACATGGCCGCGCTGCCGAGGGCGCCGGCCGGCACCCAGCCACCGGCGCTGGCACCGGCGCTGCGGGCCGCCATCGAGCAGCGCATCGCCCGCGGCGAGCAGAGCCTGCTGCTGCTCAACCGGCGCGGATACGCTCCCGTGCTGCACTGCGGCGCCTGCGGCTGGAAGAGCGGCTGCCCGCACTGCAGCGCCTGGCGCGTCTTCCACAAGGCCGACCGCACGCTGCGCTGCCACCATTGCGGCTTCGCCGAGCGAGTGCCGCGCGCCTGCCCCGAGTGCGGCAATCTGGACCTCGGGGCCGTCGGCCGCGGCACCGAGAAGCTCGAGGAGCAGATGGCGGCATTGCTGCCCGGCGCGCGCATCGCCCGCATCGACGCGGACACCACGCGCGGCGCCGGTGCGCTGGCCGAACGCCTTGCCGCCGTGCACGCCGGCGATGTCGACGTGCTCGTCGGCACCCAGATCGTCGCCAAGGGACACGACTTCCGGCGCGTCACGCTGGTTGCGGCGGTCAACCCGGACGGGGCGCTCTTCTCGAGCGACTTCCGCGCCCCCGAGCGCCTCTTCGCGCTGCTGATGCAGGCCGCGGGACGTGCCGGCCGCGACGCCGCGCAGGCCGCCGGCAGCGAGATGTGGGTGCAGACCTGGCATCCGCAGCATGCGCTGTACCGCGCGCTGGTGGCGCACGACTATGCGGCGTTTGCCGCCGCGCAGCTCGGCGAGCGTCGTGCCGCGGGGCTGCCGCCGTTCACGCACCTCGCACTGCTGCGCGCCGAGGCGCGCGACGCGGCGGTCGCCGACGGATTCCTGCGCGACGCCGCCGAGGCGGCCGCCGCGCTGCCCGAAGGCGACGCGGTGACGATCTATCCGCCGGTGCCGCCACCGCTGGCGCGCGTGGCCGGTCTGGAGCGCCTGCAGATGCTCGTCGAGTCGCGGTCGCGAAGCGCGCTGCAGCGCTTCCTGGCCGCCTGGGTGCCCGCGCTGCACGGCGTGCGCCGGACCCGGCGCGGTCTGGCGCGCTGGGCAGTGGACGTGGACCCGCTGGCGATCTGACGAGATCCGGCGTCAGGCCCCGGGCCGTACTCCGAAGGCCCAGGCCAGCGCGGTGAAGGTGACGAACGCGAGGACGGTGCTGGCCATGATGATGCGCGCGATGCGGCCGTTGTCGGCGCCGTAGCGTTCGGCGAGCAGCGAGACGTTGCTCGCGCTGGGCAGCGCCGCGGTCAGCACGAGCACGGTGATCTGCGCCGCCGTGATCGGCAACCCGGCCTGCTGCGCGGCCACGCCGAGCGCGAGCACGAGCAGCGGGTGCACGAAGAGCTTGACCAGCGCCACCGGCACGTAATCGATCGCCGGCGTTCGCGTGTGCGCGTGCTGGCTCGCACGCCACAGCACCGCACCGATGGTGAACAGCGCGACCGGGGTCGCCGCGTCGGCGAGCAGCTCCACGACGCGGTCCACGGGGCCGGGCAGCGTGGCACCGGTGGCCGAGAAGACCGCGCCGAGCGCGATCGCCCAAGGCAGCGGGTTGGCCAGGGTCCCGCGCAGCGCCCGTGCCAGCGCGGCCCTCGCGCCGTGGCCCGAGGCGTCGTGCGCCTGCGCCAGCGCGATGCAGGCGGAGCTGGTGAAGAAGAGGTCGGCCAGCAGCGCGCAGATCAGCGGCCCGGCCGCCGCCGGCCCGAGCAGCGCGGCCAGCAGGGGAACGCCCATGAAGCCCGAGTTGGGAAACGCCGCCACCAGCGCGCCGAAGGCGGCATCCTTGAGACCGACGCGCTCGTTGAGCGACGAGGCGACGACGACGAAGACGATCAGCGCGGCGGCCGCGATCCACACGCCGAGCAGCACCGGGTTGAGCAGCTCCAGCACCGGCGTGCCCGCGCCGAAGCGGAACAGCATGCACGGCAGCGCGAAGTAGAGGACGAAGGCGTTGAGCCCGGGAATCGCGCTCTCGGGCAGGATGTGGCGCCGCGCGGCGAGATAGCCGCAGGCGACGAGCGCGAAGAACGGAACGGTGACGGCGAGGATCGGCGGCATGCGGCGCCGATTGTCGCCAGCGCCGTCACCGCCGAGCGGCGGCCGGCGCGGGGACGGCGGTCACCACCAGCCCTGGAAACCGATGCAGCGGGTCTCGAGCGTGCCCTGCGACTCGCAGAAGCGACGTGTCTCGAAGGCCTCGCGCTGCTGCGGCGTCATCTGCTCGATGCTGGTGGCGCAGCCCGTGAGGGTTCCGGACAGCAGCGGCACAGCCAGCGCGATGGCGAGGACACGAAAGATCCGGGCGTGCATGAGGGTCTCCAGCATCAGTGGTCGCCGAGGAAGCCGAGGCAGCGCACGACGTCCTCGCCGTGCGCCTCGCAGTAGCGGCGCGTCTCGACGGCCTCGCGCTGCTGCGGCGTCAGGCCGCCGCCGGGCCCGGCGCAGCCGGCCAGCGACACGGCGGCGAGCGCCGAGATGATCGCGGCAGTCCGCCAGGTGCGTGCATCGGTCGGGGTCATCGGCGGGTCCAGGCTTTCGGTTCCGGCGGTTGATTGTGCTCGCGATGGCGCGCACCGGCCCCTTCACGGAGGTCGAACGCCTGCGCGGCGCTCGGGCATGCCGGCGTCCGCCGCTGGCTATCATCCGGCGCCCCGATGACCGCCGCATCGCTCAATCCCGCGCAGCTCGAGGCCGTGCACCACCTGGCGGGGCCGTGCCTGGTGCTGGCCGGGGCCGGCTCGGGCAAGACGCGGGTCATCACGCACAAGATCGCCCGGCTGCTGCAGCACGGGCTGGCCCCGCGCGAGATCGCGGCCATCACGTTCACCAACAAGGCGGCCGCCGAGATGCGCGAGCGCGCGCACGGGCTCGTCGGGCCGCGGGCGGCGCGCGAGCTGGTCGTCTGCACCTTCCACGCGCTCGGCGTGCGGCTGCTGCGCAGCGACGGCGAGCGCCTCGGTCTGAAGCCGAACTTCTCGATCCTCGATGCCGACGACGTGCTGGGCGTGCTGCGCGACGCCGGCGGCACCACCGATGCCGCGCTGGCGCGACGCTGGCAGTGGGCCATCAGCCTGTGGAAGAACCAGGGGCTGGACGCCGACGGCGCCGAGCGCGCGGCGTCGAACGACGACGAGCGCGTCGCCGCGCGCGTGATGCGCCGCTACCAGGAGCGTCTGGCCGCGTACCAGGCGGTCGACTTCGACGACCTGATCGGACTGCCCCTCACGCTGCTGCGGCGCGAGGCCGAAGTGCGCCACAAGTGGCAGCAGACGTTCGGGCACGTGCTGGTCGACGAGGTGCAGGACACGAACGCCGTGCAGTACGAACTGCTGCGCGCGCTCGTCGACCACGACGACGAGCGCCGGCGCCTGTTCACCGCGGTCGGCGACGACGACCAGAGCATCTACGGCTGGCGCGGCGCGACGCTCGACAACCTGCGCCGGCTGCCGCAGGACTATCCGCGTCTGAAGGTCATCGCGCTCGAGCAGAACTACCGCTCGACCGGGGCGATCCTGCGCGCCGCCAACGCGGTCATCGCCGCCAACCCGAAGCTGTTCGAGAAGCGCCTGTGGAGCGCGCTCGGCGAGGGCGAACCGGCGCGCGTGGTCGAGTGCGACGGCGACGAGCACGAGGCCGAGCGCGCGGTGGCGCGCATCCAGGCGCTGCGCGCCGCCGGCCAGGCGGCGAAGTGGTCGGACGTCGCCATCCTCTACCGTGCCAACCACCAGTCGCGCGCGCTCGAGCAGAAGCTGCGCGCGGCGCAGATCCCGTACAAGGTCTCGGGCGGCACCGGCTTCTTCGACCGTGCCGAGATCCGCGACCTGTGCGCTTGGCTGCGCCTGATCGTCAACAACGACGACGACCCGGCCTTCCTGCGCGCGGCGACCGCGCCGCGCCGGGGCATCGGCCACCAGACCCTGGCCTCGCTCGGCGAGTTCGCGGCGCGGTGGAAGACGAGCCTCTTCGAGGCGCTGCACGCGCCCAGCCTGGGCACGGCGGTCAAGGGCAAGGCGATCGACGCGCTGCACGAGTTCGGCCGCGTCGTCGTCGATCTCGAGCACCGCGCCCGACAGACGCAGGGCGCCGACGACGCGCGAGCACTGCTGCTGGGCTGGCTGCACGACATCGGCTACGAGCAGTACCTGCGCGACGGCGAGGACAGCCCGCGGCTGGCCGATGCGCGCTGGTCCCACGTGCTCGAGTTCGTCGACTGGATCGCGCGGCGATGCGGCGGCGAGGTGCGGCGCGAGGCGGGCACGGTCGAGATCGAGCGGCAGAGCGTCTGGCAGGTCGCGCAGACGATCAGCATCGTCATCGGCCTCGCGGAGCGCGGCGACGACGACGACGTGGTCACGCTGTCGACGCTGCATGCCGCCAAGGGCCTGGAATGGCCGCACGTGATCCTGGCCGGGGTCAACGAGGGGCTGCTGCCGTTTCGCGCCGAGGGCGACGAGATGACGCCGCAGCGCCTCGAGGAGGAACGCCGGCTGATGTACGTGGGCGTGACGCGCGCCCAGCGCACGCTCGTCGTGAGCTGGCTGCGCCGCCGCCGCAAGGGCCGCGACACGGTCGCCGGCGTGCCCAGCCGCTTCATCGCCGAGATGCGGCAAGGCGAAGCCGCGGCGCCGAAGGAAGACCCGCGCGAGCGGCTGAAGCGTCTGCGCGCGGAGCTGGCGGCGCGTCCCGCCGCGACCGGCTGACGGGCGCGAAGCCCAACGAAAAGGGCCGCCCGAAGGCGGCCCCGAAGCACCCGGGCCGCGCGCCGCGCGGCCGCCGTGCCGGTCACTTGTTGTACGCGGTCTCGCCGTGCGACGTGATGTCGAGGCCCTCGCGCTCGTCCTCCTCGCTGACGCGCAGGCCGACCGTCATGTCGACGATCTTGAAGGCGACGAACGCGACCACGCCGGAGATGACGATCGTGTAGATCACGCCCTGGAGCTGAATCCAGACCTGGCTGCCGATGCCGCCGAAACCGCCGCAGGTGTTGGCCACGTAGTCGCAGATGCCGGTGCCGCCCAGGCTCGGCGACGCGAAGACGCCGGTCAGGATCGCACCCAGGATGCCGCCGACGCCGTGGACGCCGAACACGTCGAGCGAGTCGTCGGCGCCGAGCAGCTTCTTCAGGCCGTTGACGCCCCACAGGCAGATCACGCCGGCCAGCAGGCCGATGACCAGCGCGCCGCCAACGCCGACGAAGCCGCAGGCCGGGGTGATCGCCACGAGGCCGGCGACCGCGCCCGAGGCAGCGCCGAGCATCGACGCCTTGCCGCGCATCAGGGCCTCGCCGGCACACCACGACAGCACCGCGGCGGCGGTGGCGACGACCGTGTTGACGAAGGCGAGAGCGGCGATGCCGTTGGCCTCGAGGTTCGAGCCGGCGTTGAAGCCGAACCAGCCCACCCACAGCAGCGAGGCGCCGATCATCGTCAGCGGCAGGCTGTGCGGTGCCATCGACTCGCGGCCGTAGCCCACGCGCTTGCCGATCAGGTAGGCGCCGACGAGGCCGGCCACCGCGGCGTTGATGTGCACCACCGTGCCGCCCGCGAAGTCGAGCGCGCCCTTGGCCCACAGCGCGCCTGCGTTGGCCGTCACCGTCTCCAGGCTCGCCGCATCGGTGATCGCGTCGGGGCCGTCCCAGTACCAGACCATGTGCGCGATCGGCAGGTACGAGAACGTGAACCACAGCACCGAGAACAGCAGCACCGCCTTGAACTTGATGCGCTCGGCGAAGGCGCCGACGATGAGCGCGGTCGTGATCGCGGCAAAGGTGCCCGACCCCGGCGAGGAACATCTTGCTCAGGCCGCCGAAGTACGGCGTGCTGGCGGTGAAGGCCAGCGAATAGCCGTAGACCACCCACAGCACCGAGATGAGGGAGAAGACCACCATCACCTGCATCAGCACCGACAGCACGTTCTTGCTGCGGACCAGGCCGCCGTAGAACAGGGCCAGGCCCGGGATGGTCATCAGGATGACCAGCACCGTGGCGATGGTCATGAAGGCCGTGTCGCCCTTGTCGGGCACCGGGGTGGCGGCCGGGGCGGCCTCGGCGGCGGCCGGGGCGGCCTCGGCGGGTGCGGCGGCCTCCGCGGGGGCGGCGGCCGGGGCCTCGACGGCGGCCGATGCCGCCGGCGGCGCGGAGGCGGCGTCCTGCGCGAACCCTCCCCCGCTGTAGCCCAGCGCCGCACAGGCGAGGGCCAGGATGGTGATCAGCTTCTTCATGGTGTGATCTCGTGGGCGTTGTGGGCGTGTGTCAGAGGGCGTCCTTGCCGGTCTCTCCGGTCCGGATCCGGACGACCTGCTCCAGCGTCGTGACGAAGATCTTCCCGTCGCCGATCTTTCCGGTGCGTGCCGCACCTTCGATGGCCTCGATGACGCGGTCGACGATCGTCTCGTCGACGGCGGCCTCGATCTTGACCTTGGGCAGGAAGTCGACGACGTACTCGGCGCCGCGGTAGAGCTCCGTGTGGCCCTTCTGGCGGCCGAAGCCCTTGACCTCGGTCACCGTGATGCCCTGCACGCCGATGGCGCTGAGCGCCTCGCGCACCTCGTCGAGCTTGAACGGCTTGACGATCGCGGTCACCATCTTCATGGCGGTTCTCCTGGTGGGGTGGGGTCAGAACGACTTGCCGATCGACACCACGAAGGTGTCGCCGCTGATGTTGCGGCCCGGGCGCGCCGCGTTCTCGAGGTCCCGGTTGGTGCCGATGTAGCTGGCGCCCAGCATCCATCCGGACAGGTCGTAGGTGATGCCGATCGCCCAGTCGGTGATCGAGTCGTTGGGGCCGCTGCCGCCGATCTCGACGACCTGTGCGCCGCCTTCGAGGCTCTGGTAGCCGACGCGTGCGAAGGCCGACAGTTCCTTGGTCAGCGGGAACGTGGCCTTGGCGTCGAGGTACCAAGAGCCGTCCGAGTCGGGCAGGCTGAAGAAGTCGCTGACCGCGTACGAGTACTTCAGCGCCAGCGGGCCCCAGCCCATGCCGACGTAGAGCTCGGTGTTGTCGATGTCCGGATCGCTGCCCGGGTAGTAGTAGTAGATCAGGCCGAGGTCGTAGCTGAAGTCGCCGGCGCTGCCGCGGAAGCCGCCGTAGAAGTCCATCTCGAGGTTCGAGCCGCCGAAGAACGACGAGTCGATGTTCGAGTTCCAGTTGCCGAGGTAGAAGCCCGAGGCATGGGCGAGGTCGAAGCCGCCCTGGAATGCCGGGTACTTGTTGGTCTGCGAGATGCCGCGGAAGCGGTAGTCGCTGTACAGGCCGGCGTTGCCGGTGAAAGTCCAGTCCTGGGCGTGGCTGGGCATGGCGGTCGCTGCGAGCAGCGCGGCGACGCCGAGGGCGGTGATTCGCTTGTGCATGGGGGCTCCGTCGGAGTGGTGGGTCGAAGAGGCAAGAAGGCACGGGGACCGGTGGGTGTTTCTGCATGTTCCATGCCACGGTCCGACCAACGCTTCGCGGGAGCGCGGCGCCGGTGGCCGCGACGACCGGCACCGATCTGGCGCGCCCTGCTCCTTGATGCACCGGTGCGGTGCGCATCCCCCGACAGTCCCTCCTCCGAGGGGCAGCGCATGGTCCGTCGCCGGAGGACCATCGCGGGCATGTCGCTCGCCGTGGTCCGCAGCCGCTCGCTGGTCGGCTTCGAAGCACCCGAGGTGGCCGTCGAGGTCCACCTGGCCAACGGTCTGCCGAGCTTCACGCTGGTCGGCCTCGCGGAGACCGAAGTCAAGGAGTCGCGCGAACGCGTGCGCGCGGCGCTGCTGCACAGCGGCCTCGGCTTCCCGCACAACCGTCGCGTCACGGTCAACCTGGCGCCCGCCGACCTGCCGAAGGAATCCGGCCGCTTCGACCTGCCGATGGCGATCGGCATCCTGGCCGCGTCGGGCGTGATCGATGCGGCACGGCTCGACGGCATCGAGTTCGCCGGCGAGCTCAGCCTGGCTGGCGACCTGCGCCCGATCCGTGGTGCACTGGCGCTCGGTCTGGCGCTTCGGCGCGCGGGCGGTGCCCGCACCCTCGTGCTGCCGGCCGAAAGCGCGGCGGCGGCGGCGCAGGTCGGTACGCTCGACATCCGCGGCGCCCGGCACCTCGCCGAGGTCGTCCAGTCGCTGCTCCCCGGCGACGAGGGTCTGGCGCTGCCTCGCGCCGCGCCGGCCGCGGCGACGTCGTTGGTGCCCGGGCCCGACCTCTCGGACGTCCGGGGCCAGGCGGCAGCGAAGCGGGCGCTGGAGATCGCGGCCGCCGGCGCCCATGCGCTGCTGCTCGTCGGCCCGCCGGGCACCGGCAAGTCGATGCTCGCGCAGCGACTCGCGCCTCTGCTGCCGCCGATGGACGAGGAGGAGGCGCTGGCCAGCGCCGCACTGCTCGGCCTGGCCGGCGCTGCGGCCGACGCCGTGGCCTTCGGCCGACGCCCGGTGCGCGCGCCGCACCACTCGGCGAGCGCGGTGGCGCTGGTCGGCGGCGGATCGCCACCGCGACCGGGCGAGATCTCGCTCGCGCATGGCGGCGTGCTGTTCCTCGACGAGCTGCCGGAGTTCTCGCGCAGCGCGCTCGAGGCACTGCGCGAGCCGCTGGAGGTCGGGGCCATCACCATCGCCCGCGCGGCTCGGCGAGCCACCTTTCCGGCGAGCTTCCAGTTCGTCGCGGCGATGAACCCCTGTCCCTGCGGGTGGCTCGGCGCGCCGGCACGCGGCGGCCGGGCTTGCCGCTGCACGCCGGACGCGATCGCGCGCTACCAGTCGCGGCTGTCCGGCCCGCTGCTCGATCGCATCGATCTGCAGGTCGAGGTGCTGGCCGTGCCACCCGAGGAACTGCTGGGCCTTCCGGACGGCGAGCCGAGCGCCGTGGTGGCCGCGCGCGTCGCCGCAGCGCGGGAACGGCAGCTCGGTCGTCAGGGCGTGCCGAACGCGCGGCTCGATCCCGCGGGGGTGGACGCGCTCGCCGTCGAGCCGGCGGCGACGCAGTTCCTCGTGCAGGCCGCAGCGCGGCTGGGTTGGTCGTCGAGGCGCGTGCACCGCACGCTCAAGGTGGCACGGACGATCGCCGACCTCGCCGGCGCCGATCGCGTCGCGGTGATTCACGTCGCCGAGGCGCTGCAGTACGGCCGCGTGCTCGCCGGCCGCTGAGCCCGCGCGGCGCCCGCAAACGCCGGCGCCGCGCGGTCGTCCGCAGGCGGCCGATGGACCGGCCTGCCGCGATGCCGCATCGGGCCACCGGCCCGTCCGTTGCCGCTTCAGCCGAGCAGCGGCGCCAGCGCGCGGCGCGCGTCGGCCTCGGCCAGACGCTCGCGCGCGGCGTAGTCGGCGAGCTGGTCGTCGCCGATGCGGCCGACATTGAAGTAGCGCGCCTCGGGGTGCGACAGGTAGAAGCCGCTCACGCTTGCCGCCGGCGTCATCGCCAGGCTCTCGGTGAGGCCCATGCCGATCTCCTGCGCCTGCAGCACCTCGAACATCGCGCGCTTGACGCGGTGGTCCGGGCAGGCCGGGTAGCCGGGCGCCGGGCGGATGCCGCGGTACTGCTCGGCGATGAGCTGCTCGTTGCTCAGTGCCTCATCGGGCGCGTAGCCCCAGAACTCGGTGCGCACGCGCTGGTGCAGGCGCTCGGCGAAGGCCTCGGCCAGGCGGTCGGCCAGGGCCTTGAGCATGATGGCGCTGTAGTCGTCGTGGTCGGCCTCGAACTGGCGCTCCTTCCTGTCCACGCCGATGCCGGCGGTGACGGCGAACAGGCCGATGTGGTCGGGCGGGCCGCCGGCGGGGGCGATGAAGTCAGCCAGGCTGCGGTTCGGCCGCGGCACGCCGTCGACCACCGGGCGCTCGGTCTGCAGCCGCAGCGGCTGCCAGCGCAGCGCCACCTGGGTGCGGCTGTCGTCGGTGTAGACCTCGATGACGTCGTCGTCCACGGTGGCCGCCGGCAGCAGCGCGAACACGCCGTGGGCCTGCAGCCAGCGGCCTTCGATCAGGCGCTGCAGCAGCCGCTTGCCGTCGGAGAACACGCGCTGGGCCTCAGGGCCCACGACCTCGTCGCGCAGGATGTCCGGGAACTTGCCGGCCAGGTCCCAGGTCTGGAAGAACGGGCCCCAGTCGATGCAGGCGGCCAGCTCCGCCAGGTCGGCGTTGCGCAGCACGCGGCGGCCGATGAAGCGCGGCTTGGGCGGCGTGTACGCCGTCCAGTCGAGGCGCGTCTTGTTGGCGCGCGCGGCAGCCAGCGTCACCAGCGGCATCTGCTTCTTGCCGGCGTGCAGCTCGCGCACCTTGTCGTAGTCGGCGCGCAGCTCGGCGATGTACCTGGCGGCGCGCTCGTCGCTCAGCAGCTCGCTGCACACGCCCACGCTGCGGCTGGCATCCGGCACGTAGACCACCGGCCCCTCGTAGTGCGGCGCGATCTTCACCGCCGTGTGCACGCGGCTGGTGGTGGCGCCGCCGATCAGCAGCGGGATCTTGCGCAGGCGGAAGAAGTCGTCGCGCTGCATCTCCGCGGCGACGTGCTGCATCTCCTCGAGGCTGGGCGTGATCAGGCCCGACAGG
>JALORQ010000134.1 GCA_025458805.1 Rubrivivax sp.
CGGCCTATCATCAGGCGCATGGCGGTGTCGCTCGAAGGCCGGCTCGTGGTCGCGATCTCGTCGCGCGCGCTGTTCGACTTCGAGGAGGAGAACCGCCTGTTCGAGGCGTCCGACGACCGCGCCTACATGCAGCTGCAGCTGGGCCGCATCGACGAGCCCGCGCGCCCAGGGGTGGCGTTCTCGCTGGTGCACAAGCTGCTCGCCTTCAACGGCGCGAGCGCCTCGCGGCCGCGCGTCGAGGTCGTGATCCTGTCGCGCAACGACCCGGTCTCGGGCATGCGCGTCTTCCGCTCGGCGCGCCACTACGGACTGCCGGTGCAGCGCGGCGTCTTCACGCGCGGCGAGCCCCCCTGGCGCTACCTTCGCCCGCTGGCGGCCAACCTCTTCCTGAGCGCCAACGAGGCCGACGTGCGCCAGGCGCTGGCCGCCGGTGTGCCGGCCGCGCGCGTCTACCCGTCGAGCGCCCGTGCGTCGGACGCGCATCCCGAGGAGGTGCGAATCGCCTTCGACGGCGATGCGGTGCTGTTCTCCGACGAGGCCGAGCGCGTCTATCGCGAGGGCGGGCTCGAGGCCTTCCAGTCGCACGAGGCGCGCCAGGCGGGGCAGCCGCTGGCACCGGGGCCGTTCAAGCCGCTGCTCGAGGCCCTGCACGGCCTGCAGCGCGAACCGGCCGCCGGCATGCGCGTGCGCACCGCGCTGGTCACCGCGCGCAGCGCGCCGGCGCACGAGCGCGCGATCCGCACGCTGATGGCGTGGAACGTCGAGGTCGACGAGGCGATGTTCCTGGGCGGCCTGCCCAAGGGCGAGTTCCTGCGCGAGTTCGAGCCGGACTTCTTCTTCGACGACCAGACCGGGCACATCGAGAACGCCGCGCCGCACGTGCCGGCCGGGCACGTCGCCGCCGGCGTCGCCAACGCCGGCTGAGCGAGGACGCTGCCGGTCCGGTGGACCGGTAGCGCCTTGCGAAGGGGGAGCGAGCGGGCCGTGCGGCCGTCAGTTCGGTGCCTGCGCGCCGAAGTCGCCGGCCCACGCCGCCGCCCACTTCGACGGGTCGAGGTGGCGCCTGAGCGCGTCGTTGACCTGCTGCAGCGTCAGCGCGCGCAGCGCGTCGTCGACCTGCTGCGAGCGCGCGAAGGTGCGACCGAGCAGCAGGTTGGTCACCAGCCCGCCGGCCACCACGGTGTCCTGCGCGCGCGCCAGCCGCCGCGCGTCGAGCAGGCCGGTGCGCCCCGCGTCGAGCTCGGCCTGCGTGAAGCCGTCCTTCAGCGCGCGATCGACCTCCTCGCGCAGCGCGGCCTCGACCCGGGCCCGGTTCTGCGGCGCGAAGATCGCGCTCGCCGACCAGCTCGAGTTCGGTTCGTGCGGATTCCAGTCGATCGACGAACGCACGTCGTAGCTCAGCCCCTCGGTCTCGCGGATGCGCACCCACAGCCGCGACGACAGGCTGCCGCCGAGCAGGTGATTGGCCATCATCAGCGCCGCGTGGTCGGGGTCGGTGTCGGACAGCGCCAGCGGCAGCTCGATGGCGAGGTTCGCATTCTGGCGGTCGGGGGTGGCCAGCACCAGGCGGACCGGCGGGACCGCGATGAACGGCCGCGGCACGCGCACCCAGGGTTGCGGCCCGGCGGCCGGCTCGCGCCAGTCGCCGAAGACCTGCTCGAGTGCCGCGCGCAGCGCAGCCGGGTCGAGGTCGCCGGCGGCCGAGAACTGCCCGCTAGCGGCGTGCGCGAAGCGGCGGTGGAAGGCGCGCAACCGGTCGACGCTGACCGCGCGCAGATCCTCGATGCGCTCGTCGAAGCTCGGCGCGTGGCGCAGGTCGCCGCGCGGGTAGGGATTGCCGTGACGCGCCAGCGCCTGCGCCGCCACCGCGCCGGGGTCCTTGCGCTCGCGCTCGATGCCGGCGAGCGCCTGCCGACGCAGCTCCTCGAGCGTGTCGGCGGCGTAGGCCGGCTCGCGCATCAGCCGGCCGACCAGCACGACGACCGCGGGCAGGTGCTCGCGCGTCGTCGTGATGCTGGCGTTCAGGCTCTGCTCGCCGGCGAAGAAGCGCACCTGCGCGCGCAGGCGGTCGAACTCGTCGGCGATCTGCTGCCGGGTCATGCCGGCGCCGCCCTTGTCGAGCAGCGCGGCCGCGAACGACATGACGGTGGCCTCGCCGCGCAGGCTGTCGGCGTCGCCGACGTTGAGCCGCAGCCTCGCCTGCACGAGCCGGCCGCGGGTCGCCTTCGGCAGCAGCGCGACCTGCAGGCCGCTGGCCAGCGCGAAGGTCTGCGTCCGGCGGTCGAGGTTGGCCGGGCTCGGGTCGAAGGCCTCGACCGCCGCGGCCCCCGGATCGCCGCGGTATCCGGCCAGCAGCGCGGCCACGTCGACATGCGCCGGCGCCGGCGCGCGCTCGGGCTGCGTCGTCGGCAGGTAGGTGCCGATCGTGCGGTTGTCGCGCACGAGCCAGCTGCGGGCGACGCGCTGCACGTCGCCGAGCTGCACCGCGCGCACGCGGTCGCGCGCCTTGAAGAACAGGCGCCAGTCGCCGAGCGCGATCGCATCCGACAGCTCGACGCCGATCGTCTCGGGATCGGTGAAGCCGCGCTCCCACCCGTTGAGCCACTGCGTGCGCGCCCGTTCGAGCTCCTCGGCGGTCACCGGCTGGTCGTCGGCCAGCGCATCGACGGCCGCGAGGATGGCGTCGCGCGCCTGGACGACGTCCTGCCCGGGCGCGAGCTGCGCGCCGAGGAACAGCGGCGAGGGCTCCCGCATCGGCCAGGCGAAGGCGAAGGCGGCCGCCGCGAGCTGCGTCGGCACCAGCGCGCGGTGCAAACGGCCGCCCGGCGTGTCGCCCAGCACCCCCGCGAGCATCTCGATGGCCGCGAAGTCCGGATGCGCGCCCGCGGGCGCGTGAAAGCCGACGAGCACGAAGGGCGCGCCGCCGGTGCGGCGCAGCGTCACCGTGCGCTCGCCGTCCTGCGCCGGGTCCAGCGTGTAGGTCGGCGGCAGCGCGCGCGTGGGCTTCGGAATGGGGCCGAACGACGCGGCGATCCAGTCGAGCACGCGCGCGGCGTCGAACTTGCCTGCGACGATGAGGGTCGCGTTGTCGGGCTGGTAGTGCTTGCGGTAGAAGGCCTGCAGGCGCGAGATGTCGACGTTCTCGACGTCGCTGCGCGCGCCGATCACCGTCTTGCCGTAGTTGTGCCACTCGTACATCGTGGCCATCGTGCGCTGCAGCAGGATGCGCCCGGCGTCGTTCTCGCCGGCCTCCATCTCGTTGCGCACGACGGTCATCTCGGTGTCGAGGTCCTCGCGCGCGATGAAGCTGTTGACCATCGCGTCGGCCGCCCAGGCCAGATACCAGCGCAGGTGCTCGTCGTTGGCGGCGAAGCTCGCGAAGTAGTTGGTGCGGTCGTACGACGTCGTGCCGTTGGCGCGCATGCCGCGGCGGCCGAACTCGCCCAGCACGTTGCGCGTCGTCGGGGTGCCCTTGAAGATCAGGTGCTCGAGCAGGTGCGCCATCCCGGTCTCGCCGTAGTTCTCGTGGCGCGACCCGACGCGGATGGTCAGATTGACGGTGGTCGTCGGCTTCGAGTCGTCGGGCACCAGCAGCACCTGCAGGCCGTTGGCGAGCCGGTACTCGGCGATGCCTTCGATGCGGGTGACCTCGGTCACGCCGGGCGGCAGCGCGGCGGCGGCGGCCGTGCCCGCGAAGGCGAGCCAGAGCAGCAGGATCCTCAGCAGGGCCATGGGAGTACCGGTCGGGGGGAGGACCGCGAGTGTAGGCACGCGTCCCGTCCGCCCTCGGCATGCGGTGTAATCCCATGCATTCCTCGTCCGGGATCCCGATGAACGCCCTCGAACAGCTCAGGCAGCACACCGTCGTCGTCGCCGACACCGGCAACTTCCGCCAGCTCGCGCAGTACGCGCCCCGGGATGCGACGACGAACCCGTCGCTCATCCTCAAGGCGGTGCTGCAGCCCGACTATGCGCCGCTGCTCGCGGGGGTGGTGTCGGCCTGCCGGGGGAGGCCGCGCGACGAGATCGTCGATCGGGTGCTCGTGCGCTTCGGGCTCGAGATCCTGAAGGTGGTGCCCGGCCGCGTGAGCACCGAGGTCGATGCGCGCCTGTCGTTCGACACCGAGGCCACCGTCGAGCGCGCGCGCCGGCTCGTCGCGCTGTACGCGGCCGAGGGCGTCGGGCGCGAGCGGGTGCTGGTCAAGATCGCCGCCACCTGGGAAGGCATCCGCGCGGCCGAGCGCCTCGAGCGCGAGGGCATCCGCTGCAACCTGACGCTGCTGTTCTCGTTCTGCCAGGCGGTGGCCTGCGGCGACGCGCGCGTGACGCTGATCTCGCCCTTCGTCGGCCGCATCCTCGACTGGCACAGGCGGGCCGCCGGCGCCGCCTGGGACGAGGCCGCGAATGCCGGTGTCGACGATCCGGGCGTCAGGAGCGTGACCGCGATCTGGCGCCACTACAAGCGCCACGGCATCGCCACCGAGGTGATGGGCGCGAGCTTCCGCAACGTCGGGCAGATCGTCGCGCTGGCCGGCTGCGACCTGCTGACGATCAGCCCGGAGCTGCTGTCGGCGCTGCAGGCCGACGACATGCCGGTGCCGCGCCGGCTCGACGCCGAGACCGCGCGCGCGCTCGACCTGCCCGAGGTGCATTACGACGAGGCGGGTTTCCGCTGGTCGCTCAACGAGGACGCGATGGCCACCGAGAAGCTCGCCGAGGGCATCCGGCTGTTCGCGGCCGATGCCGTGAAGCTCGACCGACTGATCGACGAGGCCGCGCGATGACCCGCTTCGACGCCACCCCCCGCTGCGACCGCACCGAGGCCTGGGCCGCGCTGAAGGGCCACTTCGAGGCGCACGGCCGCGGCTTCGACCTGCGCGAGGCGTTCGCGCCGCTGCACTTCCTGCTCGACCTCGCCCGCGAGTGCGGCGTCGAGCGCCGCCGCGACGCCATGTTCGCCGGCGAGGCGATCAACGCCACCGAGGGGCGCGCGGTGCTGCACACCGCGCTGCGCGCACCGCGCGGCGCGGCCAGCCCGTTCAATGCCGAGGTGCACGGCGTGCTCGACGCCATGCTCGCCTACGCCGAGCAGGTGCGCGGCGACGGCGGCTTCACCGATGTCGTCAACATCGGCATCGGCGGCAGCGACCTCGGCCCCCGCATGGTCGTGCCGGCGCTCGACGCTTGGTGCCATCGCGGCCTGACGATGCACTTCGTCAGCAACGTCGACGGCCACGATCTCGCCCCGGTGCTGCGTCGGCTCGACCCGCGGCGCACGCTGTTCGTCGTCGCCAGCAAGACCTTCACGACGCAGGAGACGATGGCTAACGCGCAGGCCGCCAGGGCCTGGTTCCTGCAGGCCGGGGGCACCGACATCGCCCGGCACTTCGCCGCCACCACGACCAACGTGAAGGCGGCCGCCGAGTTCGGCATCACGACCACCTTCGGCTTCTGGGACTGGGTCGGCGGGCGCTACTCGCTGTGGAGCGCGATCGGGCTGCCGATCGCGATCGCGATCGGCGCCGACGCCTTCCGCGCGCTGCTGGCCGGCGCGCATGCGATGGACCGCCACTTCGCCGAGATGCCGGCGCCGCGCAACCTGCCGCTGCTGCTGGGTCTGCTCGACGTCTGGTACCGCGACTTCCACGGCTTCGCCAGCCGCAGCGTCGCGCCCTACCACCAGGGGCTGGCGCGCCTGCCGGCCTACCTGCAGCAGCTCGAGATGGAGAGCAACGGCAAGCGCGTCGATGCCGACGGCGAGCCGTTGCCCTTCGGCACCAGCCCGGTGGTCTGGGGCGAGCCGGGCACCAACGGGCAGCACGCGTTCTTCCAGATGCTGCACCAGGGCACCGACGCGATCCCGGTCGAGTTCGTGCTCGTCCGGCAGCCCACGCACGGCCACGACGACCTGCACGCCAAGCTGCTCGCCAACGGCCTCGCGCAGAGCCAGGCGCTGATGGTCGGCAAGACGCCCGACGTGGCGCGCGGCGAGCGCGTGCCGACCGCCGCCGCGGGCCTCGACCCGGACGTGCTGGCGCGCCACCGCACCTTCCCGGGCAACCGGCCGAGCACGACGCTTCTGCTCGAGCAGCTGACGCCGCGCGCGCTGGGCGCGCTGATCGCGCTCTACGAGCACCGGGTGTTCGCCAGCGGTGCCGTCTGGGGCATCAACAGCTTCGACCAGTGGGGCGTCGAGCTGGGCAAGGCGCTGGCGGGCGAGCTGCTGCCGCGGCTGCAGCCCGGGCCCCGCTTCGGCGACACCGAAGGTCTCGACGGCTCGACCGCCGGGCTGCTGTCGCGCATCGTCGGCGGCGCCGGGTGAAGATCGTCTTCGACCTCGCGGGCGTGCTGCTGCGCTGGCGCCCCGAGGTGGTGGTCGCCGGGTGCCTGCCGGCGCGCGCACCCGACGACGCCGCCGCTCGGCACTGGGCCGGGCAAATCTTTCAGGGCTATGGCGGCGACTGGGCCGAGTTCGACCGGGGCACGGTCGTCGTGGATGAACTCGTCTCGCGCATCGCGCGCCGCACCGGGCTGTCGCCGGCCGAGGTGCGGGCGGTGGTCGACGCCGTGCCCGGCGAACTGCAGCCTCTGCCCGAGACCGCGGCCCTGGTCGAGACGCTGCGCGATGCCGGCCACGCGCCGTACTTCCTGTCGAACATGCCGGCGCCGGCGGCCGACCATGTCGAGGCCGTGCATCCGGTCTTCCGCGCGTTCCGCGATGGCGTGTACTCGGCGCGCGTGCACGCGATCAAGCCCGAGCGCGAGATCTTCGAGATCGCGGCACGGCGCTTCGGGGCGTCGCCCGGCAAGCTGCTGTTCTTCGACGACGTCGCGCGCAATGTCGAGGCCGCGCGAGCCGCCGGCTGGCAGGCACAGCAGTTCGTCGACGCCGCCGGCGCGCGCGCCGAACTCAGCCGCCGCGGGCTGCTGCCCTGACCGGCGGCGCGCCGGCGCGCGACACCAGCGGCCCCGGCAGCGGATGTCCGTAGAAGCGCTCGTTGAGGTGGCGGGCCACCTCGTCGACGTCGGCGTCGCTCCAGCGCAGCTGCTGCTCGGCCTGCCAGCGCCAGACCAGCGCCTTGAGCCGCGTCCAGTCGGTCGCGATCCGGTTGGCGCGCCAGTGCATCTGCGTCGTGTGGCAGGCGATGCAGTGGGTCTCGTAGAGGAGCTGACCGCGGCTGGACGGCGCCGCCTGCGCGATCGCCAGGGCCGGCAGGCCGACGAGCAGCGCGGCACCGAGCGCGCGGCCCAGGCCGGAGGCGGTCAGCGCGGCGTGGCCAGCCACTGCTCGGCAATCCGCACCCAGGCCGTCGCGCCGAGCGGGATCAGTTCGTCGTTGAAGTCGTAGCTCGGGTTGTGCAGCATGCAAGGCCCCAGGCCGTGTCCGCCTTCGCGGTGGCTGCCGTCGCCGTTGCCGATCAGGAAGTAGCAGCCCGGCCTGGCCTGCAGGAAGAAGCTGAAGTCCTCGGCGCCCATCGTCGGCTCGAACTCGAGCACGTTCTCGGTGCCGACCACGCCGCCGAGCACGCGGCGCACGAAGTCGGTCTCGGCGGCGTGGTTGACGGTGGGCGGATAGTTGCGCTTGAAGTGGAAGTCGCAGCTCGCCTCGAAGGCGGCGCAGGTGGCCTCGGCGATCGTGCGCATGCGGCGCTCGACCAGATCCAGCACCTCGGTCGTGAAGGTGCGCACCGTGCCCTGGATCTCGCAGGTCTCGGGGATGACGTTGGTCGCCTCGCCGGTGTGGATCATCGTCACCGAGATGACCGCGGTCTCGATCGGCCGCTTGTTGCGCGTGACGATGGTCTGGAAGGCCTGCACCATCTGGCACGCCGCCGGCACCGGGTCGATGCCGTTGTGCGGCAGGGCGGCATGCGCGCCCTTGCCGCGGATGACGATGCGGAACTCGTTGCTGCTCGCGAAGACCGGGCCGCTCCTCAGCGCGAACTGGCCGGCCCGCATGCCGGGCCAGTTGTGCGCGCCGAAGATGGCCTCCATCGGAAACTGCTCGAAGAGGCCGTCCTTCATCATCTCGCGCGCGCCGCCGCCGCCTTCCTCGGCGGGCTGGAAGACGAGGTACACGGTGCCGTCGAAGTGACGGTGCCGCGCGAGGTGCTTGGCCGCGGCCAGCAGCATCGCGGTGTGGCCGTCGTGGCCGCAGGCGTGCATCTTCCCCGGGTAACGGCTGGCGTGCTCGAAGCGGTTGTGCTCGGTCATCGGCAGCGCGTCGATGTCGGCGCGCAACCCGACCGCGCGCGGCGACGTGCCGTTCTTCACGATGCCGACGACCCCGGTCTTGCCGAGCCCGCGGTGGACCGGGATGCCCCAGTCGGTGAGCGCACGCGCGATCAGGTCCGAGGTGCGCACCTCCTCGAAGCACAGCTCGGGGTGCGCGTGGATGTCGCGCCGCATCGCGGCGACGGCGGCGGCGTCGGCGAGGATGGATTCGATGAGTTGCATGACGGCACCGTGACCGGACGACAAAGCATGGTACCCCGGCCGCGGGTGCCCCGCGCGGCGTGTGCCATCATGCCGCGATGCCGCAGACCGTTCGCGCCGCCTGCCCCCACGACTGCCCCGACACCTGCGCGATGCTCGTCACGGTCGACGGCGGGCGCGCGGTGCGCATCCAGGGCGATCCGGAGCACCCGCCCACCCACGGCGCGCTGTGCACCAAGGTCAGCCGCTACCTCGAGCGCACCTACCACCCCGACCGCGTGCTGACGCCGCTGCGGCGGGTCGGACGCAAGGGGGAGGGGCGCTTCGAGCCGGTCGGCTGGGACGAGGCGCTCGACGCGATCGCGGCGCGACTGAAGGCCATCGCCGCGCGCAACCCCGAGGCCATCCTCCCGTACAGCTACGCGGGAACGATGGGGCTGGTGCAGGGCGACGGCATGGCGGCGCGCTTCTTCCACCGGCTGGGCGCGAGCCTGCTCGATCGGACGATCTGCGCCACCGCGGGCAGCGAGGCCCTCGCCGCGACCTACGGCGCCCCGGTCGGGATGCACCTCGAGTTCTTCGCCGAGAGCCGGCTGATCCTGATCTGGGGCAGCAACCCGATCACGTCGAGCGTGCACTTCTGGACCTTCGCGCAGCAGGCCAAGCGCGCCGGCGCGACGCTGTGGTGCATCGACCCGCGCCGCACCGAGAGCGCCGACAAGTGCCACCGCCACGTCGCGCTGCGCCCCGGCACCGACGGCGCACTGGCGCTCGGGCTGATGCACGAGCTGATCGTGCACGGCTGGCTCGACGACGACTACATCGCGCGCCACGTCGACGGCGGCTGGCCGGCGCTGCGTGAGCGCGCGCTGCAGTGGACGCCCGAGCGCACCGCCGCGGCGTGCGGCATCGGCGCCGACGAGGTGCGCGAGCTGGCGCGGGCGTACGGCACGACGCGGCCGGCGGCGATCCGCCTCAACTACGGCATGCAGCGCGTGCGCGGCGGCGGCAACGCGGTGCGGCTGATCGCGCTGCTGCCCTGCCTGACCGGCGCCTGGCGGCATCGCGCCGGCGGGCTGCTGCTGTCGAGCTCGGGTTGGTTCAAGCCGGTGCGGCGCGATGCCTGGCTGCAGCGCCCCGACCTCGTCGAGCGCGTGCACGGCCCGGGCCGGCGCCCGCGCACGATCAACATGAGCACGATCGGCGACGACCTGCTGCGCGATTCCTCGCCCGGCTTCGGACCGCGCATCGAGGCGGTCGTCGTCTACAACAGCAACCCGGTGGCCGTCGCTCCCGAGAGCGCCAAGGTCGTGCGCGGCTTCGCGCGCGAGGACCTCTTCACCGTCGTCCTCGAGCACTTCCTCACCGACACGGCCGACCACGCCGACTTCGTGCTGCCGGCGACGACGCAGCTCGAGCACTGGGATGCGCACCGCGCCTACGGGCACACCTACGCGATGCTCAACCGGCCGGCCATCGCGCCGCTCGGGCAGGCGTGGTCGAACGCGGCCATCTTCCGCGCGCTGGCCGAGCGCATGGGCTTCGACGACGACTGCTTCGCCGACAGCGACGAGACGATGGCGCGCGAGGCCTTCGAGCCGGCCGTCGACCGCACCGCGCTCGACGAACGCGGCTGGGTGAAGCTGGCGCTGCCCGAGGCGCCGTTCGCCGAGGGCGGTTTCCCGACGCCCGACGGCCGCGTGCGCATCGACGCGCCCGGGCTCGGCGTGCCCGACTTCGTGCCCAACCACGAGTGCGCCGAGACGGCGCCCGAGCTGGCCGCGCGCTACCCGCTGGCGATGATCTCGCCGCCCGCTCGCCACTTCCTCAACTCGAGCTTCGTCAACGTGCGCAGCCTGCGCGCGATCGAGGGCGAGCCGATGCTCGAGCTGCACCCCGACGACGCTGCCGCGCGCGGCATCGCGGGCGGCGCGATGGTCGAGGTCTTCAACGACCGCGGCCGCTACCGCTGCCGCGCCGACGTGAGCACGCGCGCCCGGCCCGGCGTCGTCGTCGGGCTCGGCATCTGGTGGCGCAAGCTCGGTGCGGACGGCACCAACGTCAACGAGCTGACGCATCAGCGCCTCACCGACATCGGCCGCGCGCCGTCGTTCTACGACTGCCTGGTCGAGGTGCGCCCGGCTTGAAGTGGCGGGTTTGTCGGTTCGCGGGCGCGTCGTGATGGCGGCAGGCGCGGTGGCCGCGGCGCTTCTGGTCGCCGCCTGCCTGGGCGGGGGCTGCGGAGCGGCCGGCTACCTCGCGCAGGCGGTGGGCGGGCACCTCGACGTGGTGCAGCGTGCGCGTCCTGTAGAGGACTGGCTCGCCGACCCGGCGACCCCGCCCGCACTGCGCGACCGCCTCGAACTCGCGCAGCGCCTGCGCGCGTTCGCGGTCGACGAACTGAAGCTGCCCGACGGCCCGAGCTACCGCCGCTTCGCCGACCTGCAGCGCCCGGCGGTGGTGTGGAACGTGGTCGCCGCGCCCGAGCTGTCGCTCGACCTGAAGACCTGGTGCTTCCCGGTGGCCGGATGCGTCGGCTACCGCGGCTACTACGACCCGGCCGCGGCCGAGGCGCTGGCCGCGTCTCTGCGTGCCGAGGGCTGGGAGACCCACGTCTACGGCGTGCCCGCCTACAGCACGCTGGGCCGCACCGACTGGCTGGGCGGCGATCCGCTGCTCAGCACGTTCGTCGGCTGGCCCGAGGGCGAACTGGCGCGGCTGCTCTTCCACGAGATGGCGCACCAAGTCGTCTACGTCGACGACGACACGGCATTCAACGAGTCGTATGCGACCGCGGTCGAGCGGCTGGGCGTCGCGCGCTGGCTGGCCGCGCACGGCAGCGACGCGGCGGCGGCCGACCACGCGGCGCTGACCGCCCGCCGCGAGGACTTTCGTGCACTGGTCGCGCGCGCGAAGGCCGCGCTGCGCGACGCCTATGCCGCACCGGTCGACGATGCCGCGAAGCGCGCGCGCAAGGCCGAGCTGATGGTGCGGATGCGCGCCGAGCACCGGGCGCTGCGCGACGACCGCTGGGCCGGCTTCGCCGGCTACGATGCATGGTTCGCGCAGGCCAACAACGCCACGCTGGGCGTGCTCGCCGCGTACAACGAGTTCGTGCCCGGGTTCGAGCGGCTGTTCGAGCGCAGCGGCGGCGACTTCGCACGCTTCCACGACGAGGTGCGCAAGCTGGCGGCCTTGTCGCGCGAGCAGCGCCGCGAGACACTGCGGGCCCTGGCCCGGGGAGACTGACGAGTGCCCGACATCCGCATCCATCGCGAACACACGCTCGGCCTCGAGCGCGCCCGCAAGATCGCCTGGGCCTGGGCCGAGGAGGTCGAGCAGAAGTTCGACATGGCCTGCACGGTCATCGAGGGCGAGCTGAGCGACACGGTCGAGTTCACGCGCTCGGGCGTGAGCGGCCGGCTCATCGTCGCGCCGGACCACTTCGACCTCGACGCGAAGCTCGGTTTCCTGCTCGGCGCTTTCGCGCGCACGATCGAAGTCCAGATCCGCAGCAATCTCGACGCGCTGCTCGAGCGCGAGGCGCTGGCGGCGGTGCCGGCGAAGAAGGCGGCGCGGCGCAAGGCCTGAGCACCCCGGTCGCGGCGCCCCCACGAGCGCCGAAGCCCGCGCGCGGCGGGCTCCTGCGTGGGCGGGCGCGGCCCGGGCGCCGAGTCAGTCGAACAAGCCCATCTCGGCGCTGCCCATGAGCGCCTCGATGTCCATCAGGATGAGCATGCGCTCGGTCTCGGCATCGCCCTGGCCGGTCCTCACCGTGCCGATGCCGGTGATGTAGCGCGCGTCGACGTTCGAGCTGAGCTCGGGCGCGGGCCTGATCTGCGACTTGTCGAGCTCGAGCACGTCGGAAACCGAATCGACGACGGTGCCGACGACGCGGCCGCGCACGTTGAGCACGATGACGACGGTGAAGCCGTTGTACTCGGCGCTGTCGCAGCCGAGCCGCAGCCGCAGGTCGACGATCGGCACGATCACCCCGCGCAGGTTGACGACGCCCTTGATGAACGCGGGCGCGTTGGCGATGCGCGTCGGCGGCTCGTACGAGCGGATCTCCTGCACGCGCAGGATGTCGATGCCGTACTCCTCGGCGCCGAGCCTGAAGGTCAGGAACTCGCCGCCCTGGCGCGAGCCGGCCGCGCCCTGCGCGGCTCGTGCCGCCTCGTGGCGTGCGACGTGGGTGGCTTCGGTGATCATGTCCATGCGGCGGCCTCGCGGGGCAGGGGTGTGTGGGTTATCGGCAGTGCCGGCGCCGGCTGAAGCGCCGGTGCCGCGGCGGCAGGATCAGAACGTCTCCCAGTCGCCGTCGTCGGCGGCGGCCGGGGCGGGTGCAGGCGCGCGGGCGGGTGCTGCAGGCGGCGCCGCCTGCGGTGTGTCGCCCGGGGCGCGACGCGCGCGGTCGATGACCCGGCGTGCAGCGGCCGCCGGAGCGGGCGCCGGTGCCCTGGCCGCGGGGGCCGCCCGAGGCGCGGCCGGGACCGATGCCGACGCGGCGCCCGGCGACAGCGCCGTCGAAGCCGCCGCGGCCCGCGGCGGCGCCGGCGGGGTCGGTGTCGCGTCGGCGTGGGGCGCGGCGAGCCGGAATGCCGCCACCGCCTCGGCGAGTCGCCCGGCCTGCTCCTTCAGGCTGGCCGCCGCGGCGGCGCTCTGCTCGACGAGGGCGGCGTTCTGCTGGGTCATCTGGTCGAGCTGGGAGACCGAGGCGTTGACCTGGCCGATGCCCTGGCTCTGC
>JALORQ010000259.1 GCA_025458805.1 Rubrivivax sp.
GCCGTCGAAGGCCTCGCCCAGCCCGTAGATGACCGTCGGGTCGGTCTGCAGCGGCATGCCCAGCCGCAGCCGGTTGACGAAGACGCCGGCGACCAGCCCGCGATCGGACTCGAGCCCGGTCTCCTTCTCGACGATCGAGGCCAGGATCAGCACCTCGTCCGGGCTGCGCAGCGGCAGGTCGGGCGCCCTTGCCGACCAGGCGTCGGCGAGGTGGCGTTCCATCGCCCGGTAGGCGCGGCGCAGCACGGCGAGGTCGCTCACGCCGCGGCTGTAGGCGTAGGTGTCGGGGAAGAAGCGGCCCTCGGCCGGCACGCCGGGCGCGCCGATCGCCGCCATCAGTTCGGCATCGCTCATCCCGGCCGACAGCGGCTGCAGGCGCGGCGCGCTCGACAGCGCAGCGCGGGCCTGGCGCAGCGTCCAGCCCTCGATGAAGCGCACGGTCTCGAGCGTCTCGTCGCCCCGCACCATCTTGTCGAGCAGGGCGCGGGGCGTGGTGCCGGGCTCGATCGCATAGCTGCCGGCGCGGATGCGCCGCGCTTCGCCCGACCAGCGGAACCACTCGAAGAGCAGCCACGCCGGCACCTGCACCCCGGCCGCCACCCAGCCTTCTGCGACCGCGCGCGGCGAGGTGCCGGGCTCGATCGAGAGCTCGACCGTCGACGTCGCGAGCGGCAGCGGACGCTGCAGCCACCACGCCGCCGCGCCGGCCAGCGCCGCCGCCGCCACCAGCAGGGCAGCCGCCAGCAATCCCAGGATGCGCAGCGGGCGGCGGCGCGCCGGCGTCTCGTCGACCATGGCGCACGATGATAATTTCGGCATGGATGCATCAGCCGCCGCCAGCAGCCTCCCCCAGGGCACCGTCGCGCTCGACGACTGGGGCGTGATCCGCGCCTCGGGCGAGGACGCCCGCCGCTTCCTGCACGGCCAGCTCACGCAGGACATCGAACACCTCGAGGCGTCGCGCGCGCGTCTGGCCGGCTACTGCTCGGCCAAGGGGCGGCTGCTCGCGACCTTCGTCGCCTGGCGCACCATGCCCGACGAGGTGTGGCTGGCCTGCAGCGCCGACGTCCTGCCGGCTGCGCTCAAGCGCCTGTCGATGTACGTGCTGCGCGCGAAGTGCAAGCTCTCGGATGCCGGAAGCGGCCTGCAACTCCGCGGCCTGGCCGGCGAGGCGGCGATGCGGTTTCTCGGCGACGCAGCCCCGGTCGACCCCTGGGCCAAGGCCGAGATCGGCGGTGCCACGGTCGTGCGCCTGCCCGATGG
The DNA here is from genome assembly GCA_025458805.1 of Rubrivivax sp. GTDB lineage: Bacteria > Pseudomonadota > Gammaproteobacteria > Burkholderiales > Burkholderiaceae_C > Rubrivivax. The sequence goes on from JALORQ010000259.1 coordinate 1,264, forward strand.
CCGCGTCGATGGCGTCGCGGTCGCACGCTGGCTCTGGGCAGCGCCGCTGGAGGTGGCGCCGCCCGCGCTGCCGGCCCTCGACACGGGCGCCTGGCGATGGCTCGAGGTCACGAGCGGCGTCGCGCGCGTCGTCGCCGCGACGGCCGAGCAGTTCGTGCCCCAGATGGTCAACCTGGAGCTGGTCGGCGGCGTCAACTTCCAGAAGGGCTGCTACCCGGGCCAGGAGGTGGTGGCGCGCAGCCAGTATCGCGGCACGCTGAAGCGCCGTGCCTTCGTCGTCGAGTCGGACCGGCCGCTCGCCCCGGGGCAGGAGGTGTTCCACGTCGCCGACCCCGACCAGCCCGCCGGCATGGTGGTGCTGGCGGCGGACTGGAGCGGGCGTCACGCCGCTCTCGTCGAGCTCAAGCTCGCGGCTGCCGACGGCGCCGGCCTCGCGGCCGGGGCATTGGACGGTCCCTCGCTCGTGCTGTCCGACCTGCCCTACACGATCCCCGCCGAGGCGGCCTGACGACGACCGGGCAGGCGTCGTGGGTGGGGCGCTCGAGCTGTACCTTTACTGGAAGGCGTCGCCGCGAGACGCAGCCTCGGCCATCGCCGCACTGGCGGAGTGGCAGCGGCGTCTCGCCGCCGACGTTCCGGGGCTCGAAGCGCGCGTGCTGCTGCGCGACGATGCGGCGACGGTGATGGAGGTCTACCGCGTCGCCGCGGAGGCGGGCGGCGTGCCGCCGTGGCTCGAGGCGCGGGTCGTCGAAGCGGGCGATGCGATCACCGCACCCTGGCGCCGCGGGAGCCGGCACGTCGAGCGATTCGTGGCCCGGCACTGACGTGTCATCCGCCGCCGAAAGCGCTGGTCTCCGGTCCCGGCGACAGGCCGCTTCGCAGGCTGTCGTGGCGCCGCGACGTCGCAGATCGCCGTATCAGGGTATTCCAGGATCTTCTTGATCCCGAGCAATTCGGCGGTCGCGCGGCCGAACTCCAATCCCGTACGGGTCTGCCTGTTCCGGGTGAGCCCACGGCGGACAGCGTCTGTCCAAGCCCCGCCGGCCAACAAGAGGACAGGCAATGGAGGGTGTATGCGCATGCGCGTGGCGCCGACGGCGCTGGCCGTCGCACTGATGACCGTCGTCGGGTCGGCAGCGGCCGCCGAGCCGATCCAGCCGATCGTGCCGGCCCAGCAGGTCAACCTGGGGCTGGTGGAACTGGGCAAGAAGCTCTACTTCGACCCGCGTCTGTCCCGATCGGGCTTCATCTCGTGCAACTCCTGCCACAACCTCTCGATGGGTGGCACCGACAACATCCGCACCTCGATCGGCGACAAGTGGCAGCAGGGGCCGATCAACGCACCGACGGTGCTGAACTCGAGCCTGAACGTGGCCCAGTTCTGGGACGGCCGCGCGGCCGACCTGAAGGCGCAGGCCGGCGGTCCGATCGCGAATCCGGGCGAGATG
>JALORQ010000260.1 GCA_025458805.1 Rubrivivax sp.
GCTCGGCGATGGCCTGGTGCCGGTGGCCAGCGCGCTCGGGCAGCACCCCGAGCCCGACCGCCGGCTCGACTTCGACCCCGCCTGCCAGGCGGGGGTGCACGAGACCGGCCATCTCGACCTGCTGGCGAGCCCCGAGGTGTACGGCCGGCTGCGGCAGTGGCTGAGCTGAGGGCAATCGGCGCAGCCGCCGCAACGGCTTCGGGCCCGGGCGCGCGGGCCACTGCCGCGTGTCGGGCAGGCCCGAACCGCGATCAGGGCGTCAGCGCGAAGCGCAGCATCAGGTTGTTCGCCGGCATCGCGCAGCGTTCAGCCAGTTCCAGCCCGGCGTCGCGCGCGGCGCGCTGCACCGTCTGCAGCGAGCGCAAGCCCCAGCGCGCGTCCCGCCCGCGCAGGTCGGCATCGAACGCGGCATTGCTCGGCGCGAGCGGCTCGCCGTCCACGACGAAGGGGCCGTAGACCGCGAGCACCCCGCCCGGCTTCAGGCAGCGCGCGGCGCCGTGCAGCAACGCCGGTGTCGCCGCCCACGGCGCGATGTGCAGCAGGTTCGCGACGAAGACGGCGTCGAACGCGGCGGCAGGCAGGGACCAGGGCTGGGCCAGCACGTCCAGAACCCGCGGCGGGTGCACGTTGGGCAGGCCCGCGCAGCGGGCGGCCACGACCGGCAGGGCCTCGGCCCGGGCCTCGCTGGGCTGCCAGGTCCAGCCGGGCTCGGCCGCGGCGAAGTGCTGCGCATGCTGCCCGGTGCCGCTGGCGACCTCGAGCACGAGGGCGTTCGGTGGCAGCCAGGCCCGCAACTGCGCCAGGATCGGCGCGGCGTTGCGCTCGGCCGCCGGACTGAAGGGCAGATCGGCGAGGCCGGGATGCCGCGGGTCGACGTCGTTCGCCATGGTCGCCATTGTCGGCGGGTCGGTGGCGGCGCTTCGCCGGCACCGGCCTGAGTGGCGTTACTCGAAGGACCCGACCCTGCCCCGGCAGAGTTCGAGTGTCTTGCCGATGACCGCGCGCGATCCGGCGTCGCGCGCACAAGCCGGTGGGACCGCGATGCCGTCGATGGCGGCAGCCAGCCGCGCGAGCATGTCGTCGATCGCGGCGTTCGCGTCGCCGGCCCGCAGGCCCGCGAGCGTCGCCAGCGCGACGAAGTCGGCGCGCCCGAGGCGCTCGTCCTTGCCGCCGAGTTTGAGCGCCATGCGGTCTTGCTCGAGCCCGGGGAAGACGCGCGTGCTGAGGGCGTCGTAGACCGGCGCGAACCTCACCGCCCGGAACACGGGTTCCCCCACTTGGGCTGTCTTCAGAAGCGCCATGTTCTTCAGGTGCATGTCGCCGTCGGCGATGAGCCAGGCAAACAGCACACGCCGCAAGAGGACGAGCAGGTCCGCTTCAGGCTCCGTGGACAGGGTCCGCAGCGCGCGCGCGACCCGCTCGATGGTGCCGGTGTACTTCTGCTGCGGCGTGAGGTCGAGGACCGAGCACATGTCCTCCAGCGCGATCAGCCGGGGATCGTCGGCACGGTCGCGGATGTCGAAGCGCTCGACCAGCAAGGCGGGCGGCAGGTCGTCCGGCATGGCGACGAGCGCGACCTCCGGCGCTGGCAGGCCGACGGCGCGCGCGAGCGTGAGCCCGATCCACTCGACCAGCGGCAGGGCCTCGAAGCCGCCGGTGCCGGCCGGCTTCAGGATGTGGGTGAACGGCAGCCCGCCGCTCGGCGCGAGCGTGCCGTCCGCGGCCAGGTGCATCGGCGCCTTGATCTGGATGCCCGACAGGCGGGGCATGTCGGGCCGCGCGTAGAGGGCGGCCAGCCGGTGCTCGAAGTCTTTCTCGACGGCGCTTCGGCCGGGCCCGGCGTAACGCCCGGTGAAGAGCCCGCCCTGGCGGTGGTCGGCAAGCCGCGTCTGCAGGATGTCTGCCGGAAGGCTTGCCAGCTCGTCGGCGCTGCCGGCGATGGTGATGTTCGACAGGTAGCGCCGGCCCGAACGCAGCAGCGCGCGCTCGTCGCGCGGGCCCTCGAGCACCGCCGCGAGCCAGCCTTCGGGCAACAGCGACACGATGAAGGGCGGCAGCCTGCCGGGCAGCGTCTGGCGGACGACGGGCGGCAGGACCGGCCCGCCTTCGGCCGGCGTCCAGCGCCACTCGAAGCCGTCGTGCGCGAGCGTGCCGATGACGAGGCCATGCCAGGCGACCACGAGCGCGAAGGCCGCCTCGTTGCGGGCCGGCGCGCCCGCGTGGCGGCGCAGGAGGAACTTCTCGGCCCCCTCGCCTTCGCGGTACCAGTCGTTCTCGCGCGCGAGCGCCCAGACGGCATCGCTCGCGGCGGCCGGAGTGCCGTACTCGTCGACGAGACGCCGGGCGAGGGCGTCGCGCATCGCCGCGTCGATCGAGGCGGCGTGTTCGCTGCGCAGGCGGAAGGCCTCGAGCAGCCGCTGCCGGGGCGCAGCCACCGCGACCGCGAACTCGCCGAGGCTGTCGGCAACCGCCGCCGACCCGAGCGAAGGCCGCGGCGGCGCCTTGTTCTGGATGATCTCCAGCGCCCGGATGCGGGTGCGCTGGACGCGCGGGCCGGAGATGTAGAGCCGGCCATCGGCGGTCGGCCCGAGCAGGACGGCGCTGGCGCCCGAGAGGTAGGCCCTGGGGTACAGGTAGCGGGCGATGCGGACGGCGTGGGCGAGCACCGTCCGGTCGATGTCGTCGCCGGCATCGACGTAGATGCCGCGC
>JALORQ010000261.1 GCA_025458805.1 Rubrivivax sp.
GGATTCCAGTCGTCGGGAATCACGGGTGCGGCCGGTGCGGGCGATGGCGCCGGCCAGGACCCGGCCGCGGCCGCTGCGGGCGACGCCGACGGGCCGGGCCCGGCACCCGCGGACGTCGGCATCGGCCACGCCGCAGCCGGAGGCGCCGGAGGTGTCGCCCAGGGATCCCGTGCAAGAGACGGCGCGGCAGGCGACGTTGCCGCGGGCGCCGCGACCGGAGACGCGGCAAGCCCGCCCGCCGCGTCTCCGAAGAGGTCGGCGAACGGGTCGCTGCCGGCGCCCGCCGCAGGCGCACCGGCAGCCGACACGGTCAGCAGGTAGCCGCCGATCTGCACCGCGTCGCCGGGCGCGATCGGACTCTCCCGCCCGGCGCCGAGCACGCGCCCGTTGACGCTGATCGGGTTGCTGCCGTTGTCGACGATGGCGAACGCGCCGCCCCGGAACACGATCCGCGCATGAACGCGAGAGATCGTGCGCTCCGGATCGGGAAGCACGAGCTGGTTGTGCTCGGCCCGTCCGATAGTGCCCCCGAGCTCGTCGAAAGTGGCCTCAAGACGCTCGGTCGGGGCGCCGTTGTAGCTGCTGACGTGCAGCGAGATCATGGTGCCTGGATCCCCCGTGCCGTCGGATGCGCTGCCGGCCGCACGCGAACGGTCGCGCGCAGCATAGCGGTGACGGCGGCACGCCGCATCAGCGCAGCCCGTAGAAGCGGCCTTCGACCACCGCCAGTCGCAGCGGCCAGGCCACATCGCCACCGTCGGCGGCCGCCGAGCGCAGCCAGGGCCCGCCGGCGCCGTCCAGGCACTCCAGCAGCCGCCCGCCAGCCACCGGGCGCAGCACCAGCGTCGAGGCGGAAGGGAGCGGCGGCTTCAGTGGCTGCGCCGCGTGCAGCGTGCGCACCTGCTCGCGCAAGCGGGCCGCGTCGGCAGCGAGCGGCCGTGCGTAGGCCGCGGCCAGTTCCTCCAGGCGCAGCCGCGTGGACTGCAGCAGCGGCTCGGGGTCCCCGCGCGCGAGGCCGGCGGCGATGTCGAGCACGAAGGCCGCGGCGGCCGCACGCACCGCCTCCGGGTCGGGCACCGGCGGCGCGTCGCACCATCGCCAGCGCGGGAACGCGATCGGCAGCGCAACCGACGAGCGCAGCGCGAGAGGCGCCTCGTACAGCTCGCCGTCCGGCGGTGCCCAGTCGAGCTGCGCCACGGTGCGCGCGTGCGACGGATGCGCGACCTGCCCATGGCGCGGGAGCAGAAGACGCACGCTGGCCGCGCAGCGGCCGTCGGCGAGCCAAGGCTGCGGCACGGCGGGCGCGCCAGCGGGCGCGGGCCGCACGACGAGCTCGAGCTCGTTGCCGCCGCCGACCGCGAACTCGTGGACGGGCCGCGACGAGACCGGCCGCGCGGTCGTGGTGCGCAGCAGCGGCACGCCGTTGAGCGCGGCCTCGGCTTCGCAGCCGAGCGACTCCAGGCGCAGCACCAGCAGCCGCTCCATCAGCGGATGCTCCATTCGGCCAGCGGCCGCGACGGCATCAGCTCGACCACCCGGGCGCGCGCACCCAGCCAGGGATCGACAGTCGCCACGGGCAGCGCGACCGCCTCGAGCCGCAGCAGCGCAAACCACTCCCAGCCGCTGCGTCCAGACGTGCAAGGGCGAAGCCCGGCACGCCCGATCAGCGCACCGGTGGCCGGGCCGGCGCGGTCGACGAGGGCGCCGTCGGGCGCGGCCAGCGGCACGACATCGGCCTCGAACGGGAAGCGCCACTCGGCCACCAGGGGCCGGAGCGCGTCCGACAGAGGCACGGCCGCGCTCTCGCGCGCGACGCGGGCGTGCAGCGGCTGGCGGCCGCCGGCACGCAGCTCGATGCGCGCGCGCGCGCCGTCCACCGACAGCTCGCCACCGAACACCAGCTCGGCCTGGCAGGCCGCGAGCTCGAACTCGCCGACCAGGCGCATGAGCGGTTCGTCGACCAGCCCGCCGTCGCCGGCGCGCCAGCCCCAGGTCAGCGCGGCGCGGCCGAACAGCAGCCCGAGGGAGGCCTCGAGCGTGGGCTGGGTCAGGCCCGGGACGGCCTGCCACGACGAAGCCAGCGCGGCGAGCGCGGCGTCGCCCGCCGCATCGAGCCCCTGCTCGAACTGGGCCCGCAGCGCCGCGCCGTCCTGCGGCCGGCCGTCGCGCTCGACGCGGCAGCGCGTCGGGGCACGCGCGACGTCGCGCCCGGGCGGCGGCAGCCAGGCGCGCGGCGCCGGTGCCGCGCGCTGGATCTCGACGAACCACTGCGTCGCCGGCCAGACGCCGACCTGCACCGTCACGGGCCCGAGCGCCGGGCCCTCGTGGCGCAGCCCGCAGCCCTCGACTTCGATGCGGTGGCGGTCGGGTGACGTCTCCTCGGCGACGAGCGTCCCCGGCCCGGACGGCGGCGCAGGCTGCTCAAGCGTCGCCGCGGGCCAGCTCGCCTGCAAGGCATCGAGGCCGATCCAAGGCCAGCAGCCATGCGTGCCGGTGAAGCGCAGCGCCGGGTGCCGTGACTCGTCGCAGACCGCGTGCATGCGCAGCCGCGCCTGCAGCACCGCCGCCGGCCCGTCCCCGCGCGGCGGCGACAGCAGCGCGAGGTGGTCGGGAAGCGACCGTCCCAGTCCGCCTCGCACCGGTGGCGGCAGCGGAACATCGGCGCGCTGCCAGCCCCGTTCGTCGAGCCGGTACTCCGCGTGCGGCACG
>JALORQ010000135.1 GCA_025458805.1 Rubrivivax sp.
GCCTGAGCGCGCTGTACGGCACCTCGCCGAGGCCGCGCCACTCGAAGCTCTCGCGCCGCTCGAAGACCTCGGCCATCAGCGCCTGCGCGGCCCGGTTGCCACCGGCAGTGACGGCACGGGTGAACTGGTTCTCGACCTCGGCGCGGCCCTCGTTGACCTGACGCACCAGCATCCAGATCGCCTGCATCACGTCCAGCGGCTCGAAGCCGGCGATGACCACCGGCTTGCGATACGCCTCGGCGAACGGCGCGTACGGCTGCGCGCCGATGACCACGCTGACGTGCGCCGGACCGACGAAGCCGTCGATCGGCACCGTTCCCCACTGCCGGACCTCGGCCGACTCGAGGATGTGCACGATCGCCGGTGGCGTCAGCACGTGGCAGCACAGCACGCTGAAGTTGGCCAGCCCCTCGCGCGCCGCCTGCTTCACGACGAGCGCGGTCGGCGGCGTCGTGGTCTCGAAGCCGATTGCGAACAGCACCACCTCGCGCCGCGGGTTGTCGCGCGCGACCTTCAGCGCGTCGGCAGCCGAGTAGACCATGCGGATGTCGGCGCCGCGCGCCTTGGCCTTCATCAGCGAGAGGCCGCCCGAGGCCGGCACGCGCATCGTGTCGCCGTAGGTGCAGACGATCGCGCGCTGCTCCAGCGCGAGGCCGATCGCCTGGTCGACGCGGCCGATCGGCAGCACGCACACCGGGCAGCCCGGGCCGTGGATCATGCGCACGCCGGGCGGCAGCAGTTCGGCGATGCCGTAGCGCGCCAGCGCGTGCGTGTGGCCGCCGCAGAACTCCATGAAGGCGTAGCGACGGTCGGGCCGCACCTCGGCGGCGATGCGGGCGGCGAAGGCCTGCGCGGTGGTGCCGTCGCGAAACTCGTCGACGTACTTCATGGACGTGCCCCGGCTTGCGCGGCGCGGGCCGCCTCGGCCGCGGCGATCTCGGCGAAGAGCCGCAGCGTGCGCTCGGCCTCCTCGGCGTCGAGCAGGCCGATCGCGTGGCCGACGTGGACGATCACCCAGTCGCCCTCGCGCGCCTCGGGCACGAGGGCCAGCGAGATGCCCTTGCGCACCCCGCCGAGGTCGATCGTCGCCTGGTCGTCGTCGTGGCGCGCGACGATGCGGGCCGGCAGGGCTAGACACATGCGAGCGCTCCTTCGGTCTGCGCGTCGGCGCGGTCGTCGAGGTGCAGCCGCGCCACCCAGGCCTGGCCGAGCGCGAGGCCGGCGTCGCCGCAGCACGCCGCCTGAGGGCGCAGCACCCGCAGCCCGGCGGCCTCGAGCCCGTGCTGCAGCCGTCGCGACAGCAGCCGGTTGAAGAAGCAGCCGCCGCCGAGCGCGACGACGCCGGTGTCGGCACGCGCCGCCGCTTGCACTGCTGCCGCCGCCAGCGAATCGGCAAGGCTGCGGTGGAACAGCGCGGCCGCGTCTGCCGCGCGCCCGGCGTCGCCGAGCTCCAGCAGCCGGCGCGTCAGCGGCCGGTGGTCGATGGCGCCGCCGGCCACGGGCAGCTGGAGCGTTTCGCCGTCGTCCGGTCGCGTGGTCGCCAGCGCCTCGAGCGCGATCGCGGCCTCGGCCTCGTGCGACTGCCGCACCGACACGCCCAGCAGGCCGGCCGCCGCGTCGAACCAGCGGCCGGCGCCGCTGGTCGGAGGGCAGCGGAGACGGCGGTCGAGCATCGATGCGACGCCGCGCGCGAGCGTCGGCCCGACCGCCGACGCGAAGCGCGCTTCGATCTCGTCGCCGCGGCCCAGCGCATGCAGCGCGGCGGCGGCCATGCGCCACGGCTCGACCGCCGCGCGGTCGCCGCCGGGCATCGCCAGCGGCGCCAGGTGGGCCGCGCGCCGGAAGCCGGCACCGTCGACGACGAGCACCTCGCCGCCCCAGGCCGTGCCGTCGCTGCCGAGGCCGACGCCGTCGAGCGCGATGCCGACCACGATCCCGTCGATGCCGTGCTCCGCCATCGCCACCGCGACATGGGCGTGGTGGTGCTGCACCGGCACGGCGGGCGCGCCGAAGCGCGTCGCCACCTGCACGGCCACGCGGGTGCTGTGAAAGTCCGGGTGCAGGTCGTGCGCGACCGCATCGACCGCGCCGCCCGCCTCGCGCAGCAGGGCGTCGACGCCGGCCTCGAGCGCGCGGCAGGCCTCGGCGGTGCCGAGGTCGCCATGCGGCGTCGACCAATGCCAGACGCCGCGGTGCCAGAGCGCGGCGCGGTTCTTCAGGAAGGCCCCGGTCGCCAGCACCCTCATGCCGCCACCTCCGGCGCCGCACAGGCCGCCGCCATCGCGTCGTGCAGCCAGTCGAGCCAGGCCTCGATGCCCTGTCCGGTGCGCGCCGACAGCAGCAGCACCTCGATGCCGGGGTTGACCCGTCGCGCATGGTCGATGCATGCGGCGACGTCGAAGTCGACATGGGGCAGCAGGTCGCACTTGTTGAGGATCATCAGCCGCGACGCGGCGAACATGTCGGGATACTTGAGCGGCTTGTCCTCGCCCTCGGTGACCGACAGCACGGCCACCTTGGCCGCCTCGCCCAGGTCCCACATGGCCGGGCAGACGAGGTTGCCGACGTTCTCGATGAAGAGCAGCGAAGGCGCCGCGGCGGGGTGACCGTGACCGTGATCGTGATCGTGATCGTGATCGTGGCCGTGGAGCGGCAGCCGCGCGAAGGCCGCGGCGACCATCGGCGCGTCGAGGTGGCAGCCCCTGCCGGTGTTGACCTGGATGGCCGGGGCACCGGTCGCGCGGATGCGGTCGGCGTCGTTCGAGGTCTGCTGGTCACCCTCGATCACGCCGACGGCGAGCGCAGGCATGCGCTCGTGCAGGGCGCGGATCGTCGCCACCAGCAGCGTCGTCTTGCCCGAGCCGGGGCTCGACACCAGGTTCAGAGCCGTCACGCCGTGCGCGGCGAAGTGCGCGCGGTTGGCACGCGCGACGCGGTCGTTCTCGCCCAGCACGTCGGCCTCGAGCCGGATCGTGCGCTCGGCGCTCATCCCGGGCACCGACACGCGGGCGGCGCCGGCGCCGAAGTGCAGGTCGCCGGTGCGGGCGTCGATGCGGGGCCCGTCGCCGTGCACCACGCCGGTGTCGCTGCAGCCGCAGACCACGCACATGGTTGTCTCCTCGCTCGACCAGGTCAGTCGTCGGCGACGACGAGATCGACGACGCGCAGCGCGTCGCCGCCATCGGTCTGGACCTGCAAGCTGCCGCAGTGCGGGCAGGGCTGGCCGCGTTCGGTGATCTCGGCGCTGCGGCAGCAGGCCATGCAGAAGCCGCGCGCGGCCGGCTCGTCGATCTGGATGGCCGCGCCCTCGAGGCAGGTGCCGCGAGCGACGGCGTCGAGCGCGAAGCGCAGCGCAGCCGGTTCGACGCCGGCCAGCCTGCCGGCCTCGAGGCGCAGCGTCGTGACGCGCCGGAACCGCTCGCGCGCCGCCGCGTCCTCGACGATCTTCAGGATGCTGCCGGCGAGGCTCAGCTCATGCATCGGCGGTCCTCCGCGTCTGCCGCGGCGCCAGCACGTCGACGCCGACGCACGGATCGAAGGCCGCGGCGAGCGCGCGCACGCGGCTTTCGCCCGTCGACGGCGGCAGCGCGCTCGCGGCGCGCGCGACCGGACCGAACGGATGGAAGTTCCACTCGGTCGGGGCCAGCACGCGGCAGTCGGCGATGCGCGCCGGCTGATCGGCAACGGTCGACGGCTCCAGCCATACCCAGTGCACGAGCAGCCCGCGCGCCGTCTCGCACCAGGCCAGCCCCTGCCAGGGCCCGAGCGTGATCGACCCCTGCCCGAGCCAGAGTTCGCCGCCGGATGGGTCGGCCAGCCGCGCCAGTTCGGCGATGCGCGACGCGAGGCGCATCCACAGCAGCTCGTACACCCGCTGCTCGACCCCCGCGAACCGGTCGGCGCAGCGTGTCCAGGCACCCGTCTCCGCAGTGCGGCCGCGCCACGACGGCGCCATCACGAAGCCCGCGTCGCTGCGCAGGTCGTCGGCCAGGCGTTCGAGCTCCCTCGATGTGGCGTGCACGCGAAGGGGCAGCAGCCGCGCGCGCAGCGATCCGAGCAGCACGCGTGCGCGCTGCACCAGCCGCGCCGGCGCGGTGTCGCCGCGGTCGGACCAGGCGACCATGCAGCGCTGCGGATCGTCGATCCAGTCCGCGAGCCAGTGGGCCAGCGGCTCGCCGAAGACGTGACGTTCGAGCCACGGGACCGTCCGGGCGATGGCCGCGCCATCGTCGACAGGCGTGGCCGTCCGCGCCGCCTGCAGCAGCGGGCAGTCGGCGAGCGCGGCGGCCGAGGGCGCATCGGCGTCCGCGTCGAGCGCGCGCGGCCAGTCGAGCCAGAGCCGGCGCAGGTGTTCGCGCATCGTGTCGGCCTGCAGGGCGCGTCGGGCCTCGGGGCCGGCGGTCGTCGGTTCGCCGAGCGCGGCATCGACGGCAGCCCGCGCCGTCAGGCGGTGCGCCCCGCCGCACATCGGGAGCAGGCCCGCCAGCAGTGCCGGCAGGCCCTCGGCCGGCCGGCCTCGCACGATGGCCGACACCCAGTCGCCCTGCGTCGACCGCACGGCGGGCATCGGCTGGCCGGGCAGCAGCTGAAGCCGCCCGGCGAGAAAGTCCTCGCGAGCGTTCAACGCGCCTCCTGACCGAAGAGGAACGACCGCCGCGCGGGCAGCGGCGACGGCTCGGGCGACGGCGGCGCGGGCGGCTCGCGCAGCAGGCGCAGGACCGCGCAGGCGGTGGCATGCGCCGCCGCCTGGTCCTCGAACTCGAGCATGGGCGAGAACAGCGAGCAGGCCTCGTACGGGCCGAAGGGCTCTTCGTGCGCGCCGATGAACTCGAAGGCCTCGCAGCCGATCGTGCGTCGCCGCGTCGCCCCCGGCCGCAGCGCGGGCAGCACGTCGTGGGCAGGGTCCAGCGGGATGCGCAGCAGGTTCATGAACCAGGGCGTCACCAGGATGCCGACGGCGCCGGTGCCCGCCGGCTCGGGCTCGAATCCCACCGCCTCGACGCGCAGCCCCGGGTGCAGCAGCGGCACGCCGCGCATGCGCGTGGTCTCGATCTCGCGGAACAGGGACACCAGCACGTCCAGCCGCGCCCACAGCGGCGATGCGGTCGCGTTCATGCTTCCGCTCCGGCTTCCAGCACCGTGAACGGGTCCGCCGCGCCCTCGCACTGCGGGCAGGTGCGGTGTGCAGGCAGCGCGGTGCACGGCGTGCCGGCCGGCACCTGCCACCGCAGGTCGCCCAGCGACGGGTCGTCGAACTCTCGGCAGCCCTGGCGCGTCAATGGCGCGTCGTGGGCAGCCATTCCGATGCCGGCGACATCCACCGGAAAGGGACCGCAGCGGGCGAAGCTGTTCATGGCCGACTCCGGGAGGCGCCGCCGATCACAGCCGCGCGACCATGAGCGCGAGGCCGCCGGCGCCGATGCCGGCACCGGCCAGCCGCGGCAGCCAGCCGCGCAGGCGCAGCAGGCTCGTCCCGGCGAACAGCCCGATCGCGTGCAGCAAGGCCGTGCTGAGCGTGAAGCCTGCGGCGTAGGCGGCGAAGTCGCCGCTGCCCTGGAACTCGAGCCCGTGAGCCGCGCCATGCAGCTGCGCCGCCGCGACGATGGTCGCGAGGCCGGCGACCGGGGCGACGCGCGCGCCGGCGACGACGATCCAGCCGAGCAGCGCCACGCTGCCTGCGATCAGGATCTCGAAGGCGCGCCCGGCGGGCGGCACGATGCCCGATTGCGCGGCCACCGCGAAGAGCGCCATCGTGCCGACGAAGACCGCTGGGGCGATCCAGCGCCGGCCGGCCGGCAGCGCCGCGGCCGCCCACAGGCCGACCGCGATCATCGCCAGCAGGTGGTCGAGGCCGCCCGGCGGATGCACCAGCCCGGCGATGAAGCCCATGTCGTGCGGCGCATGGCCCGTGTGGGCCAGCGCCGCGCCGGCCGCGAGCAGTGGCAGCGCGGCAACGACTCGGCGCATCGGCTTGATCGGGATCATTGTTCTGTCTCCGGGGAACGGTGCGGGGGACGATGCGACGCGTGGCGGGCATCTTCCCTGCTGCGATTCGCTGCACCTTGATCGATGTCAACTCTGCGCCGTCGAGCAACAGGACCCGCGTCGAGCAGGCGATGCAGGGATCGAACGCGTGCAGGGGGAAGGGATCCCGGGCCGCCCGCCGCTCGCCGCCCCTCCGTCGCGACGCCCTGCGCGCCACGCCGAGCCCGTGGCCACCCGGATCGGGGCCACCAAGTGCCTGTCGGAGAACGGATTTCCCGGTCGGCGCTGGTGCGGTCCAAGCTTCCGTGAGGTGGTGTCCGGCAGCACCGCTGCCACTGCGGCTGCCGTTGTGTCGGTGCATCCGGCGGCCGGACGGCGTGGCCCTGCCGCACCATCGGCGCCGCGGCGTGCGCACAATGCGGGCTCGCGGGCCGCCGGCCCGGGCGGGCGATCCCGCGGAGCCCCGACGTGCAGCCGTCGAACCGACGCACCCTGACGCAGTACCTGATCGAGCAGCGGCGGCGCTTTCCTGGCGCGAGCGGCGAGCTCAACGCGCTCATCCTCGATGTCGCGCTGGCCTGCAAGAGCATCGCGCGCGCGGTCGCGTTCGGCGCGCTCGGCGACCCGGCGCAACGCCCGGCGGCGGTCGACGGCGTGCTGCTCGACGACCCCGGCGGCGAGCCGCGGCCGCTCGACGTCGTCAGCCACGAGATCTTCCTGCGCACCACCGGCTGGCTCGGGACCCTCTCGGGTCAGAGTTCGGAGCGCATGGACGAGGTGCGGCAGATCCCGCCCGAGCACCCGCGCGGCAAGTACCTGCTGGTCTTCGACCCGCTCGACGGCTCGGGCAACGTCGACGTCAATGCCTCGCTGGGCAGCCTGTTCTCGATCCTGCGGGCGCCCGAGCCCGGTCGCGACGTCACGGTCCAGGACTTCCTGCAGCCCGGAACCCAGCAGGTCGCGGCCGGCTACGCGATCTACGGGCCCGCGACGATGCTTGTGCTGAGCGTCGGCAACGGCGTCGTCGGCTTTACGCTCGACCCCAACCTGGGGGAGTTCCGTCTCACGCACGACGACCTGCGCGTGCCCGCCGACACGCGCGAGTTCGCCGTCAACACCGGGAACAGCCGCCACTGGGAGCCGCCGGTCAAGCGCTACGTCGACGAGTGCCTGGCCGGGCGCAACGGGCCGCGCGGGCGGGACTTCGACATGCGCTGGATCGCCAGCACCGTCGCCGAGACACATCGCGTGCTGATGCGCGGCGGCATCTTCATCATGCCGCGCGACGCGCGCGATCCGGCGCGGCCTGGCGCGCTGAGGCTGCTGCACGAGGCCAACCCGATCGCCTTCCTCGTCGAGCAGGCCGGGGGCCGCGCCAGCACCGGCCGCCAGCCGGTGCTGGGGGTGCGGCCGAGCGCGCTGCACCAGTGCATCGGGCTGGTCTTCGGCAGCCGCAGCGAGGTCGAGCGCATCGAGCGCTACCACCGCGATACGGCGACGCGCGACCCGGGCACGCCGCTGTTCGCCGAGCGCAGCCTGTTCCGCGACTGACGGTCGAGCGTCCCATGTCCGAGCGCCACCCCATCGTCGCGATCACCGGATCCTCGGGGGCGGGGACGAGTTCGGTCACGCGCACGTTCGAGAGCATCTTCCGGCGCGAGCGCGTGAAGGCGGCGATCGTCGAGGGCGACAGCTTCCACCGCTACGACCGCAAGGAGATGCGGCTGCGGCAGGCCGAGGCCGAGCGTGCCGGCAACAAGCACTTCAGCCATTTCGGCCCCGAGAACAACCTGTTCGGCGACCTGGAGGCGCTGTTCCGCAGCTATGCCCACGACGGCAGCGGCCGCGCCCGCAAGTACCTGCACGACGCCGCCGAGGCCGCGCCCTTCGGGCAGCAGCCGGGCACCTTCACGCCGTGGGAGCACCTGCCGCCCGACACGGACCTGCTCTACTACGAAGGCCTGCACGGTGCGCTGCGCACGGCCGAGGTCGACGTCGCCCGCTATCCGGACCTGCTGGTGGGCGTGGTGCCGGTGATCAACCTCGAGTGGATCCAGAAGCTCTGGCGCGACAAGCACGTGCGCGGCTACTCGACCGAGGCCGTCACCGACACCATCCTGCGCCGGATGCCCGACTACGTGCACTACATCGTCCCGCAGTTCGCGCTCACGCACGTCAACTTCCAGCGCGTACCGGTGGTCGACACCAGCAATCCCTTCATCGCGCGCGACATCCCGACGGCCGACGAGAGCCTGTGCGTGATCCGCTTCTCGAACCCGAAGGGCATCGACTTCCCGTACCTGCTGTCGATG
>JALORQ010000017.1 GCA_025458805.1 Rubrivivax sp.
AAGCCGGTCAAGGTCCGGATCGCGCCTCCGCCCGCCCGTGTCCTCGCTTATCACAAGCCGGCCGGAGAGATCGTCACCCACGACGACCCGCAGCAGCGTCCGACAGTCTTCCGCCGGCTGCCGAGGCTGCACCAGGGCAAATGGCAGTCCGTCGGTCGGCTCGACATCAACACCGAGGGCCTGCTGCTGTTCACGAGCTCTGGAGAACTCGCCAATCAGCTGATGCACCCCCGCTTCGGCATCGAGCGGGAGTACGCGGTCCGCACGCTGGGGCAGCTCGACGAGGCCGCGCGCGGCAGGCTGCTGGACGGCGTCGAGATCGACGGCCAGCGTGCCGCCTTCCAGAGCATCGCCGACGGCGGTGGGGAGGGGGCGAACCACTGGTATCGCGTGGTGATCACCGAGGGGCGCAACCGCGAGGTGCGCCGCCTGTTCGATGCGGTGGGCCTCGTGGTGAGCCGGCTGATCCGCATCCGCTACGGCCCGGTCGTGCTGCCGCGCGGGCTGCGACGTGGCGTGTGGGTCGAACTCGGCGAAGCCGACCTGCGGCTGCTGCGCCAAGCCGCATCTCCCGCCGCCGAGTCGCGCCCGTCGGGGCCGCGCCCGCCGGACGCGGAGGGCGGAGCGCGCCGACGCCGCGGCAGGAAGCGGCCGCGGGATGCGGCCGAATCCCTGCCGTCCGACGACGGCTTCGAGCCGCCGCCTGGCGGGGCGATTCCGAATCCCCTGCAGCAGACATACGACAAGCGCGCCATCCAGCAGGCCAGGGCCTCGCGGCGCGAGATCCCGGAGGACGGCCCGATCCCGAATCCGCTGCAGCAGACCTACGACCGGCGGGCGCTGCAGCAGGCGCGCGCGCCGCGGCGCGAGATCCCGGAGGACGGCCCGATCCCGAACCCGCTGCAGCAGACCTACGACAAGCGCTTCGTGCAGAAGGATCGACCGTTGGGTGGCGGGGCGCCGCGTGGGGGCAAGAAGGGTGGCGCCGCGCCGCGCCAGCCCGACCCGATGCAGACCTCGGTCGGCTACATCGGCGCCGATGCTTTCCTGCGCAAGGCGGGTGGCCGCGGCGGCGGCGGCAAGGGTCGAGGGGGCCGCGGGCGCTGAGGCCGCGGGGTCGAAGCTACAATCATTGGTTTATCCAAGTTCTTGATTCAGGAGTACTTTTTCATGGCCATCGAACGCACCCTGTCGATCATCAAGCCCGACGCCGTGGCGAAGAACGTCATCGGACAGATCTATGCCCGCTTCGAGGCTGCCGGGCTGAAGGTGGTCGCCGCGAAGATGGCGCACCTGTCGCAGGGCGAGGCCGAGGCCTTCTACGCCGTGCACCGCGAGCGCCCGTTCTTCAAGGACCTCGTGCGCTTCATGGTCTCGGGGCCGGTGATGATCCAGGTGCTCGAGGGCGAGGGCGCGATCGCGAAGAACCGCGAGCTGATGGGCGCCACCGATCCGAGGAAGGCCGCGCCGGGCACCATCCGGGCCGACTTCGCCGAGAGCATCGACGCCAACGCCGTGCACGGGTCGGATGCGCCGGAGACCGCGGCCGTCGAGGTCGCGTTCTTCTTCCCCGGCATGAACGTCTACAGCCGCTGACGCGCGACGTGGCCGTCAACCTGCTCGACTTCGATCTCGAGGGGCTCGCGGCCTTCTGTGCGTCGCTGGACGAAAAGCGCTTCCGTGCGGTCCAGCTGTTCCGGTGGATCCACCAGCGCGGGGAGGCCGATTTCGAGCGCATGTCCGACCTGGCCCGGTCGCTGAGGTCGAAGCTCGCGGCCTGCGCCCAGGTGCATCCGCTGCCGGTGCTGTCCGAGCACGCGTCGGCCGACGGCACCGTGAAGTGGCTGTTCGACGTCGGCGCCGGAAACGCCGTCGAGACCGTCTTCATCCCCGAGGACGATCGCGGCACGCTGTGCGTATCGTCGCAGGCCGGCTGTGCGGTCGGCTGCCGGTTCTGCTCGACCGGGCACCAGGGCTTCAGCCGGAACCTGACGAGCGGCGAGATCGTCGCCCAGCTGTGGCAAGCCGAGCACGCATTGCGGCGGCGCTTCGGGCTGGCGCCCGGGGTGCGCGCGATCGACAACGTCGTGATGATGGGCATGGGCGAGCCGCTGCAGAACTATGCCGCGCTCGTGCCGGCACTGAGGACGATGCTCGACGACCATGGCTACGGCCTGTCGCGCAGGCGCGTGACGGTGTCGACCTCGGGGGTCGTGCCGATGATCGACCGGCTGCGCGACGATTGCCCGGTCGCGCTCGCGGTCTCGCTGCACGCGCCCGACGACGCGCTGCGCGAGCATCTCGTGCCGCTGAACCGCAAGTACCCGATTGCCGACTTGCTCGGCGCCTGCCTTCGGTACCTCGACGCGGCGCCGCGCGACTTCATCACCTTCGAGTACTGCATGCTCGACGGCGTGAACGACAGCCCCGAGCGGGCGCGACAGCTCGTCGCGCTGCTGCGCGGGCGCGATGCCGAAGGCCGGCCGGTGCCGCGCGTGCCGTGCAAGGTCAACCTGATCCCGTTCAATCCCTTTCCCGCTTCGGGACTCGCGCGGTCGCCGCGCGATCGTGTCGCGGCCTTTGCCCGCGTGCTGCAGGATGCCGGCATCGTGACGACCGTGCGCAGGACCCGCGGTGACGACATCGATGCGGCCTGCGGCCAGCTGGCCGGCGAGGTGCAGGATCGAACCGATGCCCGCGTTCGGCTGGCGCGCCAGCGCACGATCCCGATCACCGGCGCGCCCGCGGCCGGTGCAGCCGGGGCGCCGCGCACGCTCGCATCGTGAGGAGGACCGCGATGACGCACCGCGCGACCGCCGCCGGTGTCGCCATCTGGGCAGGGCTGCTGCTCATGCTCGGCGGTTGCGCGAAGCCGGCCCAGACGGGCCCGGCCGCGCCACCCCCGACCGAGGCACGCCAGCCTCCGGAACCGGCGAGCCCGGAGCGGCGGGCCCGCGTGCGGCTCGAGTTGGCAGCCGCCTACTACGCGAACGGCCAGTACGACACCGCTCTGGCCGAGGTGCGCACGGCGATCGCGGCCAAGCCGGACCTGCCCGAGGCCTACGGGCTGCGCGGGCTGATCCAGTCGGCGCTCGGCCAGTTCGGGCCGGCCGACGAGAGCTTCCAGCGCGCCCTGCAGCTCGACCCGCGCAACGCGGACACGATGCACAACTACGGCTGGGCCTTGTGCCAGCAGCAGCGTTACGACGAGGCCGACGCGCAGTTCCAGCGCGCGCTGGCCCAGCCTCAGTACACGCAGGCGACGCGCACCCTCGCGGCGCAGGGGCACTGCCAGGCGCGCGCCGGACGCCTGGACGATGCCGAGCGCACGCTGTCCCGGGCCTACGAGAGGGATCCGGCGAATCCGTCGACCGCCTTCAACCTGGCGGAGGTGCTCTACCGGCAGGGCGACTACGAGCGTGCCCGCTTCTACGTACGGCGCATCAACGCGGTGCCGGCGCAGTCGAATGCGCAGACGCTGTGGCTCGCGGCGCGCATCGAGCACAGGCTGGGCAATGCGGCGGGCGCGCAGTCCTTCGGGCGCCAGGTGCGCGACCGGTTCCCGAACTCGACCGAGGCGCTGCAGTTCGAGCGGGGCCGCTTCGATGACTGAACCCGCTGGTGCGGGCGCTGGCCCGAGCGCCGGCGCGCTGCTGCGCGCGGCACGCGAGCGGCAGGGCCTGCACCTCGTCGCTCTCGCTGCGGCGATCAAGGTTTCCCCGCGCAAGCTCGAGGCGCTCGAGGCCGACCGCTACGACGAGCTTCCCGACGCGACCTTCGCACGCGCGCTCGCGCAGAGCGTCTGCCGCGTTCTCAAGATCGACCCGCGTCCGGTGCTCGCGCTGCTGCCGAGGCCCGACGCCGCGGTCCTGGAGCAGGTCGGTGGTTCGTTGAACGAGCCGTTCCGCGCCCGCGGGACGCGCGAGATCGCCGGACTGCCAGCCGACGCGATACGGCCGCTCCTTTGGGCGAGCGCGGCGTTGATGGCCGGCGCCGTGGTGCTGTGGCTGCTGCCGCCGGAGTGGTTCGAGGATTCCGCTCCCGGACCCGCGGCTTCGGCTCCCGCAGGTCGGTCGCACGTCGCGTCGGCCCCCGGGTCGGCGTCCGCTCCGCCTTCGCCTGCTTCGCCGCCGTCCGCTGTCTCGGCATCCCCTCCGGCGTCGGCCGCACCTGTCGCGCCGGCCGTCGCAGCCGCTCCTGGCCTCCCGAGGGTTGCATCCGCGCCAGCCGTCGCCACGGCCGAGACGGCCGGCGCGACAGCGCCGGGCGCTGGTTCGATGCTCGCGTTGCGCGCCTCCGGGGCGTCGTGGGTGCAGGTCACCGACCGCGAAGGGAAGGTGCTGGTGTCCCGGCTCGTCGGAGCCGGCGAGACCTTGTCGCTCGACGGGGCGCTGCCGCTGCGCATCATCGTCGGCAATGCCGCCGCCACGGAGTTGCGGTTCCGCGGGCGGACGGTCGACCTCGTGGCCTTGGCACGCAACAATGTCGCCCGGCTCGAGCTGCCGGACGCGGCCGCGGCGCAGGAGAACCGATGAACGACCCCTTCGACCTACGCGATCCGATTCCCGCCGCGTTCCCGGCGCCGCGCCGCTCGCGCCAGGCGCGCGTGCGCTGGGGCGACCATGTCGTCAGCATCGGCGGCGACGCGCCAGTGCGCGTGCAGTCGATGACCAACACCGACACGGTGGACGTCATCGAGACCGCCATCCAGTGCAAGGAGCTGGCGCAGGCCGGCAGCGAACTGGTGCGCATCACGGTCAACACGCCGGAGGCGGCGGAGGCCGTGCCGCACATCCGCGATCAGCTCGACCGCATGGGCATCGCGGTGCCGCTGGTCGGCGACTTCCACTACAACGGCCACCGCCTGCTGACCGAGCATCCGGCGATGGCCGAGGCGCTCAGCAAGTACCGCATCAATCCGGGCAACGTGGGCAAGGGCGACAAGAAGGACCGCCAGTTCGCGATGATGGTCGAGGCGGCGATGAAGCACGACAAGGTCGTGCGCATCGGCGTCAACTGGGGCAGCCTCGACCAGGAGCTGCTCGCCGAGCTGATGGACGCCAACGGCCGCCGCGCGCAGCCGCTCGATGCCAAGCAGGTGATGTACCAGGCGCTGGTGCAGAGCGCGCTGAGCTCGGCCGAGTATGCGCGCGAACTGGGGCTGAACCCCGACCACATCATCATCAGCTGCAAGGTCAGCGGCGTGCAGGATCTGATCTCCGTCTACCGCGCACTCGCCCGCCGCTGCGACTACGCGCTGCATCTGGGCCTCACCGAGGCCGGCATGGGCACCAAGGGCACGGTGGCCTCGGCGACCGCGCTCGCGGTGCTGCTGCAGGAAGGCATCGGCGACACGATCCGCGTCAGCCTCACGCCGCAGCCGGGCGAGTCGCGCACGCAGGAGGTGCTGGTGGCGCTCGAGATCCTGCAGAGCCTCGGCCTGCGCACCTTCAACCCCAGCGTCACCGCCTGCCCGGGCTGCGGCCGCACCACCAGCACCACGTTCCAGGAGCTTGCCAAGCAGATCGACGACTTCCTGCGCGCCCAGATGCCGGTGTGGAAGAGCCGCTACCCGGGCGTCGAGAACCTGAAGGTGGCGGTGATGGGCTGCATCGTCAACGGCCCGGGCGAGAGCAAGCACGCCGACATCGGCATCAGCCTGCCGGGCACCGGCGAGGCGCCGGCGGAGCGCCGCTTCGGCGCCGCCGCGACCACCACGAACTGAGCCTCGCGGGCGCCGCCGCCCGCCGCCGAAAGATGTCCGAGCCCAAGTCCGCGGCCGCAGCGCCGTTGCGAGCCGTCAAGGGAATGAACGACCTCCGCCCGCCCGAGTCGGCGCGGTGGGAGTGGTTCGACGCCGTGGTCGGGGCGTTGATGCGTCGCTACGGCTACCAGCTGGTGCGCACGCCGATCGTCGAGCCGACGGCGCTGTTCGTGCGCGGGCTCGGCGAGGTCACCGACATCGTCGAGAAGGAGATGTACTCGTTCGTCGACGCGATGAACGGGGACCACCTGACGCTGCGCCCCGAAGGCACCGCGGGCGTGGTGCGCGCCGCGATCGAGCACTCGATGCTGTACGACGGGGGCAAGCGCCTGTGGTATGCGGGGCCGATGTTCCGCCACGAGCGACCGCAGCGCGGGCGTTACCGCCAGTTCCACCAGGTCGGCGTCGAGGCGCTGGGGTTCGGCGGTCCCGACGTGGACGCCGAGGTCATCCTGATGGTGCGCGCGCTGTGGCGCGACCTGGGGCTCGACGACGTCCGTCTCGAGCTGAACAGCCTCGGCCAGCCGGACGAGCGCCGCGCGCATCGCGCGGCCCTGATCGCCCACTTCGAGGCGCACGCCGGGCTGCTCGACGACGACGCGCGGCGTCGCCTGCACAGCAATCCGCTGCGCATCCTCGACACCAAGAACCCCGCGATGCAGCCGCTCGTCGAGGCCGCCCCGAGGCTGATGGACTACCTGGGCGAGGCCTCGCTGAAGCACTTCGATGCCGTGCGCCGCGTGCTCGACGCGGTCGGCCAGCCGTACCGGATCAACCCGCGCCTGGTGCGCGGCATGGACTACTACAACCTCACCGTCTTCGAGTGGGTCACCGACCGTCTCGGCGCGCAGGGCACGGTGTGCGGCGGCGGGCGCTACGACGGTCTGGTGGAGCTGATCGGCGGCAAGCCGGCGCCGGGGGTCGGCTGGGGCCTGGGCGTCGAGCGCGTGCTCGACCTGGTCCGCGAGTCCGGCGTCGAGGTGCCGCCGTCGGCGCCCGACGCCTTTGTGGTGATCCCGGACGCCGCCGCGGTGGCGGCGGCCACCAGCGTCGCCGAGGCGCTGCGCGCAGCGGGCGTCGCCGTGTTGCTGCACGCCGCCGGCCGCGAGGGCCCGGGCAGCATGAAGTCGCAGTTCAGGAAGGCCGACGCCAGCGGTGCCCGCTTTGCTCTCGTCTTCGGCGCCGAGGAACTGTCGCGCGGCGAGGTGGCGGTGAAGCCGCTGCGCGACCCGGCCGCGCCGCAGACGACGCGTCCGCTCGACGCGGCCGAGCGCTGGGCGCACGAACTGCTCGCCCCATAATCGCAGCTTTGCCCGCGGCGGCCGACGCGCCGCCCGACTGTCCCCGATGGCCACACAACTCGACCTGCAGGAGCAGGAGCAGCTCGACCAGCTCAAGGCCTTCTGGAGGCGCTGGGGCAACGTCGTCACGTGGATCCTGATCGCGGTGCTGGGCGCCTACGCGGCGTGGACCGGCTGGCAGTGGTACGAGCGCGACCAAGCGGTCAAGGCCGGCGCGATGTTCGACGAGCTCGACCGGGCGGTGCAGGCGGGCGACGCCGAGCGCGCGGCGCGCGTGTTCGCCGATTTGCGCGAGCGCTACCCCGGCACCACCTTCGCGGCCCAGGGCGGACTGGCCGCGGCGCGCGCGCAGTTCGACAAGGGCCAGCCCGACGCCGCCAAGGCCTCGCTCGACTGGGTGGCCGAGCAGGGTGCCGAGCCCGAGCTGCGCACCGTGGCGCGGCTGCGCCTCGCCGGGCTGCTGCTGGACGCGAAACGCCCCGACGAGGCCCTGCAGCAACTCGCGCGCGCTGACGCGCCGGGGTTCGAGGCGCTCGTCGCGGACCGGCGCGGGGACGTGCTCGCGGCGCAGGGAAGGACGGCCGAGGCGGTCGCCGCCTACCGGTCGGCGTGGGACACGATGCCCGACTCGGTCGAGTACCGGCGGCTCGTCGAGGCCAAGCTGACCGCCCTCGGTGCGGCCCCGGCCGCCTCGGCGCCTGCGGGCGAGGGTCGATGAACGGCGGCGCCCGGTGGCGGTCGGCGCTGCGGCTGGCGGCCGCCGGGGCCGCCCTCGCGCTCGCCGCCTGCGCGTCCGGACCGAAGCGGGAGCCGGCGCCGCTGCAGACCTTCGAGCCGTCCATCGCCGGGCGCCAGGTGTGGCAATCGCGTGTCGGCGAGATCGACTTCCCGCTCGTCGTCGTGGTGCGGGACGGCGCCTTCTTCGCGGCGGGCGGCGATGGCTCGGTCGTCGCGCTGCGTGCCGACGACGGACGGGAGCTCTGGCGCGGTGACGCCAAGGCCGCGCTGACCGCCGGTGTCGGCAGCGACGGGCGATTCGCCGCCGTCGTGACGCGCGACAACGAGGTGGTCGTGCTGGAAGCCGGCATCGAGCGGTGGCGCAAGCGCGTCGGCTCGCGCGTCGTGACGCCACCGCTGGTGGCCGGCGAGCGGGTCTTCGTGATGGGCGTCGACCGCGCGGTGCACGCCTTCGACGCGATCGACGGGCGACGCCTGTGGAGCTTGCAGCGCCCGGGTGACGCGTTGACGCTGGCGCAGCCGGGCGTCCTCGCCGCATGGCGCAACACGCTGCTGGCCGGGCAGGGGCCGCGGCTCGCGGCGATCGACCCGCTGCGCGGGACGGTGATCTGGGAAGTTCCTCTCGCGTCGCCGCGCGGGACGAACGAGGTCGAGCGCCTCGCCGATCTCGTCGGCCCGGCGCCGCGCGTCGGCGACCGGGTCTGCGCGCGGTCGTTCCAGTCGGCAGTCGCCTGCGCCGACGCGGCGCGGGGCGCGCTGCTGTGGTCGCGACAGACGGGCGGCGTGGCAGCCGTCGCGGCCGACGCCGAGCGCGTTTACGGCACCGACGCGAGCGGCAGGGTCAGCGCCTGGCGTGTGACCAACGGCGACCTGCTGTGGAGCCACGAGAAGCTGTTGTACCGGCAGCCCGGAGCGGCGCTGGCGCTGGGCCCGACCGTCGTTCTCGGCGACTTCGAGGGCCAGGTGCACTTCCTGTCGTCGGCGAGCGGCGAGTTCCAGCTCCGTCTGCCGACCGACGGGTCGGCGATCGTCGGCCCGCCCGTGCTGGCGGGGACGACGGTGCTCGTGGCGACGCGCAAGGGCGGGCTGTTCGCTTTCCGCCCCCAGTGAGCCTGCGATGAAGCCAGTGCTCGCCCTGGTCGGCCGGGCCAACGTAGGCAAGTCGACCCTGTTCAATCGCATCACGAAGAGCCGGGATGCGATCGTGGCCGACTTCCCCGGGCTGACACGGGATCGCCACTACGGCGACGCCAAGCTGGGCCGGCGCGAGTTCATCGTCGTCGACACCGGCGGCTTCGAGCCCGAGAAGCCGGAGGGCGTGGTCGCCGAGATGGCCCGGCAGACGCGGCAGGCCGTGGCCGAGGCCGACGTGGTGGTGTTCGTCGTCGACGTGCGCGCCGGCCTGTCGGCGCAGGACCACGACATCGCGCGGTTCCTGCGCACCGCGCGCAAGAAGGTCGTGCTCGCGGCCAACAAGGCCGAGGGGATGATCGACGCGCCGGCGCTGGCCGAGTTCCACGAGCTGGGCATCGGTGCCCCGCATCCCGTCTCGGCGGCGCACGGTCAGGGTGTGCGCAGCCTGCTCGAGGTCGCGCTCGAAGGCCTCGCCGAGGAGCCGGAGGACGACGGCGAGACGGCCTGCGGCGCCGACGCGGCGCCGATCAGGCTGGCGGTGGCCGGGCGCCCGAACGTCGGCAAGTCGACGCTGATCAATGCGTGGCTCGGCGAGGAAAGGATGGTGGCCTTCGACCAGCCCGGGACCACCCGCGACGCCATCCGCGTGCCGTTCGAGCGCGAGGGTCGACGCTTCGAACTGATCGACACCGCCGGGCTCCGCCGCAAGGGCCGCGTCTTCGAGGCGGTCGAGAAGTTCTCGGTCGTGAAGACGCTGCAGGCGATCGCGGACGCGCACGTCGTCGTGCTGCTGGTCGATGCGACCCAGGGCGTGAGCGAGCAGGATGCCCACATCGCGGGCTACGTGCTCGAGTCGGGCCGCGGCGTGGTGGTGGCGGTCAACAAGTGGGACGCGGTCGACGGCTACCAGCGCCAGATGCTCGAGCGCTCGATCGAGGCAAGGCTCGCCTTCCTCAAGTTCGCGCCGGTGCTGCAAATCTCGGCACTGCGCCGCACCGGCCTGGGGACGCTCTGGAAGGCCATCGCGCAGGTGTACGCCTCGGCCACCGTGAAGATGCCGACGCCGGTCCTGTCGCGGCTGCTCCACGACGCGGTGGCTCACCAGGCCCCGCGCCGCGAGGGCCGCTTCCGGCCGAAGATGCGCTACGCGCACCAGGGCGGCAGCAATCCGCCCCTGGTGGTCATTCACGGCAACTCGCTCGAGCATGTCACCGACGCTTACCGGCGCTACCTCGAGGGCCGCTTCCGCGACCACTTCAAGCTCGTCGGAACGCCGATGCGCATCGAGTTTCGCTCGGGCCGCAACCCGTTCGACGAGAAGCACCCCTGACGCGGCGCCCATCACCGCACCGCCGTCGCGGCCGAGGCCCGCTGTGGTAACGTGGATTGCCTCGGGAACTCAACACGGAGAATATCGTGAGCAACAAGGGCCAGCTGCTGCAGGATCCATTCCTGAACCTCCTGCGCAAGGAGCACGTCCCGGTCTCGATCTACCTGGTCAACGGGATCAAGCTCCAGGGCCATATCGAATCGTTCGATCAGTACGTGGTGCTGTTGCGCAACACGGTCACGCAGATGGTCTACAAGCACGCCATCTCGACCGTCGTTCCGAGCCGCCCGGTCAACTTCCACCCCAACGACACCAGCGACGCGGCCTGACCGCGCGCGCCTCGCACGCTTGCCCGGCAACGCCTTGAGTCACGCTCCACAGCCGTCCGCCGCCGACCAAGGCGACGGCACCCGTGCCGTCCTCGTCGGCGTCGAACTCGGCGACGGCACGCCTTTCGACCCGACGCTCGACGAGCTGGCACTGCTCGCGGCGTCGGCGGGCGACCGCGCGGTGGCGCGCGTGACGGCCCGGCGCCGGGCGCCCGACGCGGCGCTCTTCGTCGGCAGCGGGAAGGCCGACGAGATCCGCGCGCTGGTCTCCGAGACCTCGGCCGACGGTGTCATCTTCGACCAGGCACTGTCGCCGGCACAGCAGCGCAACCTGGAGCGCCACCTCGGCGTTCCGGTGGCCGACCGCACCTCGCTCATCATCGACATCTTCGGCGACCGGGCGCAGAGCCACGAAGGCAAGCTCCAGGTCGAGCTCGCGCGGCTGCAGTACCTGTCGACGCGGCTCGTGCGCCGCTGGTCGCACCTCGAGCGGCAGCGCGGCGGCATCGGCACGCGAGGCGGGCCGGGCGAAGCGCAGATCGAGCTCGACCGCCGCATGATCGGCGAGCGCATCAAGCAGCTCAAGGCCAGGCTCGAGAAGGTGAAGCGCCAGCGCGGCACGCAGCGCAGGGCGCGAGAGCGCCGGGGCACTTTCAAGGTGTCTCTCGTCGGCTACACGAACGCGGGGAAGTCGACGCTGTTCAATGCGATGGTGAAGGCTCGCGCCTACGCCGCCGACCAGCTCTTCGCCACGCTCGACACGACGACTCGATCCCTTTGGCTGCAGGATGCGGGCCGATCCGTCTCGCTGTCCGACACCGTCGGATTCATCCGCGACCTTCCGCACCGTCTGGTCGAGGCGTTCGAGGCGACGCTTCGCGAGGCGGCCGATGCCGACCTGCTGCTCCACGTCTGCGATGCCGCGAGCCCGCAGCTCGCCGTGCAGCAGTCCGAGGTCGACCGCGTGCTCGAGGAGATCGGCGCTGCGGGCGTCCCTCAGATCCTCGTGCTCAACAAGCGCGACCTTCTCGAGCCGACGCGCCAGCCGCGCGCCGACGTCGACGCCGTCGAGCGCCATCCCGGCGTCGTGTGTCCGCGCGTGTTCGTCAGTGCACGAACCGGCCAGGGCCTCGACGCGCTGCGCAGGCTCATCGCCGACGCAGCGGCGTCGTCCGCACCGCCCGATGCCGAGCGCGCGGCCGCCGCCATCCACTCGACCGCGGTGTCCTGATCCTTTCGAGACGGCATGACCATGTCCCAGACCTCCCTGCCGCCGCTTCCGTCCCGCCTCGGCGCGGTGGCGGCCGCATTCGCCGCCCTGTGCCGCGGCGTTGTCTTCCGCAAGGGTGGCAATGCCGTCTACAACAGCGGGCGCAACGACGGGCCGCCGGATCTCGACGAGCTCTGGCGTGACTTCAACCGCAAGCTGACCGGGCTGTTCGGCGGGAAGGGCGTGCCGCCGGGCGGGCGCAGGCCGGGGGGCGACGACGGCTCGGGCGGAGGTCCGTCATTCCAGCCCGACATGAAGAGCGCCGGCATCGGCGCCGGGCTGATCGCGGGCGTGTCCGCGCTGATCTGGCTCGGCAGCGGGTTCTTCATCGTCCAGGAAGGCCACCAGGCGGTGGTCACGACGTTCGGCAAGTACAGCGGCACCGTGGACGCGGGTTTCCAGTGGCGGCTGCCGTTCCCGATCCAGGCGCACGAGACGGTGGCCGTCACGCAGCTGCGCTCGGTCGAGATCGGGCGCAGCGGCGTGGTGCAGGCCACCGGTCTGCGCGACTCGTCGATGCTGACGCAGGACGAGAACATCGTCGACATCCGGTTCACGGTCCAGTACCGGCTGAACGACGCGCGTGCGTACCTGTTCGAGAACCGCACTCCCGACGAGGCCGTCGTGATGGCCGCCGAGTCGGCGGTGCGCGAGATCGTCGGCCGCAGCCGCGTCGATCAGGTGCTTTACGAGCAGCGCGACGCGATCGCGGCCGATCTCGGCCGAAGCGTGCAGGCGCAACTCGACAGGCTGAAGGCCGGCATCGTGGTCGTCAACGTCAACGTCCAGAACGTGCAGGTGCCCGAGCAGGTGCAGGCGGCGTTCAACGACGCGGTCAAGGCCGGCGCCGACCGAGACCGACTGAAGAACGAGGGCGAGGCATACGCCAGCGACGTCATCCCGCGCGCCCGCGGCACGGCTTCGCGACTGCTCGAGGAGGCCGAGGGCTACCGTGCTCGCGTCGTCGCGACCGCCGAGGGCGATGCGCAGCGATTCCGCTCGGTGCTCGCCGAGTACCAGAAGGCGCCCGGGGTGACGCGGGACCGCCTCTACCTCGACACCATGCAGCAGGTCTATTCCAACGTCACCAAGGTGCTGGTCGACAGCCAGACGAATTCGAACCTGCTGTACCTGCCGCTCGACCGGCTGCTCCAGCAGCAGGGCGCCACGACGGGCCCGGCGCCGGCGACGCCCCCGGCAGCGGGCGTGCCCGTGCCCGGCGAGGCGCTCGGCTCGGTCGCCGCGAGCGATCCGCGCTCACGCGACAACAGCCGCAGCCGTGACCGCGAAGGCCGCTGAAGGAGCACCGGCATGAATCGCATCGGAATCGCCGTCGCCGGCCTGGTCGCCGCGCTGATGATCGCCTCGTCGACCCTGTTCGTGGTCGACCAGCGCCAGGTCGCCGTCGTCTTCGCTCTGGGAGAGATCAAGGAGGTCATCACCGAGCCGGGGCTGCAGTTCAAGCTGCCGCCGCCCTTCCAGAACGTGGTCTTCCTCGACCGGCGAATCCAGACGCTGGACAGCCCGGAGACGCGCCCCATCTTCACCGCCGAGAAGAAGAGCCTGGTGATCGACTGGCTCGTGAAGTGGCGAATCGCGGAGCCGCGCCAGTTCATCCGGAACAACGGTGTCGACTTCCGCAACCTCGAGCTTCGGCTCGCGCCTGTGGTGCAGGCCGCCTTCAACGAGGAGATCACCAGGCGGACGGTCGCCGGCGTGCTGGCGACCGAACGCGAGAAGGTGATGAACGACGTCCGCACCCGCCTCGCCGACGAGGCCACGTCCTTCGGTATCGAGGTGCTCGACGTGCGGATCAAGCGGGTCGACTTCGTCGCCGACATCACGGACTCGGTCTACCGCCGCATGGAGTCCGAACGCAAGCGCGTGGCCAACGAGCTGCGCTCGCAGGGCGCCGCCGAAGGCGAGAAGATCCGTGCCGACGCCGACCGGCAGCGCGAGGTGATCATCGCCGAGGCCTTCCGCGATGCGCAGAAGATCAAGGGCGAGGGTGACGCCCGCGCGTCGGCGATCTACGCCGAGGCGTTCGGTCGCGATCCGCAGTTCGCACAGTTCTACCGCAGCCTCGAGGCGTACCGCACCACGTTCCGCAATCGTTCCGACCTCGTGGTCGTCGAGCCTGGCAACGAGTTCTTCCGCGCGATGCGCGGCGATGCACCCGCCGCGCCGCGGCGCTAGCAGCGAGACGGGTGGCCGGGGCGCGCAGGTGGGCGACCTCGTGCTGGGCGCATTCGCGCTGATGCTGATCATCGAGGGGCTGCTGCCGTTCCTGAGTCCGGCGGCATGGCGCGAGTTGTTCGAGCGGGCGACCCGGATGACCGACGGGCAGATCCGATTCATCGGGCTGAGCAGCATCCTCGCCGGGCTGTTGCTGCTCGCGATCTGGCAGTGAGCAGCGCGGCCTACCCCCTCGGACATGGGGGTGCAGTCCCGCCTCGGACCCGCGCGGTCGGGGCGCGGTGCAGCTAGCATCGGCTTCGCGCGCCGGTGCACCATCGGTGCTCGCCTCGAGGAGAACATCGATGAAGAGCCGCCACTGTGCGGCGCCCTTGCGATCGATCGCTCTGTCACTCCTGCTGACGACAGCTGCCGCGGCGGCGCACGCCCAGTCGTTCGAGTCGCCGTCGCCGCAGGCCGTGGCCACGGCCGGTTCCACGACTGCCGGCGGTCCCTTCCAGTTCAATGGCCGCACCTGGGTCAGCCAGAAGGCGTTCGTCGAGAGCGGCGCGCGTTGCTCCACTCGCGAGGTCTCGGAGTTCGAGCAGCGCATCGCCGAGATGACGGCGCAGTCGCGGCGCGCCGAGCGGCAGCAGCGAGGGGCGCCGCTCTCGGCGGCAGCCGCCGGCGGTGTCACGGTGCCGGTGTACGTGCATGTCATCAGCGACGGCGTCGCCGGCGCCGTGCCCGACAGCGCGCTGGCCGCACAGATCCAGATCCTGACCGACGCCTTCGCGACGAGCGGGTACACGTTTCAGGTGATGGAGACGACCTACACGGTCAACGCGGCGTGGTACGCGATGACCCCGGGATCGGCCGCCGAGCAGCAGGCCAAGCAGGCCCTTCGTCGCGGCGGAGCCGATGCGTTGAACGTCTACGTCGCCGGCATTGGCGGCGACCTGCTCGGATGGGCGACCTTTCCGTCGGACTATGCGGCACGGCCCGCGCTCGACGGCGTCGTCGTGCTCAACGCGTCGCTGCCCGGCGGCAGCGCGTCACCATACAACGAGGGCGACACGCTGGTGCACGAGGTCGGGCACTGGTTCGGCCTGTTCCACACCTTCCAGGGGCGCTGCACGCGCGCCAACGATCGGGTGTCCGACACGCCCGCCGAGCGCTCGCCGGCCTTCGGCTGCCCGATCGGGCGGGATAGCTGCGCCCGCCAGCCCGGCGCCGACCCGGTCACCAATTTCATGGACTACTCCGACGACGCGTGCATGGTGGAGTTCTCTTCCGGTCAGCAGGCGCGGATGGACGCCCAGTTCATGGCCTTCCGGGCGCCCAACTGACATTGCGGCGCCGCAGCGGCGGCCGCCGCGGGGGCACGGTGCGGAGGGCCCCTAGAATCGTCGCTGGTCCTCCGCACGACGAATGCCTTCCGCCTGGCTCCTTCCCGAGCACCTGTCCGACGTCCTGCCCGCCCAGGCGCGCGTGCTGGAGTCGTTGCGGCGGGGTCTTCTCGACCGCGCCGTCCGCTACGGCTACGAACTGGTCGTGCCGCCGCTCATCGAGCACGTCGAGTCGCTCCTGAGCGGCACCGGGCACGAGCTCGACCTGCGGACCTTCAAGCTCGTCGACCAGCTGAGCGGGCGCACCCTCGGCGTGCGCGCCGACACGACGCCGCAGGCCGCGCGCATCGACGCCCACCTGCTCAATCGCGATGGCGTGACCCGCCTGTGCTACTGCGGGCCGGTGCTGCATGCGCGTCCTTCCGGCGGCCTCACGACGCGCGAGCCGCTGCAGTTCGGCGCCGAGCTGTTCGGGCACGCCGGCCTCGAGGCCGAGCTCGAGGTCCTCGAGCTTGCCGTCGACTCGCTGGCGGCGGCCGGCGTGCCGGGCCCGGTGATCGACCTGGCCGACGCGCGGGTGCTGCGCGCGGTGCTGAGCGGCGTCGTCGCTGACCCGTCGCGGCTGCAGGACATCGCCGCGGCACTGGCCGAGAAGGATGCCGCATCGCTCGCGTCGCTGGCCGCGCCACTTCCCGGCCCGGTGCGCGAGGGACTGGTGGCGCTGACACGCCTGTACGGCGGGTGCGAAGTGCTCGGCGAGGCGCGTGCCTGCCTCCCGCCACGTCCGCTGCTGCACGAGGCCCTGGGCGAGCTGGAGTGGCTGTCGCGCCATCTGCGCGTGGCCTTTCCGGAGGCCGAGGTCGGCTTCGACCTGGCCGAAACCCGCGGCTATGCCTACTACAGCGGGGTGCGTTTCGCCGTCTATGCTGCGGGCGCCAGCGACGCCCTGGTGCGCGGCGGCCGATACGACGAGGTCGGCGCGGTGTTCGGGCGTGCGCGTCCGGCCGTCGGCTTCAGCCTCGACGTCAAGGCGCTCGCCGCCTCGGCGGCGGATGTGTCGGCGCCGGCCGCGATCCGCGCGCCGTGGAGCGAAGCGCCCGAGCTGCGCGCGGCGGTGCGTCGCCTGCGTGATGCCGGCGAGACGGTCGTCACCGCGCTTCCGGGAGACCCCGGTCCCGAGGCCTCGCACGTCTTCGACCGCGAGCTCGTCGAGGTGGCCGGCCGCTGGGTGCTGCAGGCTGCGCGAGCAGGCGCCGCGGCGTCGCACTGACCACGAGGATTCCGCTCATGCAAACGCTCAGCCGGCCGGGTGCCGGTCGCAATGTCGTCGTCGTCGGCACGCAGTGGGGCGACGAAGGCAAGGGCAAGGTGGTGGATTGGCTGACCGACCACGCGCATGGCGTGGTGCGGTTCCAGGGCGGCCACAACGCCGGCCACACGCTCGTCATCGCGGGCCGCAAGACGGCACTTCAGCTGATCCCGTCCGGCGTCATGCGCGAGGACGTGGCCTGCTACATCGGCAACGGGGTGGTGGTCGACCCGGCGCACCTGCTCGACGAGATCGCCCGCCTGGAGGCGCTGGGGCTGGAGGTGCGCTCGCGGCTCTTCGTCAGCGAGTCCTGCCCCCTCATCCTGCCGCTGCACGTGGAGATCGACCGTGCCCGCGAGGCGCGCCGGGAGGCCAGCGCCGGGGGCCGCATCGGCACCACCGGCAAGGGCATCGGGCCGGCGTACGAGGACAAGGTCGCACGGCGTGCGCTGCGCGTGCAGGATCTCAAGCACCCACGCCGCTTCGAGGAGAAGCTGCGCGACCTCCTCGAGCGGCACAACGCCGAGTTGGCAGGTGCGCCCGACGCGCGCGCGCTGGCCTTGCAGCCGATGCTCGACGATGCGCTTGCCGCCGGCGAGCGGCTGCGGCCGATGATGTCCGACGTCGGATACCGCCTTTACGAGGCACACCGCAACGGCGCGAGCCTGCTCTTCGAAGGGGCTCAGGGCACGCTGCTCGACATCGACCACGGCACCTACCCGTTCGTGACGTCGAGCAACTGCGTCGCGGGCAACGCCGCCGCCGGATCCGGAGTGGGCCCGGGCATGCTGCACTACATCCTCGGCATCACCAAGGCCTACGCGACGCGGGTCGGCGGCGGGCCGTTCCCGACCGAGCTGCCGATCGACGAGCCCGGCAGCGTCGGACATCACCTGTCGACCGTCGGGCAGGAGCGTGGCACGGTGACCGGTCGCGCGCGGCGATGCGGCTGGCTCGACGCCGCGGCACTGAAGCGGTCGATCATCATCAACGGCGTCTCCGGCCTGTGCATCACGAAGCTCGACGTTCTCGACGGCCTCGCGGAGATCCGCATCTGCACGGGCTACGAACTCGGCGGGCGCCGGGTCGACGTGTTGCCGCTCGATGCCGACGACGTCGCGTCCTGCCGCCCGGTCTACGAGGTCCTGCCCGGATGGGGGGACAGCACGGCGGGGCTGACCAACTGGGAGCAGCTGCCGACGAACGCGAAGCGCTACCTCGAGCGCGTGCAGGCGCTCACCGGCGCGCCGATCGACATGGTCTCCACCGGTCCCGACCGCGTGCACACCATCCTGCTGCGGCACCCCTTCCGCCCCTGAGGCGACGGCCGCAGCGACCCATCGAGAAGGACGAGGACGACACGATGCTGACCGACGACGGCAAACACCTCTACGTGTCCTGGGACGAGTACCACATGCTGATCGAGCGCCTGGCGCTGAAGGTGGCGGCATCCGGCTGGGAGTTCGACCAGATCCTCTGCCTGGCGCGCGGCGGGATGCGGCCCGGCGACGTGCTGTCGCGCGTCTTCGACAAGCCCCTGGCCATCATGTCGACCAGCTCGTACCGTGCCGATGCCGGGACGATCCAGGGCAGGCTCGATCTGGCCAAGTACATCACGATGCCGCGCGGCGAGCTCGCCGGCCGCGTGCTGCTCGTCGACGACCTGGCGGACACCGGCGTGACGCTGCGCGCGGTGGTCGACAGGCTGCGCGGCATGCCGGCGATCAGCGAGCTGCGTGCCGCGGTGATCTGGGTGAAGGGCGTCTCGACCTACGTTCCCGACTATCACGTCGAGCTTCTGCCGACGAGCCCGTGGATCCACCAGCCATTCGAGGAGTACGACAACCTCCGGCCCGAAGGGCTGGCAAGGAAGTTCTCGATCTGAGCGCCCTGTACTGCGTCCGCCCGGGGGCGCGACAAGGCGCCACGCATCGGGTGCCGATCCGGTCGGATCTCGAGGTCCGCTCGGCGTTTGCCGACTCCCGACGTCACCGTCGCACGACAACCGCAGCTGGTGCCCAGGAGAGGACTCGAACCTCCACGCCGTTAAGCGCTAGTACCTGAAACTAGTGCGTCTACCAATTCCGCCACCTGGGCAAGGTGTCCTGCGAGGCAGGAATCGAGGATCTTAGCATCAAAACCGAACTGAACACGCCACCTTCCGCCGGGCTGGCCCTGATGTCCGAGGTCCAGGGGCGCGTCGAGGGTCATCGCGACGGGCATGGCTTCGTCGTGCGGGACGACCGCGAGGCGTCGATCTACCTCGCGCCGCAGGAGATGCGAAGCGTGCTGCATCGCGACCGCGTTCGCGTGCGCATCGTGCGCTACGACCGGCGAGGCCGCCCCGAGGGCCGGGTCCTGGAGATCCTCGAGCGGCGGCGCGCCCCGATCATCGGGCGCCTGCTGCTCGAGGCCGGTCAGTGGATCGTCGCGCCCGAGGATCGGCGCTACGGCCAGGACATCCTGATCCCGAAGAACGCCACCGCCAGCGCCACGGCCGGGCAGGTGGTCGCCGTCGAGCTGACCGAGCCGCCGTCGTTGCACTCGCGACCGGTCGGTCGGGTCGCCGAGGTGCTCGGCGAGATCGATGACCCGGGGCTCGAGATCGAGATCGCCGTGCGCAAGTACGAGGTGCCCCATCGTTTCAGCGCCGAGACCCTGGCGGCCGCGGCGGCGCTGCCCGACCGTCTGCGCGCGACCGACAGGCGCCGGCGCATCGACCTGACCGACGTGCCGCTGGTCACGATCGACGGCGAGGACGCCCGCGACTTCGACGACGCCGTCTACTGCGAACCCTTCGTGCGCGGTCGCGGCCGCGCGGCGTTCAAGGGGTGGCGGCTGGTGGTGGCGATCGCCGACGTCTCGCACTACGTGCGTCCCGGCGAACCGCTGGACCGCGATGCGTACGAGCGCGCGACCTCGGTCTACTTTCCGCGTCGCGTCATCCCGATGCTGCCCGAGAAGCTGTCCAACGGCCTGTGCTCGCTGAACCCCGACGAGGAACGGCTGGCGATGGTCTGCGACATGCTGGTGTCGGAGGGCGGCGAGATCGACGCGTACCAGTTCTTTCCGGCCGTCATCCGCTCGCACGCCCGTTTCACGTACACCGAGGTCGCGGCCGTTCTCGCCAACACGCGCGGCCCGGAGGCCGAGCGTCGCGCGGCGCTGGTGCCTCACCTCGTGCATCTGCACGAGGTGTACCGGGCGCTGCTGAAGCAGCGCGCGTCGCGCGGCGCGGTCGACTTCGACACGGTCGAGACGCAGATCGTCTGCGACGACAACGGCCGCATCGAGAAGATCGTGCCCCGCGTGCGCAACGAGGCGCACCGCCTCATCGAGGAGGCCATGCTCGCGGCGAACGTCTGCGCCGCCGCCTTCATCGCCGCGGCCGGGCACCCGGCGCTGTACCGGGTGCACGAGGGCCCGACGCCCGAGAAGCGGCTCGCGCTGCAGACCTACCTGCGCGCGCTCGGGATCGGCCTGCAACTCAGCGACGAGCCCACCCCGGGCGAGATCGCCGCGATCGCCCGAGCCGCGCAGGGCCGGCCCGACGCCGCACAGATCCAGACCATGGTGCTGCGCTCGATGCAGCAGGCGATCTACACGCCGACCAACAGCGGGCACTTCGGGCTGGCCTACGAGGCCTACACGCACTTCACGAGCCCGATCCGCCGCTATCCCGACCTGATGGTGCATCGCGTGATCAAGGCGCTGCTGGGCGATGGCCGGTTCCGGCTCGCGCCTGGGGGCGATGCGACACCGCGCCGGCGCGCGCGCGCAGGCGGCGCCGCGATGGCCGACGAGATCGCCGCCTGGGAGGCGGCCGGCGCGCACTGCAGCGCCAACGAGCGCCGCGCGGACGAGGCGTCGCGCGACGTCGAGGCGTGGCTCAAGTGCCGCTACATGCGCGAGCACCTCGGCGAGGAGTTCTCCGGCACGGTGAGCGCGGTGACCTCGTTCGGCCTGTTCGTGACGCTCGACGCGCTCTACGTCGACGGCCTCGTGCACATCACCGAACTCGGCGGCGAGTACTACCGCTTCGACGAGGCGCGCCAGGAACTGCGCGGCGAGCGCACCGGCGTACGCTATGCCGTCGGAACCCGGCTGCGCGTGCAGGTCAGCCGCGTCGACC
The DNA here is from genome assembly GCA_025458805.1 of Rubrivivax sp. Classification (GTDB taxonomy): domain Bacteria; phylum Pseudomonadota; class Gammaproteobacteria; order Burkholderiales; family Burkholderiaceae_C; genus Rubrivivax. The sequence goes on from JALORQ010000017.1 coordinate 20,832, forward strand.
TCGACGGTCGACGCATCGACTTCCGGCTGGTGCGCGAGGGGGACGGCGATCGCCTGCTGTCCGCCGGCCGCGCCGAGCGCGGCCGCGCGCTGTCGGCCGGCGATGCGCTCGAGGCGGTGCGCGAGGCCGACCGACGCGTCAAGTCGGGCGCCCGGGCCGCAAAGGCCACCCTGGCGCGCGGCGGGGCCTCGGCCAAGCGCCGCTCGCGCGGGCGCTGAGGCGGCGTCGGCGACGCGACCTGCCGCCGCCGCGCCGGGGGCGATTAGCCCTCGGCCGGGGCGAACGGGTCGCCCGCCGCCCGCGCCATCGCGTCGACGAGCACCGTAGCAGGCAGCGGCAGCGCGAGCCCGTGGATGGCGCCGTGGGCATCGGCGGCATGGCCGTGCAGCCAGGCGGATGCCTCGGCGACCCGGGGCGCGGAGGCCCCGCTCGCCGACCACAGGCCGCCGATCCAGCCCGCCAGAACGTCGCCGCTGCCCGGCGTGGCGAGCAGCGCGTTTCCGGAAGCGATGATCGCCGGTGTGCGTTCTGGCTCGGTGATCACGGTGCCGGATCCCTTCAGCAGCACCGTCGAACGGGTGTGCCGGGCGAGCCGGTCCGCGGCGGCCAATCGGTCTGACTGCACCGCCGCCGCATCGATGCCGAGCAGGCGAGCCGCCTCCAGCGGGTGCGGGGTGAGTACGGTCTGCAGTCCGGCATCGTGGCGGGCTGCGAGGAGGCGCTGCAGCGACGGGTCCGCGGCGATCGCGTTCAGCGCGTCTGCGTCCAGCACGAGCCGCCCGGCGGCAGACAGCAGCGCCGGAAGGGCGGACCGCACCGCGTCGCCGCCCCCGCAGCCGCAGACCACCGTCGCGGCGCGCAGCCGCGGACGCGGCAGCAGCCACGCGGCCTCGCGCAGCATCAGCTCGGGCGTGGCCGGCGACGTGGCCGGGACGGCTGCGTCGAGCAGCGACAGGTAGACGCGGCCGGCGCCGGCGCGAAGCGCGGCGCGGCCCGCCAGTTCGGCCGCGCCGCGCATCCCGGGCGCGCCCGCGACCACGAACACGTCCCCGAAGCTGCCCTTGTGCGTCGCATGCCGGCGGGGCAGGGCCACGCTGCGCCACGCCTCGGCCCCTGACAGGCGTGCAGTGGCACTCTCCGAAGGGACGTGGACACCCAGGTCCGCGTGCCAGACCTCGCCGGCGAGGTCGCGTCCCTGCGCGGTGAACAGTCCCGGCTTCAGCGTCAGCAGCGACAGCGTGGCGGTCGCGCGCACCGACTCGTCGCCGACCGGCTGCCCGGTCGCGGGGTCCAGGCCCGAGGGCAGGTCGATCGCCAGGACCGGCGCCGCGCAGCCCCGGAGTTCGGCGATGGCCGCCTGGATGGGGCCCTGCGGGGCGCACCGTACGCCGAGGCCGAGCAGCCCGTCGATGACGAGATCCGCGTCGGCCGGGCCGGGCGGTCCGCTGCGCATCGCAAGACCCGCGCCGAGCGCCTGCTGCAGCGCATGCGCGGCATCCGCCGGCGGAGGCCGGCTGGCGTCCACGCGGACAGCCACGACCTCGAGACCGGCTTGGTGCATGTGCAATGCGGCGACCAGGGCATCGCCGCCGTTGTTGCCGGGTCCCGCCCACACGGCGACGCGGCGCGCCCGGGGCCAGCGCGCGAGCGCCAGGCGTGCCGTGGCAAGGCCGGCACGTGCCATGAGCGCGTGCGGCGCCGTCCGCTGCAGCGCCCGCGCCTCGATGGCGCGCGACGCCTCTGCATCGTGCAGCGCGTGGCCGGCGTCTTCCGGGCGGACACGCTGCGGACGCGCGGGATCTGCAAGGGCCGGTCTCATGCGGCCGCATTCTGCGCGACCGCTCGTGGGCGCCGCGCAGTCGCCTGGGCGCCGCCGCGATACGGCCCGCGTGCTAGACTCCGCGGGTTTGTCCCTGGGCTCGAATGCCTCGAGCATCCTCGTGCAGCGCGAGACGCGCGACGACCGCGGGCAGACGACACGCGAATCCGGCCCTCCCGGGGTGCCGACGCCGAATCGACGGCGTGGGTCCAGGCCGGATTCAAGACCCAACCTTCGGAGCTCTTGTCCATGTCCGTTTCGATGCGAGAAATGCTGGAGGCCGGTGTCCATTTCGGGCATCAGACGCGCTTCTGGAACCCGCGGATGGCGCCGTACATCTACGGCCACCGCAACAAGATCCACATCATCAACCTCGAGAAGACGCAGCCGCTCTTCCTCGACGCGATGAAGTTCGTCCGGCAGCTCGCAGCACGCCGCGGCACCATCCTGATGGTGGGCACCAAGCGCCAGGCCCGCGAGCTGATCGCCCAGGAGGCTCAGCGCTGCGGCATGCCCTACGTGGACCAGCGCTGGCTCGGCGGCATGCTGACCAACTTCAAGACCGTCAAGGGGTCGCTGAAGAAGCTCAAGGAGATGCAGGCGACGCGCGAGGCGGGTCTGGACCAGATGACGAAGAAGGAAGGCCTGCTCTTCGAGCGCGAGATCGCCAAGCTCGAGAAGGACATCGGCGGCATCCAGGACATGAACGCGCTGCCCGACGCCATGTTCGTGATCGACGTCGGCTACCACAAGATCGCCGTGTCCGAGGCCAAGAAGCTGGGCATCCCGGTCGTCGGCGTCGTCGACACCAACCACTCGCCGCTGGGGATCGACTACGTGATCCCGGGCAACGACGACTCGGCCAAAGCCGTCGCGCTGTACGCGCGCGCGATCGCCGACGCCGTGCTCGACGGCAAGGCCAACGCCACCTCCGAGCTGGCGCAGGCGGTGGCCTCGGACGACGAGTTCGTCGAGGTCCGCGAGGACGCCTGACGCCTTGCGGCCCGGCGCGCGCCGGGCCGTGCCCACCTTCGGCGGGCCGGCGCCCGGCGCCCGCCCGTCCTGTTGACGGAGACTTCCGAATGCCCGCGATCACTGCAAGCATGGTGGCCGAGCTGCGCGCCAAGACCGACGCGCCGATGATGGAGTGCAAGAAGGCGCTCACCGAGGCCGACGGCGACATGGGCCGCGCCGAGGAGATCCTGCGCGTCAAGCTCGGCAACAAGGCCGGCAAGGCGGCTGCCCGCATCACCGCGGAGGGCGTGGTCGCGGCGTCGGTGGCCGGAAGCACCGGCGCGCTGGTCGAGATCAACTGCGAGACCGACTTCGTCTCGAAGAACGAGTCGTTCCTCGCCTTCTCCGGCGCCTGCGCGCGACTGGTCGCCGAGCACGCGCCGACCGATGTCGCGGCGCTGTCGTCGTTGCCGCTCGCTCAGGACGGCTTCGGCCCCACGGTCGAGGACGTGCGCAAGGGGCTGATCGGCAAGATCGGCGAGAACATGACGATCCGGCGCTTCAAGCGCTACGCCGGCGGCGGCCAGCTGGCCCACTACCTGCATGGCACGCGCATCGGCGTCGTGGTCGAATTCGACGGCGACGCGGTGGCGGCCAAGGACGTGGCGATGCACGTCGCGGCGATGAAGCCGGCGGCGCTGTCGGCGGCCGACGTGCCGGCCGAACTGGTCGAGAAGGAGCGCAAGATCGCCGCCGAGAAGGCCGCCGAGAGCGGCAAGCCGGCCGAGATCGTCGCCAAGATGGTCGAGGGCTCGGTGCAGAAGTTCCTCAAGGAAGTCTCGCTGCTCGACCAGGTGTTCGTGAAGGCCGCCGACGGCAGGCAGACGGTCGGCCAGCACCTGAAGGGCGCCGGCACCACCGTCAGGGGCTTCACGCTCTACGTGGTCGGCGAAGGCATCGAGAAGAAGACCGACGACTTCGCCGCCGAGGTCGCGGCGCAGGTGGCGGCGGCCAAGGCGGGCTGACGGGGCCGCGCCCGGCCGGCGGCCGGGCACTTCGTTGGCCGGCGCCCCGGCGCCGCCGCTTAAACTCCGCCCCGTCGAGACCCCGGATCCCTGCATGCCGGCCTACAAGCGCATCCTGCTCAAGCTCTCGGGCGAAGCCCTGATGGGCGACGACGCCTATGGGATCAACCGGGCGACCATCGTCCGCCTCGTGCGCGAGGTCCAGGAGATCACGGCGCTCGGCTGCGAGGTGGCCGTCGTCATCGGCGGCGGCAACATCTTTCGCGGCGTCGCGGGCGGCTCGGTCGGCATGGACCGCGCGACCGCCGACTACATGGGCATGCTTGCCACCGTGATGAACGCGCTGGCGCTTGCGGACACGATGCGGCAGGAGGGCATCACCGCGCGCGTGATGTCGGCGATCGCGATCGAGCAGGTCGTCGAGCCGTACGTGCGGCCCAAGGCGCTGCAGTACCTCGAGGAGGGCAAGGTCGTGGTCTTCGCCGCGGGGACGGGCAACCCGTTCTTCACGACCGACACCGCGGCCGCGCTGCGCGGCGCCGAGATCGGCGCGGAGGTCGTGCTCAAGGCGACCAAGGTCGACGGCGTCTACACCGCCGATCCGGCCAAGGACCCGGCGGCCACGCGCTACGCGACGATCAGCTTCGACGAGGCGATCGTGAGGCATCTGCAGGTGATGGACGCCACCGCGTTCGCGCTGTGCCGCGACCAGAAGCTGCCGATCCGCGTGTTCAGCATCTTCAAGCCCGGCGCGCTGCGGCGCGTCGTGACCGGCGAGGACGAGGGCACCCTCGTCCACGTGTAGCGCCGCCGCAGGGGATCCGGGTCATGACCATCGCAGACATCCGCAGGACCGCCGAGCAGAAGATGGGCAAGTCGGTCGACGCGCTCAAGAACGAACTGCACAAGATCCGCACCGGCCGCGCCCACCCCGGCTTGCTGGACCAGGTGCACGTCGACTACTACGGCTCGAGCGTGCCTATCAGCCAGGTGGCGAACGTGAGCCTGCTCGATGCGCGCACGATCAGCGTGCAGCCCTGGGAGAAGGGCATGGGACCGAAGATCGAGAAGGCGATCCGCGAGTCGGACCTCGGCCTGAACCCCGCCGCGATGGGCGACCTGCTGCGCGTGCCGATGCCGGCGCTCACCGAGGAGCGGCGTCGCGAGCTCACGAAGGTCGTGCGACACACCGGCGAGGAGGCCAAGATCGCCGTGCGCAGCATCCGCCGAGATGCCAACGAGCACTTGAAGAAGCTCCTCAAGGACAAGCAGGTGACCGAGGACGACGAGCGTCGCGCGCAGGACGAGATCCAGAAGCTCACCGACCGCACGATCGCCGAGATCGACCGCCTGGTGCACGGCAAGGAGGCCGAGGTGATGGCCGTCTGAGGCCCTTGCCCGCCGCACGCCGCATGTCGCACGCCCCGGTCACCGAGACGCTGCCGCCCGTCGCCATGCGGGCGGCCGGCGCCGTGCCTCGTCACGTTGCCGTCGTCATGGACGGCAACGGACGCTGGGCGCGGCAGCGCTACATGCCGCGCTTCTTCGGCCACAAGCAGGGCGTCGACACGCTCGTGCGCACCGTCAACGCGTTCGCCGCGCGCGGCGTCGAGTACCTGACGGTGTTCGCATTCTCGTCCGAGAACTGGAAGCGGCCTTCGGAAGAGGTGTCGGGGCTGATGGGGCTGGTGCTCGTCGCGGTGTCCAAGTACCTGGGCAAGATGGCCAACGACGGCGTCCGCATCCGGATCATCGGCGACCGCTCGGCGGTGTCCGAGAAGCTGCGCCGTGCGTGGGAGCACGCCGAGGCCATCACCGCGCACAATGCCCGCATCACGCTGTCGGTGGCCTTCAACTACGGCGGCCGCTGGGACGTCGTGCAGGCCTGCCGACAGGCGATCGCGCAGGGCGTGGCTCCGGAGCAGGTCGACGAGGAATGGCTGTCGCGCCACATGGCGCTGGCCTTCGCACCCGACCCGGACCTGTTCATCCGCACCGGCGGCGAGATGCGCATGAGCAACTTCCTGCTGTGGCAGGCCGCTTACTCGGAGCTGTTCTTCACCGAGTGCCTCTGGCCCGACTTCGGCGACGCCGAGATCGACGCAGCCCTTGCTGCGTACGCGCAGCGTGACCGTCGATTCGGCGGTATCCGCCCCAACGAGGTGGTGCCCGAGGGCACCTGAGTCACGCTGCCGCGGCCATGCTCGGGCAGCGTGTCGTCACCGCCATCGTGCTGCTCGCGCTGATCGCCGGCGCGCTGGCGGCGCCCACGCACTGGCCGTTCTCGCTGCTCACGCTGGTGCTGGTCGCTGCGGCCGGCTGGGAGTGGTCACGCCTCAACGCGGCCGGCAGCCTTCTTGCGGCGGCGCTCGCGGCGGCGCTGGCGGCTGCCTGCGCGGCCGCGCTGCTCGCCGGCTGGGAGGAGGAGTCTCCGGTCTGGGCCTGGTGGACCGCCACCGCCGTGTGGGTGGTCGGCGGCGGCATCGCGCTGCATGGCGGTCCGGGGCGCTGGCCGCGCCTGCCGACGGGCGCGCGCTGGGTCCTCGGGCTGGTGGCGCTCTGGGCGGCCTGGCTCGCGATGACCCATGCCCGCGTGGTCGGGCTCAACTTCCTCATTTCCGTGTTCGCGCTCGTCTGGGTGGCCGACATTGCGGCCTACTTCGGCGGGCGGCGCTTCGGCCGGCGCAAGCTCGCACCGTCGATCAGCCCCGGCAAGAGCTGGGAAGGCGTGTGGTCCGGCGTGGCCGGGGTGCTCGTGCTCGCCGTCTGCTGGGCCTGGGCCGATCGGCAATGGCCGGTCGACAGTCCGAGCGTATTCACCCACCTCGCCGCCGAACTCGGGGTGATCGGCGCCGCCGCTGCGGTGATCGTGCTGGCGGCGTGCAGCGTCGTCGGCGATCTGGTCGAATCGCTGGTGAAGCGTTCGGCCGGAGCCAAGGACAGCAGCCGGCTGCTCCCGGGCCATGGCGGCGTGCTCGACCGCATCGATGCGCTGCTGCCGGTGTTTCCGGTCGCGCTCGCCTTCACCCGCCTCTGATCCATGTCCGCCGAAGTGACCCCCGCGCAGCGAATCGCGATTCTCGGATCCACCGGCTCGATCGGGACGAGCACGCTCGACGTCGTCGCGCGCCACCCCGGCCGCTTCGAGATCGCGGGCCTCAGCGCGTACCAGCGCGTCGACCTGCTGGCCGAGCAGTGCGCGCGCTTTCGTCCCCGTGTCGCCGTGGTGCCCACCGAGGAGCGGGCGCGCGATCTGCGCGGCAGGCTGGCGCAGGCGGGCGTCGCGACCGAGGTGCGCGCCGGCGCCGCGGCGCTGAGCGAACTCGCCGCCGCCGACGATGTCGACGCGGTGATGGCCGCGATCGTCGGCGCTGCCGGCCTGGCGCCGTGCATGGCCGCGGCAAGTGCCGGCAAGCGGCTGCTGCTGGCCAACAAGGAAGCGCTCGTCGTCGGCGGAGCGCTGTTCATGCGCGCCGTCGAACAGGGCGGCGCGCTGCTTCTGCCGATCGACAGCGAGCACTCGGCGATCTTCCAGTGCCTGCCCGAGGACCGCGACACCTGGTCGCGGCGCATCGACCACATCGTGCTCACCGCCAGCGGCGGGCCGTTCCGGACGCGTGACCCGGCGACGTTCGTCGACGTCACGCCCGAGCAGGCCGTGGCGCACCCCAACTGGGTGATGGGACGCAAGATCTCGGTCGACTCGGCGACGATGATGAACAAGGCGCTCGAGGTCATCGAGGCGCGCTGGCTGTTCGGCCTCGAGCCCGACAGGATCCGGGTCGTGATCCACCCGCAGAGCATCGTCCACTCGATGGTCGTGTGTCGCGACGCGTCGGTGCTGGCGCAGCTCGGAACGCCCGACATGCGCGTGCCGATCGCCTACGGGCTGGCCTATCCCGAGCGCGTCGAGTCCGGGGCCTCGCGGCTCGACTTCGAGCAGCTCGCGTCGCTCAGCTTCGAGCCCGTCGATCTGCGGCGCTTCCCGGGCCTGCAACTGGCCTGGGACACGCTGCGAGCGCCCGTCGGCACGACGGCCGTCCTCAACGCCGCGAACGAGGAGGCGGTGGCCGCCTTCCTCGACCGTCGCATCGGCTTCGCCGCGATCCACGAGGTCAACGCGCGCACCGTCGACGAGATGCTCGGCCGGCTTGGCGACGTGGCCACGCTGGATGAGCTGATCGACCTGGATCGCCGCGCGCGCGACGTCGCCCGACGCGTCGCGGAAGGGCTCGCGCGATGATCACGACGCTGCTGGCCTTCCTGCTCACGCTGGGAGTGCTCATCGTCATCCATGAGTACGGGCACTACCGCGTGGCCATCGCCTGCGGCGTGCGGGTGCTGCGGTTCTCGGTGGGCTTCGGCCGCGTGCTGTGGCGCCGCCAGTCGTCGCCGCAGGCCACCGAGTTCGTCGTCTGCGCGCTGCCGCTCGGCGGCTACGTGCGCATGCTCGACGAACGCGAGGGGCCCGTCGCGCCGGGCGAGGTCGGCCGCGCCTTCAACCGCAAGCCGCTCGCGCAGCGCGCCGCGATCGTCGCCGCCGGACCGCTGGCCAATCTGGCCCTCGCGGTGTTGCTGTATGCGGCATCGCACTGGATCGGCGTGCAGGAGCCGAAGGCGGTGCTCAGCGCACCTGCCGCTGGCAGCCTGGCCGAGCGCGCCGGGCTGCGCAGCGGGGACTGGGTCCGGGCTTTCTCCGACGACGGAGAGCGGTGGCGCGAGGTCGACTCGATGACCGACCTGCGCTGGCAGGTCACGCGCGCGGCGCTGGACGGCCGCGCGCTCCGGCTGGAGGTCAGCGACCGCGACGGTCGAGGGCTGCGACGCCTCGAGCTCGATCTGACGTCGATCGACGGGCGCGAGGTCGACGCCGCGCTGATGCAGCGCATCGGCCTCGGTGCCCCGTTCAGCGATCCCGTCGTCGGCGACGTGCAGCCCGGCGGCCCGGCCGCGCGGGCCGGTCTGAGCAAGGGTGACCGCGTACTCGCGGTCGATGGCCGAGCGATCGCGGACGGGGCGACGCTGCGCGAGCGCATACGGGCGGCTCCCGACACGCCGATGCTGTGGCGGGTCGAGCGGGAGGGTCGGGCGCTCGACATCGACGTGGTCCCGCGGGTGGTCGACGAGGGCGATCGCCGCGTCGGGCGCATCGACGCCTACGTCGGCGCCCCGGTCGAGACCGTGACCGTGACGCAGGGGCCGCTCGAGGGGCTGGCCGCGGGCGCCGCCCGAACCTGGGAGGTCTCTGCGCTCACCGTGCAGATGCTCGGCCGCATGCTGGTGGGCGACGCGTCGATCCGCAACCTGAGCGGGCCCATCACGATCGCCGACTACGCGGGGCAGTCGGTCGAGCGGGGTCTTGCGTACTACCTCGGCTTCCTCGCGCTCGTCAGCGTCAGCCTCGGCGTGCTGAACCTGCTGCCACTGCCGATGCTCGATGGCGGTCACCTCATGTATTACATTGTCGAGGCCGTCACCGGCCGGCCCATCCCCGATGCCTGGCTCGAGCGCCTGCAGCGCGGGGGGTTCGCGCTGCTGCTGCTGATGATGTCGGTGGCCCTCTACAACGACGTGGCCCGTCTGCTGGGCCTGCACTGATCCGTCATGTTCGCCGTCTCCCCCCTCGCCCCGTCGAGGCTGGCCGCGGTCGCGTGGGTCGCCGCGGCCGCGGCGATCGCGGTCCCGGCCCCGTCGCTCGCCGTCACCCCGTTTGTCCTGCGCGACATCCGCGTCGAAGGCCTTCAGCGCACCGACCCCGGGACCGTCTTCGCCGCGCTGCCGTTCCGCATCGGCGACACCTACACCGACGAGAAGGGCGCGGCCGCACTGCGCGCGCTGTTCGCCTCCGGGCTGTTCAACGACGTGCGCATCGAGATCGAGGGTGACGTGGCGGTCGTCGTCGTCGACGAGCGCGCGATCATCGCCACCGTCGACTTCGCCGGGTTGAAGGAGTTCGACAAGGAGCCGCTGCTCAAGTCGCTCAAGGACGCCGGCATCGGCGAGGGCCTGCCCTTCGACCGCGCGCTGATC
>JALORQ010000136.1 GCA_025458805.1 Rubrivivax sp.
GGCCCAGGTCGCAGCGCTGACGACGCGCCAGATCGCCAGCCTCGACAGCGACGACCTCAACGCCTTCACGACCGCGCAGTTCGCCGCGTTCTCGTCGGCACAGGTGCGCGCGCTGTCGGCCGACCAGGTCGACACGATGCAGAACGCGGACCTCGCGGCGCTCACGACGGCAGCGATCCGCGGCCTGCGGACCGATGCCTTCGCGGTGCTCGACTCGGGCCAGTTCAACGCACTGACGACGGCGCAGTTCGCGGCCGTCACGACGGCACAGGCGCGTGCCTTCACCGCCGATCAGCTCGACACGATGACCACAGCCGACCTGCGCGCGCTGGCGACGACGTCGCTGCGGGCGCTGTCGGCCGAGGCCTTCGACGCGCTGGACAACGCGCAGTTGCAGGCGTTGTCGACGCAGCAGGTGGCGTCGCTGTCGAGCGCGCAGATCGCGAGCCTGCCGAACGCCGAGCTCAACGCGCTGACGACGACGCAGTTCGCCGCGTTCTCGTCGGCGCAGGTGCGCGCGTTTACCGACGAGCAGGTCGACGCGCTGACCGTCGCCGACCTGCGCGCCATCACGGCGACCGCGATCAAGGGCATGACGGTCTCTGCGGTGGGCGTGCTCGACGCGACGCAGGCCGATGCACTGAGCACACAGCAGTGGGCGGCGCTGACGACGCAGCAGATCGGGGCGCTGTCGGCCACGGCGATCGCCGGCGTCGACACGTCGCAGATCGTCGCGCTGACGACCGCGCAGGCGCGCGCACTGACGCCCGACCAGATCACCGCGCTGACCACCACGCAGGTGGTGGCGCTCGAGACGCGGGACATCCGCGCGATGACGATGGAGCAGGTCAACGCCTTCGAGGCTGCCGACCTGGCGGCGATGAGCACGGCGCAGATCGCGGCGCTCAATGCCGTGTCGCCGATCATCCTGGACCTCGACGGCAACGGCGTGCGCACGATCGCGGCCGAGCAGGGCGTGCACTTCGACGTCGCCGGGCTGGGCCACACGCGGGACAAGGTGGGCTGGGTCGGCGCGGGCGATGCGCTGCTGGTGCGCGACCGCAACGGCAACGGCCACATCGACGACGGCACCGAGCTGTACGGGTCGGCGACGGTGGGCGCCGACGGCAGGCGGGCGGGTCACGGCTTCGCGGCGCTGGCGGCCGAGGACGGCAACGGCGACGGGCGCATCAGCGCGGCCGACGCCACCTTCGGCGAGCTGAGGCTGTGGGTCGACGCGAACGCCGACGGCCGCACCGATGCGGGCGAGCTGCGCGGGCTGGCCGAGTTCGGGGTCGCCGAGCTGTCGCTCGACTTCAGCCGCAGCGACCGCACCGACCAGGGCAACCTGCTCGGCCTGGTCGGCAGCTGGACCGACGGCGACGGCGCCGAGCACGAGATGATCGACGTCTGGTTCGCGAAGGCCGAGGCGGCGGCGCTGCCGGCGGCAGGCGAGCTGCTCGCGCCGGCGGCCGAGGTCGAGCTGCCCGGGGCCGAGAGGGCACCGGCACCGACGGCGCCGACGGCAGCGCCGCTACACGCGGCGTCGACGCGCAGCCTGTTCGACGACGAGTCGCGCGGCGGGCTGCCGCTGCTCTGACGGCCGCTGCGGCCGGCGGCCGCGACAGCGCCGCAGCACCCGCCGGCGCCGCGAACAGGCGGCGCCGGCGGCTCCATTTCCGCGCATCGCGCATCGCCGCGGCGCGAAGAATCGGTCCCCTGTCCCCGGAGCGGCCCCGCCGCCCGGGTCGGTGTGCAACCCGGGACACGATGGCATGAGCGCGATGGCGGCCCCGAGCCCTGAACCCGCGGCGTCGGTGCGCCGCTCACCGACTCGGCTGCTCGTCGAGGGATGGCGCGGCGTCAGCCATTCGTTCGCGATGGTCAACCAGCACCAGCTGCTGGCGCTGGCGCGCACCGGGGCGGTCGATCTCCACCATCGCGACCTGCCGTTCTTCATGCCGCATTGGAACGCGCGCGACACCGGCGCCGGCTTCGCGCCTGCGCAGGCGGCGTTCATCGACGGTCTGCTGCCGCTCGAGCCGGCGCTGGCCGACCTCGTCTACCGCATCGCCGCCCCGATCCCGGCGCCCGACCGCCGCGCGCGACGCACCCTCACCTTCGCGGTCACCGAGTTCGGCCTCACCGACCGCAGCTTCGCCGATCCGGCGCTGCCGCCGGCGGCCTACGGCGACGGCGGCAACCTGGTCGTCACGCCGTCGCGCTGGTCGCGCGACAGGCTGCTCGACCGCGGATTCGACGAGCCCGGCGTGCGCGTCGTTCGCCACGGCGTGGACCGCGACGGCTTCGCGCCGCTCGGCGCGGCCGAACGCGCACTCAACCGCCGCAACCTCGGCTTCGCCGACGACGAGGTGGTGTTCCTCAACGTCGGGCTGCCGGCCTGGAACAAGGGGATCGACCTGCTGACGGCCGCCTTCGCCGCGGTGCGGCGCTCGCATCCGCGCGCTCGGCTCGTGATCAAGGACGCGAGCCGGCTCTACGGCCTGGACGCAGAGGCCGTGCTGCGCGACCTTGCGCGGCGCCAGCCCGGCGTCATCACGCCCGAGGTGGTGGGCGCGATCTCGGTCGTGTCGGGCAACATGAGCCAGGCCGAGATGCGGCTGCTGTACGGCATCGCCGACCGCTACGTCTCGCCGTACCGCGCCGAGGGCTTCAACCTGCCGGTGCTCGAGGCGCTGGCCTGCGGCACGCCGGTGATCGTGAGCTCCGGCGGCGCGACCGACGACTTCTGCGACGGCGACGGCGTGATCAAGGTGCCTTCGGTCTTCGTGCGGGCCGACCTGCGCGACCACCCCGGCGCGTGCCGTGTCGAGCCGCACCTGCCGTCGCTGATCGAGCGCATGGACGAGGCGGTGCGTGCCGGCCCGCTGCACGACCCCGCGCATCCGCTGCGCCGCGCCGCTCGCGACGCCACCGCCTCCTGGACCTGGGACGACGCGGCGCGTGCGCTGCTCGCGCTGTTCTGACCGCTGCACCCTGCGACGCGAGACGCCGATGCCGTCGACGATGCAATACCGGCTGCCCAACGAGGGCTTCGACTTCATCGACGGGCTGACGCTGCGCTGGCCGGGTGCGCGGCTGCGCGACGTGCGCGTCGCGGCGGCGCGCGTCCCGGACCCGCGGTCCTGGGAGACGCCGGCGCTGCGGCTCGCGATCGAAGGCGATCAGGCGCGCCTGCGCTTCGAGCGCCCGGACAACTGGTCGATCGTCGCGCTCGAGGTCGTCTGCGACGGCGCGCCCGACCCCGCAGGACCGCAGGGCCGGCTCGAGCCGGCGGCCGTTCCCGACGACGCGGCGATCCGCGCCCGGCTCGCGACACGGCGCATCGCGTTCCTCGGCACCGCGCGGGACTGCGCCGCGGCGCTGCCGGCCTCGATCGCCAAGCTGCACGAGCTGGGCCGGCTCTTCGCGCACGCCGAGATCCACGTCTACGAGAACGACTCGGCCGACGGCACCGGCGAACTGCTCGACGCGATGCAGCGCGACGGGCTGCTCGTCGCGCACCGCGAGGCCGGCATCGCGGCGCTGATGCCGGCGCGCACCGAGCGGCTGGCGCACGGCCGCAACCGGCTGCTCGACCACGTGTTCGCGCGCGGCCGCTGGGACTATGTCGCCTGGGCCGACCTCGACGGGCTGGTCGGCCCGCGCTTCGCGGTCGAGGGCTTCGTCGGCTGCTTCCGCCACGAGGCCGCCTGGGACGCGGTGTTTCCGCTCTCGCACCCGATCTACTACGACATCTGGGCGCTGCGCGAGGACCACTTCGCGCCCGGCGACTACGTGGCCGACGGCAGGCACCGGCTGCACGCCGCGCTGCAGGACGGCCGGCAGCTCCACGCCGCGGTGCAGTTGCTCGCGCCCGGCAAGGTGCGCGGCTGGATTCCCGTGCGCTCGGCCTTCGGCGGATTCGGACTCTACAAGGCCGACGCGGCGCGCCGCGGGCGCTACGTCGGCCTGCGCGGCGGCGAGGAGGTCTGCGAGCACGTGCCGTACCACGAGGCACTGGTGGCCGCCGGCTGCCGGCTGTGGATCAACCCGGGCTGCCTCACGCACGTCGCCTGAGCAGCCCGCGCGGCGCGCGGGCGGCCGACGCTGCCGCATCGGCTCGCCGCGGCAAGCGGCCGCTGCGCGTCCACGCCGGCACGCGGCCGAACTGCGCCTCGGACCACGCGAACGGCTCGGGCAGCGCCACACCGCGGCCCGGAGAAGCGGCCAAAACGCTGAACTCCTCCGGCCTTCCAAGCGCGAGCGGCTCTCTACAGTGCCCGCTGGCCCGCCCCGAATCCGGCGTGTGGAGCGCACATCGTGTCCGTACTGACCAGCCTTCCCCCCCTCCGTCGCCCGCCCGGCGGCGTGGCGGTCGTGCCCGGGGACCTCGACCTGCTGCTGCACAGCGCCCGCGATGTGATCGCCCAGGAAGCGTCGGCGCTGGACGTGCTGGCCCGCAGTCTGGACCGCCCGTTCGCCGAGGCCGCGCGCCTGGTGCTGCGCTGCCAGGGCCGGGTCATCCTCACCGGCATGGGCAAGTCCGGTCAGATCGGCCGAAAGATCGCCTCCACGCTGGCCTCTACCGGGACGCCGGCCCTCTTCGTCCATCCCGCGGAGGCCAGCCATGGCGATCTCGGGATGATCGAGCGACGCGACGTGGTGATCGCCATCTCGAAGTCGGGCGAGTCGCCGGAGCTTGCGGACGTGCTGACCTACTGTCGCCGCTTCGACATCCCGCTCATTGCCATCACGGCGCATGCCAAGAGCACGCTGGCCCAGGCCAGCGACGCGATGCTCCTGCTGCCCAGGGTCAAGGAAGCCTGCCCGCACGACCTGGCCCCCACCACCTCGGCCGCGATGGTTCTGGCCATGGGCGACGCGCTGGCCATCGCATGCTTGAAGGCGCGCGACTTCGGCGTCGCGCAGTTTCGCGAGTTCCACCCCGGCGGCAAGCTCGGGCAGAAGCTCACGCGCGCCCGCGACGTGATGCACGGCGGCGACGAACTGCCCCTGGTGCCGCTGGGCACCGCCATGAGCACTGCGATCGTCGAGATGAGCCGGGGCCGCCTCGGCTGCGTCGGCGTCGTCGATGCGCAAGGACTACTCACCGGCATCTTCACCGACGGGGACCTGCGACGGCACTTCTCCGCCGCCAACCTGGAGCGCCCCGTCGATGCGCTGATGACGCCACAGCCGCATCGCGTGGCCCCCGACGCCCTGCTGGCGGACGTCGCCAGCTTCTTCCGCGACCGGCGCATCCCCTCGATCTTCGTCTGCGTGGACGATCGACCCGTGGGCATCGTCCATCTGCACGACCTGCTGCAGAAAGGCCTCGTATGAACACGCAAACGCTGCACGTCGTCGTTCAAGCCGGTGGACGGGGCAGCCGGCTGCGTCACCACACCTGGAACAAGCCCAAGTGCCTGGTGTCGGTTCAGGGCAAGCCGCTGCTGTACCGGCTGTTCGAACGCTTCCCGCAGGCGCGGTTTCACATCATCGGCGACTACGCTTTCGACCGACTCAAGACCTACCTCGAGGTCAACCCACCCGGCGTGGACTACCGTCTGCTCCAGACGACCGAGAAGGGCACCGCCTCCGGCATCGACATCGCCTTGCAGCAGGTACCCGCTGACGCGCCCCTGCTGCTGACCTGGAGCTGAAGGAGATCGCGTCCGACACGACGGGCATCCCGGGGCTCTTCTACTTCAAGCGTGCGTCGCTGCTGCCGGCCCCGCGCCCGGGCGGCGAGTTCGTGAAGTGGTTCAGCGAGAACGTCCACGAGTACGTCACCCTCGCGTGCCCCGACATGCAGGAGTTGGGCGACTTCGCGGTGCTGGAGCAAAGCAACGATCGCGCCGGCTTCTGCAGGTTCTTCAACCGCGTCGAGGTCGGCACCGAGCGCGTCGTGAAGACGGCCGTGGACCCGCTGTACCACGAGCTGCATCGACGCGAGATCGCCTGGTACCGCGAGGCGCAGCGCCTCGGCTTCCGGCGCATCCCGCGGCTCTTCTCCGAGGCCCCGCTGACGATGGAGCGCATCCCCGGTCAGCATGCCTACCAGATGAGCGACCTGACCGAGCGCGAGCGTCGCGCCGTGCTGGCCGACCACCTCGATGCGCTGATCGCGCTGCACGACACCGCCGAAGCACCGGCGTCGGACGAGGCGATGCGCGACGTGTACCTGCACAAGACCGTCGACCGGGTCACGAGCGTGTCGAGCCTGATCCCGGGCTTCGATCAGCCGTCCACGACCATCAACGGGAAGAAGTGCCGCAACCCGTTCGCCGAGAAGCACCGGGGCATCCTCGACAGCCTGATGCCGATGCTGCAGGTGCAGCGCTTCGTTCCGATCCACGGCGATGCGACCTTCTCGAACACCTTGGTCGACGACAAGCTGCGGGTCTGGTTCATCGACCCGCGGGGCTACTTCGCCAAGCCCGGGATCATGGGCGATGCGTGGTACGACTTCGCGAAGGTGTACTACTCCGCGGTGGGCGGCTACGACATCTTCAACCGTCGCAAGTTCAAGCTGCACATCGACAACGAGACGGTCGAGGTGCTCATGGAGCCGTCCAGCTTCGCCAGGACCGGCCAGTCCATCTTCGCCGACTACTTCGGGCGAGAACAGTGGCGCATCGAGATCATCCATGCGCTGATCTGGCTGGCCTTCGCGGGCTACGTGAAGGACGACATCGATTCGGTGATCGGCGCCTTCTACCTCGGGCTCTACTGGCTCGAGACGGGAATGGCCCGGCTGTGAGCGTCGCCGCCGAGGGCGCGCTGACGCTGAGCGCGCTGCCCCACACGTGGCTGATCGACCTGGACGGCACCGTGCTGCGTCACAACGGTCATCTGACCGGGGGGGACGAACTGTTGCCTGGCGTGCTCGAGTTCTGGGCCACGCTGCCGGCGCAAGACGCCATCGTCCTGCTGAGTGCGCGGGAGCCCTCGCAGGCGGCGGCCACCCTGGCGGTGCTCGATGCGCACGGGCTGCGCTACGACCACGCACTGTTCGGCTTGCCGAAGGGCGAGCGCGTGCTGATCAACGACCGCAAGCCGAGCGGCCTGCCCACTGCGTGCGCGATCAACCTGCGACGCGATGAAGGGCTGCGTCCGCTGCGCTGGTCCATCGACCCGCAGCGCTGAAGAAAAGCGCCCCGATGTCGACGCTGCCACCTCATCCCCTGGCACTGGCGCTGTGCCGCGACCACGCACTGCCGGAGCGCACCGCCTTCTTCGTGCCGGTGCACGGGCTGGGCGACAAGCTGCGCTTCTACAGCTACCTGCCGCTGTTCCAGGCCTTCAATGCCTGCGAGGCCCGGGTCGTGTTCGCGTCGGACTTCGACCACGGCCTCCTGGCCTGTTATCCCGAGTTGCAGGCGCGCGCCCTGCGCGTGGCCCCAGAGCTGGTGCGCACGCTGTTCTGCGAAGGGCAGGTCCTGCCAGGGGCCTTCAGCCCGGCACCGGGGCCGCTGCAGGTCTTCCCGACCTGGCACCGCGCCTACCTCCACGAGCCCGGCATCCGCTGGGAGGCGCTCGACCAGCCTGGCGTGACGCACGACCTGCTGATCAAGCAGATCCTGCACGTGCCGTCGATCTACGCGCCGGCGCCGATCGCCCTCCCGGCCAGGGCGCCCGGGCCGCGGCCCACGGTGCTGCTGGCGCCCTACAACGTCTCGAACCGCGCCGCGGACTGCGCCGTCTGGCTGGAGGTGGCCGAACAGCTCACCGCGGCGGGCGCGCAGGTCCTGTGCAACGTGGCGAAGGGCGGTCGCCCGCTGCTGTACCCGCAGGACTACAGCGCCCTGTTCGAGCGCTACGCCTGCCTGGACGCGTCGCTGGAGGTGCTGCTCGAGCAGCTGGCCGGGCTGGCGGGCGTGGTGTCGATCCGCAGCGGCCTGTCGGACGTGGTGTCGCTCAGCGAGGTGCCGGCGGTGACCCTGAGCCACGGCGGCATCGGCCGGTTCTGGGATGTGCCGAACCCTTGGGGCAGGCATCTCCAGCTCGATGTCGACGCGCAGTCGCCCGCGGCGCTGGCGCACGCTT
Organism: Rubrivivax sp.; assembly: GCA_025458805.1. Classification (GTDB taxonomy): domain Bacteria; phylum Pseudomonadota; class Gammaproteobacteria; order Burkholderiales; family Burkholderiaceae_C; genus Rubrivivax. The sequence goes on from JALORQ010000136.1 coordinate 8,053, forward strand.
GCGTCGACTTCCTGCGTTCGCGCTGGACTCGCTGAGCGCCGCGGCATCCGCTACTCGGCGCCGGCGTCGGCGCTGAGCAGCGGCGCGATGCCGCGCCCGAGCGCGCGCGCACTGGCCGCGAGCTGCTGCGCATCGTGCAGCGCGTTGACGCGTGCGAGCCGCAGCGCGTGGTGCTCCGACTCCGACGCGATGACGTCGAACAGCGAACGCCGGCCGAGCTGCTGCCACTGCTGCCGCGTCGCCTGGCGCACCTGGTCGCTGCGCTCCAGCACCGCGAGCACGCGCTCGGCGCGCTCGGCGGCGGCGCGCATCTGCTCGTGCGCCTCGCCGATGCGGGAGCGGCGCTGCTCGAGCGCTTCGTCGCGCTGCGCCTGCGCCGCGCCCGCGCGCCGCCGCGCCGCGTCGGCGGCCGGCGCCACGGCCGGGGCCAGCAGCGGCAGGCTGACGTTGAGGCCGAGCGTGATGCCCGAGACGCGGTCGTTCCCCGACAGGCGAGACGTGTCGGCCTGCACCTGCCCGGCGACGACCCAGCTCACCTGCGGGCGCCGCAGCGCGTCGACCGCCTCGGCGTAGCGCGACAGCGCGGCGGCCTGCGCGTCGAGCTGGGCGATCTCGGCCGCGCGGTCGGCCTCGGCCAGCAGGGCCTCGACCGGCGGCGACGGCGGCAGCGCCTGCAGCAGCCCGGCCGGGTCGACCGGCACCTCGCCAACGAGCTTGCGCAGCCGCAGCTGCACCTGGCGGCGCAGCGACTCGATGTCGCGGCGCGCGAGCTCGACCTCGTCGGCGGTCTTGCGCGCCTGCACCAGCTCGCTGGCGCGGCCGCGGTCGGCGGAGACGATGGCCTCGAGGCTCTGCACCAGGCAGGCCATGGTCTGCGCGTGCTGCTGCCAGAGGCGGCCGAGCGCATCGACGCGGCTCAGTTCGAGCGCCTCGAGCACCGTGGCGAGTGCGACCTGGTCGGCGGCGCCGTTCTCGGCATGCCGGGCCGCGTCGGCCAGCCCGCGCCGCCAGTCGACCAGCAGCCCGGTGCGGCCGCCGTCGTAGACGAGCTGGCTGACGCTCAGCGACGCGGTGCCCGGCAGTGCGCTGCGCGCCGGCACGCCGGCCGGCGCGGTGTAGGTCGGCACCAGGCCGGCGGCGAGCCCGGCCTGCACGCCGGCGCCGGCACGGGCCTCGTCGACGTCGGCCGCCGCGGCCTCCGCGAGCAGCCGTACGGCGCCCAGCGCCTGGCTGCGCTCGAGGCTTGCCGCGACCAGCGCCCCCAGGTGGCGGCGGGCCGCGACGGCGGAGCCAACGGGCACTTCGGGCTCGCCGACCGCATCGGCGCCCGGGCAGCGCGTCTCGCCCGCCATCGCGGCCCCGGGCATCGCGGCCGCCACGGCCGACGACAGCAGGCACGCCAGCGCCGTGCGCCGCCAGCGTGGCGGAGCCATCGTGGGCCGGGCGACATACGGTTGAGTGGTCATTCGGACAGCGGCAGGCCGGCACGCGAAGTCGCGCCCACCCGCGCGCAGTCTGTGCCCGGGCGGTCGGCCACGATCGCGCGAGATCCGGCCTGTTCGCGGCGCGATTCGCGCACGCCACTGTGGTATCCTTCAGGTTCTGGTGCGACGGTGGACGGTCACGAAAGTGACCGGACAGCCTTCGCTCCGAGATCACGAGCTGATCTCCATCCTTCGCCAGACGTCCTGATTGCTTCGGCGGTCGTCCTGATCTGGTAGCCCCTGCCCCGCGGCGAGTGACCCTGCGGAGCAGCCGCCGGACAGAGTTCAACCGCCGCCCGCGCGCCTTTCGGCCTGCGGCCCAAGTCAGACCGGCGCGCCGCACAGGCCGCCGTGCGAAGGACCTGCGATCGATCGTCTGCACGACCGGTGCGCCGCAGCGCACCGTTCACCGCCACCGACCCGTGGCGGCGCATTGCTCTCGACCGCCACCCGTTCGCCCTGCGCGGCATGCCGCCGCCCGGGCGTGCGCGGAGCCGCCTCTCGCGGCGCGTCCCCATTCCCATCCCCCCAAGCCCAGGAGTGCATGCAATTGGCCAAGGAAGAACTCATCGAGATGCGCGGTGTCGTCAACGAGATCCTGCCGGACTCGCGCTTCCGCGTGACGCTGGACAACGGGCATGAGCTCATCGCCTACGCCGGCGGCAAGATGAGGAAGAACCACATCCGGGTGCTGGCCGGCGACAACGTCTCGCTCGAGCTTTCGCCCTACGACCTGACCAAGGGCCGCATCACGTTCCGCCACCTCGAGCGGCGCGGCCCGCCCCCGACCACCGCCGGCCCGCGCCGCTGAAGCGCGCCGGGCCCCAGACCGGTCCAGCCTCCCGGGTGGGAGGCTGCCGCAACGCATCGGCCCGGAGCCGGTGCACCCCTAGACGCATCCAGGAAAGGATAGCCAAATGACGACCGCCACCGGAACCGTGAAGTGGTTCAACGAAGGCAAGGGCTTCGGTTTCATCGCCCCCGACAACGGCGGGAAGGATCTCTTCGCGCACTTCAAGGAGATCCAGGGCACGGGCTTCAAGACGCTGGCCGAGAACCAGCGCGTGGAGTTCGAGGTCACGCAAGGCCAGAAGGGCCCGCAGGCCTCGCGCATCCGTCCGCTCTGACGCGACCCGGCGGCCCCCGAGGCCGCCCGGGATGCTCAGCCGTCCGCGCCGGGCGAACGCGGCGGCGGCGTGCCGCCGGCCTGCGCGCCGGCCGCGAGCCGCATGCGCTCGAGCAGCGGCAGGTACGGGGCGAGACGCTCCTCGACCGCGTCTCGCACCGTGTCGACGACGACCTGGGTCTGCCGGTCGATCTCGACATGCACCGCGTCGCCTTCGGCCTTCTCGCCGAACGTGGTGAGGCGCAGCGTCTCGGGGATCAGCCAGACCTCGAACCAGCCGAGGCCGCCCGCGTCGCGCCCGGCCTCGGCGACCGTCAGGCTCGCCCCGTTGACCGCGATGTAGCCCTTGGCGAAGACATAGCGCATCCACGGCGCAGGCAGCGCGATGCGCAGCACGTGGTTGTTTTCGGGCCGTCGCACCTGCGCGACCCGCCCGAGCACGTCGACGTGCCCGGACAGCGGGTGGCCGCCGACCTCGGCGCCCTCGCGCGCGGCGCGCTCGACGTTGACGCGCCCCCCCGCCGCCAGCGCACCCAGCGCGGTGAGTGACAGGCTCTGCTGCATGACGTCGAAGTGCGCGTGCCCGGGCGCCAGCGCGGTGACGGTCAGGCACACGCCGTCGACCGCGACGCTGGCGCCGATCGCAAGGCCCTCGTCGAAGCCCGCGGGGAAGGCGAGCACGAGGCTGCGCAGCCCCTGCCGATCGACCACCGACTCGACGGTGGCGACGCCCTGCACGATGCCGGTGAACATCGGCTGATTATCGGCGCGGCATCGCTAGACTCGGCGGCGATGGGAACACCCGACGACCGCGATGACGCGGCGCTGGCCGCTGCCTTCTCGCTCGCCGACCCGCCGCCGGGCTTCGTCGACGACCCGTACCCGTACTACGCCGCGCTGCGCCGCCATGCGCCACGGCACGTGCTGGCGCCGGGCTCGGTGCTGCTCACGCGCCACGACGACGTGCTGGCGGTCTACCGGAGCCCGCACGCCAGCTCGGACAAGCAGCGCGAGTTCGGCCCGCGCTTCGGCCGCTCGCCGCTGCTCGAGCATCACACGACCAGTCTCGTCTTCAACGACCCGCCGCTGCACACGCGCGTGCGGCGGCGCATCGCGGGCGCGCTCAGCCAGCGCGCGATCGCGCGCATGGAGGCCGGCGTCGTCGCGCTCGTCGACGCCCTGCTCGACCGCATGGACGGCCTCGCGGTCCCCTGCCTGATCGACGACTTCGCGGCGCGCATCCCCGTCGAGGTGATCGGCAACCTGCTCGACGTGCCGCACGCCGATCGCGCGCCGCTGCGCGGCTGGTCGCTGGACATCCTGTCGGCGCTCGAGCCCGCGCCTTCGGCCGAGGTGCTGGCGCGCGGCAATGCGGCGGTGACCGAGTTCCTCGCGATGCTGCGCGCGCTGGTGGCCGACCGCCGCCGGCGCCCGGGGGACCCCGAGGTCGACGTGCTGACGCGGCTGCTGCAGGGCGAGGGGGGGCCGGACGGTGAGCCGCTGGGCGAGGCCGAACTGCTGCACAACTGCATCTTCCTGCTCAACGCCGGCCACGAGACGACGACCAACCTGATCGGCAACGGGCTGCACGCGCTGCTCGCCCACCGCGACCAGCTCGAGCGGCTGGTCGCCGAGCCGGCGCTGCTCGGCAGCGCGATCGAGGAACTGCTGCGCTTCGAGAGCCCGCTGCAGCTCAACAACCGGCTGGCCACGGCACCGATCGCGCTCGACGGCGCCACGCTGCCGGCCGGCACCTTCGTGACGCTGGGCATCGGTGCGGCCAACCGCGACCCGGCGGTGTTCGCCGATCCGGACCGGCTCGACATCGCGCGTCGGCCGAACAACCACCTCGCCTTCGGGCAGGGCGCGCACGCCTGTGCCGGGATGAACGTGGCGCGCCTCGAGGCACGCGTGGCGATCGGCGCGCTGCTCGCGCGCTTTCCGCGCATCGACGCGGCCGGCGCCCCGGCGCGCGACGGCCGTCTGCGGTTTCGCGGCCTTCGCCGGCTGCCGGTGACGCTGCGCTGACCGGGCCCCTCGTCGTCACGCGCCGCGTGTCGGCGCGGCCCAGCGCGCGGCGTCGAACCCGGCGGTGATGCGCCCGTCCAGCCACTCGACGACAGGCCGCCTGATGACGCTGGGTTGCGCGAGCATCAGCGCGCGTGCCGCGGCGGCGTCGGCGACCGCGGCCTTCGTGGCGTCGTCGAGCCGTCGCCACGTCGTGCCCTGGCGGTTGACCAGCGTCTCCCAGCCGAGCGCGGCGATCCAGGCGTCGAGCCGCGCCACCGGCACGCCGTCGCGCTTGAAGTCGTGCAGCCGGTGCTCGAGGCCGTGGTCGGTGAGCCAGGCGCGGGCGCGCCTGACCGTGTCGCAGTTCGGGATGCCGTAAAGGGTGATCATGCCGATGGCTCGAGGTGCATGCGCCAGGGTTCAGAAGCCGCGTCGCCAGCCGGCATCGCAGGCCCAGTCGATGCCGAACGCGCCGCTGGTGACGATTCCGGCGGCGTCGAGCGACACCTGGAACCACAGGCAGTCGTTGGTCTGGTAGCGCCACGACCAGGTCTGGCCGCCGCCGCGCGCGCCGCGCACCTCGCCCGGGGTGCCGAGCTCGCGCAGCAGCTCGGCGCGCGTCAGGCCCGGCGCCCGCACCTGGAAGGCCATCAGGTTCGACTCGGTCAGCACCTGCCGCGCCGCCGTCGAGCGGCCCGAGGCGTCGAAGTCCACCATCCAGGTCGAGCGGCCGAAGGGGCCGGTCGCCCACTCGATGCGCGTGGCACCGCCGTCGAGCGGGTAGCGCGCCGTCGGCATCCCCAGGCGCTGCACGACCTCGGTCTCGGTGCGTCCGGGCGCCAGGTCGGCCGGACCGAGGATCGCGCAGGCGCCGATCAGCGCGGCGATCGCAAGGGCGACGGCCAGGCGCATCGCGACGTCACAGCGCGCCCTGGGCGCGGCGGCGCCGCTCCATCATGCGCCAGATGAAGGGCGTGAAGATGAGCTGCATCGCGAGCTCCATCTTGCCGCCGGGCACGACGATGGTGTTGGCACGCGACATCCACGAGTCGTGGATCATCGACAGCAGGTACGGGAAGTCGATGCCCTTCGGGTTCGAGAAGCGGATCACGCACAGGCTCTCGTCGGCCGTCGGGAT
>JALORQ010000137.1 GCA_025458805.1 Rubrivivax sp.
GGCCGGGCGCGCGACGCGTCTCAGGCGTCGGGCGGGCCCTTGAGCTCGACCGTGTTGCCGTCCGGGTCGGCGACGTAGATCGACGGGCCGAAGCCTTCGGCGCCGAAGCGCCGCGCGGTCCCGCCCGCGGCCACGCCGTGCGCGGCCAGGTGGGCACGCAGCGCGGCCTCGTCCCAGGGCTCGACGCGCAGGCAGAAGTGGTCGAGGTTGCGCCCCTCGCGCCCTGGGGCCGCGCCGCCGGCCGTGCCCAGCGGGCCGTCGACGGGTACGAGGTCGATCAGCGATGCCCCCGCGCGCAGCTGCACCAGCCCGAGGTCGTCGCGCCGGCGCTCGATGGCGCAGCCGAGCACGTCGACATAGAAGCCGAGCGCACGACCGAGGTCGGCGACGCGCAGCACGAGGTGGTCGAGCCCGCGCAGTGCGACGGGCGGGCCGGCGTCGTGCGCTTCAGGCATCGCGCACGACGCCGTCGTCGAGCCGCAGCGCGCCCGATTCCAGCAGCTCCGCGAAGAGCGCGCGCGCCCAGTCGTGCACGGTGGCGTCGGGCAGCGCGCCGGCCATCTCGGCCCAGGCGCTGCGCAGCATCGGCGTCGCGGCGTACCAGGCCAGCATCTCGGCGAGCGGCTGCTCGCGCACCTCCATGAGGTGGTACTTGAGCAGCACCTTGGCCGCGTGGCGCGTGTGGCGCGAGCGGTCGCTGCGGAAGCCGTCGAGCCGCCGGCGCGCGCGCTGCAGCGCGCCCGCGATGTCGGTGAACGGCGCGCCGTGGCCCGGCACGACGACGCGCGCGTCGAGGCGCCCGATCAGGTCGAGCACCGCGCCGACGTCGTCGAACGCCGACTCGCCTTCGAGCTCGGGGAAGACGACGCCGAAGCCGTTCTCCCACAGCGCGTCGGCCGAGATCAGCACGCCCTCGTGCGCATCGAACAGGATCACCGAATGCGGGTCGTGGCCCGGCGCGGCCAGCACCTCCCAGCGTCGCCCGCCCGCAGCCAGCATGCCGCCGGGAGCAAGCTGCCGCTGCGGCACGAAGCGCTCGCAGAGCTGGCCGCTGGCGCGGTACGTCAGCGCGTCGTCGTCCCAGGCCCGGACGGCGTCGAAGTGCCCGGGAGGGATCCAGACCTCGGCGCCGAAGCCGCGCTGCAGCGTCGCGTTGCCGCCGACGTGGTCGGAGTGCAGGTGCGTGTTGACGACGCGTGCGAGCCGCGTGCCCGGCGGCGCGGCGGCGAGCGCGCGGCGCACCAGGGCCGCGGTCATCGCTGCATGCGTGACGTGGCCGCTGTCGACCAGCGTCGCCTGGCCGTCGTCGTCGAACATGAGCACGTTGTTCGACGACAGCCAGCCGCGCTCGAAGACCTGCAGCCCGTCGAGCGCCGCCAGGTGCGAGGCCGGGGTGCGCATGTCCGCGTTCTACCGCAGAGGCGCGGCGTCCGCAGCCGGCGGGGGCTCAGGCCGCCGCGGCCGCGCGCATCAGCCAGCGTGCCGTGCGCAGCAGCCGCGCATCGCCGTCGCGGCGGCCGACGAGTTGCACGCCGATCGGCAGCCCGCCCGCGCCGGCGAGCAGCGGCAGGCTCAGCGCCGGCAGCCCGCAGGCGCTGGCCAGCGTGCAGGCGATCGGGTCGCCGGTCGATCCGAGCCCGGTCGGCGCGACGCCGAGCGCGGCCGGCAGCACCAGCGCATCGACCTCGTCGAACACCGCGTCGAGCCGCGCCCCCGCCGCGGCGATCGCGGCCAGCGCGCGCCGCACGTCGACCGCGGTCGTCTTCAGGCCGCGCTCGATCTGACCCTGCAGCGACACCGACAGGAGGTGGCGCCCGCGCCGGAACTCGGGCTCGAACGAGCCCGCGATCTCGGCCTCCATCACCAGGCGGTGCGCGTCGAGCAGGTCCCAGGTGCCGGCCGGCGCGACGAGCGTCCTCGACGCGCCGGCCACACGCGCCCGCAGGCCGTCGAGCGCGGCGCGCGTGCCGGGCTCGAGGCGCGCCTCGAAAGGCAGCTCGAGCCAGCCCAGGCGGGGTGTCTCCGGCGGGTCGGCGGCCACGGCGGCGAGCAGCGGCGGCGTCGCGCGCGGTCGCGACAGCGGATCGGCCGGGTCGTGGCCGGCCAGCACCTCGGCCAGCAGTGCGACGCCCTCGAGGTCGCGCGCGAAGACGCCCAGCGCGTCGAAGCTCGGGCTCTGCACCAGCACGCCGGTGCGCGGCAGCCAGCCGGCGCCGGGCTTGTAGCCGACGACGCCGCAGAACGACGCCGGCCGGATCACCGAGCCGTTGGTCTGCGTGCCGATCGCCAGCGGCACCATGCCGGCGGCCACCGCGGCGGCCGACCCGCTCGACGAGCCGCCCGGCGTGCGCGACGGGTCGTGCGGGTTGCGCGTCGGCCCCGGGGCGTAGGTGGCCAGCTCGGTGGTCACCGTCTTGCCCATGAGCACGCCGCCGGCCGCGCGCAGCGCGCGCACGCAGAAGGCGTCTGCAGACGGCTGTCGCCCGACATGCAGCACGGTGCCGTTCTCGGTCGGCAGGTCGGCGGTGTCGACGATGTCCTTCACACCCACCGGCAGCCCGGCCAGCGGGCCGACCGCCTCGCCACACGCGCGCGCGGCGTCGACCGCATCGGCCTGCCGGCGCACGTGCGCCGGGTCCAGATGCGCCCACGCCTGCAGTTGCGGCTCTAGCGCGGCGATGAGCCCGAGCAGCGCGTCGGCCAGCGCGCGCGCGCTCAGCTCGCCGGTCGCGAGCCGGTCGCGCAGCGCGAGCGTCGACGACGATGTCAGGTCAGCGTCCGTAGAGCACCTCCGGGAGCCAAAGCCCGATGGCCGGGAAGTTGTAGAGCAGCACGATGGCGATCACCTGTATGCCCATGAAGGGCAGCATGCCGGCGAAGATCTGATTCAGCGTGACGTGCGGCGGGCTCACGCCCTTCAGGTAGAAGGCCGCCATCGCCACCGGCGGGCTGAGGAACGCCGTCTGCAGGTTGAGCGCGACGAGCAGGCCGAAGAACAGCGGGTCGACGCCGAAGTTGTCGAGCAGCGGGATGAAGATCGGCATGAAGATGACGATGATCTCGGTCCACTCGAGCGGCCAGCCGAGGATGAAGATGATCACCTGGCTGAGGATGAGGAACTCGGTCTTCGTCAGGTTGAGGCCCATCACCCAGTTCTCGACCAGCTCCTGGCCGCCGAGCAGCGCGAAGGCGGCCGAGAAGATGGCGCTGCCGACGAACAGCCAGCACACCATCGCGCTCGTCTTGGCGGTCAGCTTCACCGACTCGCCGACCTCGCTCTGCAGCCCGGCCTGCTTGTAGGCCAGCAGTGCCCACGCGCCGACGCCCACGGCCGCCAGCGTGCCGTAGGCCACCGACACCGGGGTCGCGATGACGCCGTCGAGGTGCAGCACGAACCAGCCGATCGCCACCAGCGCCGGTGCCCACAGCAGCAGCCAGATCGCGAACACCTGCCACTTGTCGCCGCGCTTGGCGATCACCGCGTAGACGGCGGCCAGCAGGTAGCCGCCGAAGGCGCCCACCGCCGCCGCCTCGGTCGGCGTGGCGAGGCCGAAGACGATCGAGCCGAGCACCGCCAGGATCAGCACGAGCAGCGGAAAGAAGCTCGACAGCAGCATCTTGAAGATCTCGAAGCGCTCGAAGGTCAGCAGTGCGTAGAACGCGACCAGCGCGACGAGCCCGACGCCGAGGCCGATCCAGTAGCTGCGGCCGGGCACGTGCGCGGCCGCGGCCGCCGCACCCTGCGCGGGGGGCTGCGCGGCGCCCGCTGCAGGCGGCTCGCGCAGACCCCCGGACGCGCCGGGCGGCTCCTGGATGCCGCCTGCCCCCGGCGGCTCCCGCAGGCCGCCCGCTCCCGGCGGCTCCTGGACGCCGCCGGCACCGGGCGGTTCGGCGAGGCTGCCGGCGGGCGCCGCCGCACCGGGCGGTTCGGCGAGGCCACCGGCCGCCGGGGGTTCGCGCAGGCCCCCGGATCCGGGGGGCTCGCCGACGCCGCCGGCCGACGGCGGCTCCTGCAGTCTGCCCGCCCCCGGGGGCTCGCGAAGTCCGCCTGCCGGTGCCGGCTCGCGCAGCGCGCCGGCGGCCCCCGCGGGCTCGCCGAACGTGGCCGGGGCGGGAGCGGATGCCGGCGCGGGCTCTCCGCTGCGCCATGCGATCAGCGCAACCACGGCCACCAGGATCGCCGGCAGCAGCGCGATGACCAGCTGCTTGGGCACCGACCGGTCGCGCCCCAGACCCTTCAGCAGCCCGGGCAGCGCGAGCGTCGAGACGCTTTCCTTGAGTTGCTGCAGCGCCGGCGGCAGCGGGACGAAACGCGCCTCGGCCGACAGCGGCGGCGCCATGTTCGGCTTGAGCTTGGCGATCAGGACGACGTAGACGACGTACAGGCCGGCGAGCATCAGCCCGGGGAAGAAGGCGCCGGCATAGAGCTGCACCACCGAGACGCCGGCCGTCGCGCCGTAGACGATGAGCATCACCGACGGCGGGATCAGGATGCCCAGGCAGCCGCCGGCGGTGATCGCCCCGGCCGACAGGCGCACGTCGTAGCCGCCCTTGAGCATCTGCGGGAAGGCGAGCAGCCCCATCAGCGTGACCACCGCGCCGACGATGCCGGTGGCGGTGGCGAAGATCGCGCAGGTGAAGAGCGTCGCGACCGCCAGCGATCCCGGCACGCGCGCCAGCGCGAGGTGCAGGCTCCTGAAGAGCTTCTCGATCAGGTTGGCCCGCTCGACCAGGTAGCCCATGAAGACGAACAGCGGGATCGAGATGAGCACGTCGTTGCTCATCACCGAGAACGCGCGCTGCACCATCAGGTCGAGCGTCTGCGTGACCGCGCCGCCCACCGTCTGCCCGCCCGAGTGGTAGGCGAAGTAGGTGAACAGCATGCCCATCCCCATCAGCGTGAACGCCGTCGGGAAGCCGAGCATGATGGCCACGACCACCAGCGCCAGCATCATCAGCCCGTAGTGGCCGTTCGTGATGGGCTCGGCCGACAGCATCATCACCGCCGTGCCGGCGATGATGATCGCCATCAGCGTGAAGCCGAACCAGAGCTCCTTGCGGATCGTCATCGCGCGCCCCCGTGCGCCTTCTCCTGCGCGACGACGTACTTGTCGAGCGACTCGATGTCGCTGTCCTTCACGTGCACCATCTCCTTGAGCTTGTCGAGGTCGACCTCCTCGACGTCGTGCTCGCGCGACGGCCAGTCGCCCTGGCGCAGGCAGATCACGCAGCGCACGATCTCGACCAGGCCCTGCAGCAGCAGCAGCCCGCCGGCGAGCGGGATCACGAACTTGAACGGATATAGCGGCAGCGGGGTCGCGGAGAAGGTCTTCTCGCGGATCGCGAGCGACTCGTTCGCGTAGCTCCATCCGGCCCAGGTCAGCGCGACGATGCCGGGCAGGAAGAACACGATGTACAGCACCAGGTCGATCGTGGCCTGGGTGCGCGGCCGGAAGAAGCCGTAGAGCACGTCGCCGCGCACGTGACCGCCCTTGGACAGCGTGTAGGCGCCGGCCATCATGAACAGCGTGCCGTAGAGCATGATCTGCGCGTTGAGCGACCAGTCGTGCGGGTTGTTGAGCACGTAGCGCCCGAACACCTCCCAGCTGATGCCCAGCGTCAGCAGCACGATCAGCCAGGCGAATGCCTGGCCCATGAAGGTCGACAGCCGGTCGATCGCCAGCAGCAGCTTCTGCATCGGGTCGTTCTCCTGGCCGCGATCGGCGCACGGCCATCCCCAACGAAAAAGGCCACCGGCTGTCGGGCCGGTGGCCTGCGGCACCCGCGGCGCCGCGTCAGCGGCGCGCGAAGTAGTGGTTGTAGGCCATGTTGAAGTCGACCATGTAGTCGTTCTGCCAGGCCTTCGCACGCTGTGCGTACGCGCGCTGGCTGTCGAGCACGCGCTTGAAGATCGGGTTCTCGGTCGACTTCTTCGCGATCACCTTGTCCCACGCGTCGAGCTGGGCACGCAGGATGGCGTCGGGGGTCTTGTAGAAGTTGACGCCGGCCTTCTTGAGCTCGATGTAGTCGGCCGAGTTGCGCTCGATCGCCTTCCAGCTCATGTCGGCGCTGGAAGCCTCGACCGCGACGTCGATGGCGCGCTTCAGCTCGTTGGGCAGGCCGTTGTACTTCGGGCCGTTGAACAGGATCTCGAACTGCTCGCCGCTCTGGTGGAAGCTCTGCAGCATGCAGTTCTTCGACACGTCCGGGAAGCCGAGGATGCGGTCCGAGGTGGCGTTGTTGAACTCGGCACCGTCGATCAGGCCGCGGTCGAGCGCGGGGACGATCTCGCCGCCCGGCAGCGGGTTCACCGCCGCTCCGAGCTCGGTGAAGATGTCCACGGCGAGTCCGACCGTGCGGAACTTGATGCCCTTCAGGTCGTTGACGTTGGCGATCGGCTTCTTGAACCAGCCCAGCGGCTGCGTCGGCATCGGGCCGTAGAGGAACGACTTGACGTCGGCGTTGAGCGACTTGTAGATCTCGTTGAGCAGGGCCTCGCCGCCGCCGTAGTAGTGCCACGCGAGGACCATGTTCGGGTCCATGCCGTAGGCCGGCCCCGAGCCCCAGAGCGCGAGCGCCGAGTTCTTGCCGTAGTGGTAGGCCACGACGCCGTGGCCGCCGTCGAGCGTGCCCTTGCCGACCGCCTCGAGCAGCTGGAACGCCGGGACGACCGCGCCCGCGGGCAGCACCTCGAGGCGCAGGCGGCCGCCGGCAACGTCGTTGACCTTCTTCGCGAAGTCGTTGGCGTACTCGTGGAAGATGTCCTTGGCCGGCCACGTGCTCTGGAAGCGCAGCGTGACGGTCTGCGCCGTGGCGATCATCGGCGCGGCCATCGCGCCGGCGCCGGCGGTCGCGGCGGCGGCGCTCTTGAGGAAGCGGCGGCGCTGGGGCGCTCGACCGGCGGCGGGTCGGGTTTCGCTCATCGGTGTCTCCGAAAGGTCGTGAAGTCCCGCGTCTCGGGCGGATACGAGCCCCCTATGTTGATGTCTGGGACTTGTCCACGACAAGTGGGTAAAACCCCTTCGCGGGGTCTTGCGGCGTGAGCGATGCACGCTGCGTGGCCTCGTGGCAAGGGCGAGCCGCAGAGGACGCGCCCGCGGCCTGCCGTCCGCGGCGGGCAGCAGGCCAGGCCACCGGTCAACGCGATGCCGATGGGGCCCGACCCGCCCACAGTCCGGCTGCGCGATCCGCGAGCACACGCTGCCCCCCGGGGTCGAGCAGCCGGTGCCGCAGCGCGAAGTCGAGCACGACGAGCGCGGCGTCGACCGTCATCTCGCCGCCTGCCGCGCGCGCGATCGCATCGGCGACGGGCAGGCACTCGAGCACGGCCACCTCGCCGTCCTGGTTGCGCGGCACGACGCCCGGCGCGAGGCGCAGATCCCAGGTGTGCAGATGCTCGTGCTGGCGGCCCTCGGCGATGTCGGCGTCGATCTCGATCACCCGGCCGGGCGTCGCGGCGGCCATCGTCGCGGCGTCGAGGCCCGCCTCCTCCCAGCCCTCCCGCACCAGGGCATCGAAGGGGGTCTGCCCGTGCGCGACGCCACCGCCGACGAGGTTGTCGAGCTTGCCCGGATCGGTGGGCTTGGTCAGCGAGCGCCGCGCGATCCACATCGCGGTCGGGCGCCCGTCGGTGCCGGCGACATAGCCGTTGGCGTGCGCGCCCAGCGTCAGCGTGCCCCAGAAGCGCGCGGCCGCGCGCTCGATGGTGCCCAGCGGCCGCATCGACGCCGGCTCCCACAGCGTGAAGGCCTCGCCGCGCCAGGCGCGGATCAGGCCCTCGTCGCGCAGCGTGGCGTGGATCGCGGCGAGTTCGGCGCCGGCGTCGCCTTCGAGTCGCAGCACGACCTCGCCGGCGGCGACGGCGATGCGCTGCGGCCAGCGCCCGAGCGCCGACAGATGTTCGACCGCCACGCTGCCGATGCGCACGCCGCCCGGCGCGGCGCGCAGCGGAACGCGCGGCACGCGGCGGCGCTGCGCGGCGGCGATGCAGGGCCAGCCGCCTGAGCTCACGCCGCGCGTCGAACAGGCTGCGCCGCGCCGCCGCGCCACTGGTCCATCAGCCGCTCCCACTTCGCACGCGCCGCCCGGAGGTGTCGTTCCTTCACGTGGCCGTAGCCGCGGATCTCCTCGGGGAGGCGGGCGATCTCGGCGGCGAGCGCGTGGTTGCCGGCGTCGAGGGTGCGCAGCAGCTCGTCGATGCAGGCGCGGTACTCGGCGATCAGGCCGTGCCGCGCAGGCCCTTGAGCCTCGCGAGCACCCGGAACGCGGTGCGCATCCACGGCCCCCAGGCCTGCTTGACGAGCTCGCCGCGCTCGTTGCGCTTGGCGACCAGCGGCGGCGCGAGGTGGTGCACGAGCTTCACCTCGCCCTCGAACATCTCGGCGATCTTCGCGGTGAAGGCCGGGTCGGTGTGGAGCCGCGCGACCTCGTACTCGTCCTTGTAGGCCATCAGCTTGAAGAGGTAGCGGGCCACCGCCTCGGCCAGCGCCGTGCCCCGCCCGAGCCGGGCTTCGGCCTCGCGCACGCGGTCGACGAAGGCCTTGTACTGCGCCGCGTAGGCCTCGTCCTGGTAGCCGCGCAGGAACTCGATCCGCGTCGCCACCAGCTCGTCGAGCGAGGGCTTGCGCACGAACTGGACGACCTGCCGCGCGGCGAACAGTCCCTGCACCGATGGCAGGTCGTGCGCGCAGCGCCGACCCCACTCGAAGGCCGCCTTGTTGTTCTCGATCTGCACGCCGTTGAGCTCGATGGCGCGCATCAGCGCCGCATGCCCGACCGGCACCCGGCCCTGCTGCCAGGCGTAGCCCAGCATCATCGGGTTGGCGTAGATCGA
>JALORQ010000138.1 GCA_025458805.1 Rubrivivax sp.
GCGTCGCGCGTGTGCTGCAGCAGGTTCGCGAACAGGTCGATCTCGTAGTTGCTGTGCACGTGCTGCAGCACGGCGGCCAGGCGCTCCAGGCCCATGCCGGTGTCGACGCTCGGCTTGGGCAGCCGGTGCATCGTGCCGTCTTCGGTGCGGTTGAACTGCATGAAGACGTTGTTCCAGATCTCGATGTAGCGGTCGCCGTCCGCGTCGGGCGATCCGGGCGGGCCGCCCGCGACCTCGGGGCCGTGGTCGTAGAAGATCTCGGAGCACGGCCCGCACGGTCCGGTGTCGCCCATCATCCAGAAGTTGTCGGACATGTAGCGCCCGCCCTTGTTGTCGCCGATGCGCACGATGCGCTCGGCGGGCAGCCCGATCACCTTCAGCCAGATGTCGTAGGCCTCGTCGTCCTCGGCGTAGACCGTGGCCCAGAGCTTGTCCTCGGGCAGCTTGAAGTGCGCGGTCAGCAGTTCCCAGGCGAAGCAGATCGCGTCGTGCTTGAAGTAGTCGCCGAAGCTGAAGTTGCCCAGCATCTCGAAGAACGTGTGGTGTCGCGCGGTGTAGCCCACGTTCTCGAGGTCGTTGTGCTTGCCGCCGGCGCGGATGCACTTCTGCGCCGTCGCCGCGCGCGTGTACGGCCGCTTGTCGAAGCCGAGGAAGACGTCCTTGAACTGGTTCATCCCGGCATTGGTGAACAGTAGCGTCGGGTCGTCGCCCGGGATCACCGGGCTGCTGGCGACCACCTGGTGGCCCTTGCTCTCGAAGAACTTGAGGAACGTGGAGCGGATCTCGGAGGCTTTCATGGTCGGGCGGTCAGGGCGAAAGGGGTGTCAGAGGACGACGTCCAGGCCGACGTTGCGCGCCGCCTGCGCCAGCCGCGCATCCAGCGTGGCCAGGGCGCAGCGTCGCTGCGTGGCCAGGTCGATGTAGGCCGCGTCGTAAGCGGTCAGGTCATGGCTCAGGGCCGCGATGTAGCGCTGGCGCACCGAGGCGTCGAAGGTGCCGGAGGGCTCGATCTGCAGCGCCTCGATGCGCGCGACGATGGCCAGCATCTCCTGCGCGCCGATGCGCCCGCGCCGCACCGCGCTGCGGAAGGCGTTGGCGACCTCGTACGGCCAGATCGACGGCACGAGCATGCGCGTCTGCGCCACCTGGCTCATGCCGGCAGGCCGCTGCTCGTCCGGCATCACCATGGCCAGCGCATAGGAGCAGTCGACGACGATCAACGCCGGCCTTCGTCGCGCCAGGCGAGGATCTCCTCGACGGTGATCGGGCCGCCCCGGCGCTCGATGTCGCGGCCGATCTGCTGCAGCTCGTCGAGCAGCTGGCGGCGCTTGGCCACCAGCTCGGGCGACACCTCGCGGATCGGCACGATCTTGGCCACCGGCTTGTTGTGGCGCGTGATCACGACCTCCTCGCCGCGCTCGGCGCGGGCGATCAGTTCCGACAGATGCGTCTTGGCCTCGAAGAGCCCGACCGTCTCCATGCGCCACTCCGGTCTGGTTGAATCGACCAGATTGTAGCCGGCGGGGCCGCCGCAGGCGCTGCCCGATCTCGCGCTCCATACCGTCGCCGCGGCCCGACCGCCACGTTGAGGGATGTCAAAACCCCACGCTCGGGGGGCTCCCGAGAATGACCCTGACCCGGTCGCCTGCTCGACCCGCGATCGCCACGATGCCGGATCCCGCGCCCACCTCCTCCTCCCGCCCCGACACGCCGCCGCGGCACTGGCACGCCGCCGGCACCGACGACGTGCTGCGTGCCTTCGACAGCGGCCCGCACGGGCTGTCCGCGGCCGAGGCAGCGCGTCGCCTCGCGCAGCACGGGCCGAACCGGCTCATGGCGGCGCCGGCGCCGGGCGTGCTCGAGCGCCTGCTGCGCCAGTTCGGCAATCTGCTGCTCTACGTGCTGATGGCCGCGGCCGCGGTGACGGCGCTGATGGGTCACTGGGTCGACAGCGCGGTGATCGCCGCCGTCGTCGTGCTCAACGCGCTGATCGGGTTCGTGCAGGAAGGCAAGGCCGAGAAGGCGCTGCAGGCGATCCGCCACCTGCTGGCGCCTCGTGCGCTGGTGCTGCGCGACGGCCGGCCGCACGAGATCGATGCCGCCGGCCTCGTGCCGGGCGACGTCGTGATGCTCGCGTCGGGCGACAGCCTGCCCGCCGACGTGCGGCTGCTGCAGGCGCGCAACCTGCGCATCGACGAGTCGGCACTGACCGGTGAATCGGTGCCGGTCGACAAGGACGTTGCGGCGGTGGCCGAGGACTCGGCCATCGGCGACCGCCGCTGCATCGGCCATGCCGGCACGCTGGTCACGCAGGGCCAGGCGCGTGCCGTCGTCGTGGCCACGGGCTCGGCGACGGAGATCGGACGCATCGGGCGCATGCTCGCCGACGTCGAGTCCGGCACGACGCCGCTGCTGCGCAAGATGGAGGGTTTCGGCCGCACGCTGACCGTCATCATCCTCGGGCTCGCTGCGTTGATGTTCGTCTTCGGCTGGGGGGTGCGCGACATGCCCGCCGCCGAGGTCTTCATGGCCGCGGTCGGGCTCGCGGTGGCGGCGATCCCGGAGGGCCTGCCGGCGATCATGACGATCGCGCTGGCGATCGGCGTGCAGCGCATGGCGCGGCGCGAAGCGGTGATCCGCCGCCTGCCCGCGGTCGAGACGCTGGGCTCGGTCACGGTGATCTGCTCCGACAAGACCGGCACGCTGACGCGCAACGAGATGACCGTGCAGCAGGTCGTCTGCTCCGGACTCGCGCTCGACGTCGGCGGGGCGGGCTACGCCCCCGTGGGCACCCTGCGGCTGGGTGACGAGGTGGTCGACGCCGACGCGCTGGCGCAGCGCGCGCCGGCGGTCGCCGCGCTCGCCGAGTGCGCCGCGCTGTGCAACGACGCCGAGCTGCACGAGCGTGACGGCGAGTGGCAGATCGTCGGCGACCCGACCGAGGGCGCGCTGCTCACGCTGTCGTCCAAGGCCGGGCTGATCCCGGCCGAACTGCGGCTCGAGCGACCGCGCCTGGAGGTGATCCCGTTCGAGTCCGAGCACCGCTTCATGGCGACGCTGCACGCTGGCCCGGCCCCGGGCGAGCCGCCGCTGGCACTGGTCAAGGGGGCACCGGAGCGCGTGCTGGGGATGTGCGGCGACCAGATGGCCGCCGACGGCACGCTCGAGCCGCTCGACGCGGCGGGCTGGCAGGCCGCAGTCGAAGCGCAAGCGCGCGCCGGCCGCCGCGTGCTGGCGCTGGCACGGCGCGTGATGCCTGCCGGCCACGTCGACCTCGATCACGCCGACGTCGCGTCCGGCCTGACGCTGCTCGGTCTGGTCGGCATCATCGATCCGCCGCGCCAGGAGGCGATCGACGCCGTGGCCCAGTGCCGCGCGGCCGGCATCCGCGTCGTCATGATCACCGGCGACCACGGGGCGACGGCAGGGGCGATCGCGGCGCAGCTCGGGATGGGCGACGGCCTGCACGCCGTCACCGGCCCCGAGGTCGAGGCGGCCGACGACGGGCGGCTGCGCGAGATGGTGCGCGAGGCGCGCGTCTTCGCGCGCGCCAGCCCGGAGCACAAGCTGCGCCTGGTGCGCGCGCTGAAGGCCAACGGCGAGATCGTCGCGATGACCGGAGACGGCGTCAACGACGCGCCGGCGCTCAAGCAGGCCGACGTCGGCGTCGCGATGGGCCGCAAGGGCACCGAGGCCGCGAAGCAGGCAGGCGCGATCGTGCTCGCCGACGACAACTTCGCGTCGATCGCGCACGCCGTCGAGGAGGGGCGAACCGTCTACGACAACCTGCGCAAGACGGTCACCTTCCTGCTGCCGGTCAACGGCGGCGAGTCGCTGTCGCTGCTGGCGGCGGTGCTGCTCGGCGTCGCGCTGCCCATCGCGCCGGTGCAGATCCTGTGGGTGAACATGGTCAGCTCGATCGCGCTGGCGCTCGTGCTGGCCTTCGAGCCGACCGAGGCCGACGTGATGCGGCGCCCGCCGCGCCGGCCCGACGAGCCGCTGCTGTCGCGCTTCGTGCTGTGGCGCATCGGCTTCGTCTCGACGCTGTTCCTGTGCGGCATCTTCGGCATGTTCGAGTGGGCGCTGAGCCAGGGCGCCTCGCTCGAGACCGCGCGCACCGTGGCCGTCAACACGCTGGTCGCGATGGAGGTCTTCTACCTGTTCAGCGTGCGCTACCTGAAGGCGCCGTCGTTCACGGCGCAGGGCGTGCGCGGGACACCGCGCGTGCTGATGGCGGTCGGCGGCGTCCTCGTGCTGCAGTTGCTGTTCACCTATGCGCCGTTCATGCAGACCTTCTTCTCGACCGCCGCGCTGCCGCTGGCCACCGGCGCGGCGATCGTCGGCGTCGGCGTGGCCGTGCTGGCCGTGCTCGAGATCGAGAAGTGGATCCTGAGACGGCTGGGCGTCGGGGCGGGGTGACCATGACGAGCGATCCGGCGGGCGCGGCATCGGTCGGCCACGGCGACTTCGCGGAGCTGTCGCTGCTGCTGCTGTTGTGCGCGCTCGCCGGCGCGCTGTTCGTGCGGCTGCGCCAGCCGGTGCTGATCGCCTACATCGTCGTCGGCATCGCGGTCGGCCCGACGGGCTTCGGGCTCGTGTCGGTGTCGGATCCGATCGACCTGCTGGCGCAGATCGGCGTCGCGGTGCTGCTGTTCGCGGTCGGGCTCAAGCTCGATCTGGGACATGTCCGCCACATCGGCCCGGTGGCGCTGGCGACCGGTCTGGGCCAGCTCGGCTTCACCATCGTCGTCGGGTTCGCGCTCACGCTCGCCCTCGGCAAGGGCCTGCTCGAGGCGCTCTACATCGCGGTCGCACTGACGTTCTCGAGCACCATCATCATCGTCAAGCTGCTCAGCGACAAGCGCGAGCTCGACAGCCTGCACGGGCGCATCGCGGTGGGCTTCCTGATCGTGCAGGACCTGGCGGTCGTCGTCGCGATGATGGCGATGAGCGCGATGCGCGGCACGGCCGGCGCCGAGGCGGACTGGCTCGCGACCGCCGGGTCGCTGGCATGGCGGCTGGCAGCGGCCGCGGCGCTGATGTTCGTGCTCATGCGCTGGGTGCTGCCGGCGGTGGTCTCGGCGATGGCGCGCTCGCAGGAGCTGCTGCTGCTGTTCGCCGTCGCCTGGGGCGTCGCGCTGGCCGGCTTCAGCGAGTGGGCCGGCTTCAGCAAGGAGGCCGGCGCCTTCCTCGCCGGCTTCTCGCTCGCCTCGACACCGTACCGCGAGGCGATGAGCGCGCGCCTGTCGAGCCTGCGCGACTTCCTGCTGCTGTTCTTCTTCATCGACCTCGGCGCCCGCCTCGAGCTGTCGACGCTCGGCGGCGAGATCTGGCCCGCCGTCGTGCTGTCGCTCTTCGTGCTGATCGGCAATCCGCTGATCGTGATGGCCATCATGGGCTGGATGGGCTACCGCAAGCGCACCGGGTTCCTGGCCGGCCTGACGGTGGCCCAGATCAGCGAGTTCTCGATCGTCTTCGTGGCCATGGGCATCACGCTCGGCCACGTCGGGGTCGAGACGCTCGGGCTGACGACGCTGGTCGGCCTGGTGACGATCACGCTGTCGACCTACATGATCCTCAACTCGCAGGCGCTCTACGAGCGGCTGGCGCCGTGGCTCGGGCCCTTCGAGCGCCGTCGACCGTTCCGCGAGCTCGAGGCCGAGGGGGCGGCGCCGGCGGCGGGTCCGGTCGAGGCCGTGGTCTTCGGGCTCGGGCGCTACGGCAGCCGGCTGCTCGAGCGCCTGCGCGCGGCGGGGGTCGAGGCCATCGGCGTCGACTTCGACCCCGAGAACGTGCGCGCGCTGCAGGCGCGCGGGCTGCCGGCACGGTTCGGCGACGGCGAGGATCCCGACTTCCTCGAGACCCTGCCGCTGCGCGAAGCGGGCTGGGTGATCACGACCCTGCCGCAGTGGGAGTCCAACCGCGCCCTGCTGCACGCGCTCCAGGAGGCGCGCTACGGCGGCCGGGTGGCCGGGGCGGTGCGCGACGCCGAGCACGGGCGCGCGCTGGCCGCCGCCGGCGTCGGCCTCGTGCTCAACCCGTTCGAGGATGCCGCCGACCAGGCCGCCGGCGACCTCGCGCAGCGCATCCACCCCCCGAGGGACACACGATGAAGCCCACGGCTGCCATCCTCGCCGCGACCGACTTCTCGCCGCTGGCACGCCATGCGGCCGACCGCGCGGCGCGCATCGCGCACGAATGCGGCGCAGCCCTCACGCTGCTGCACGTCCTGCCGTCCGCGCCGATGCAGGCGCTGCGCGAGTGGTTCGGCGCCGACCACGACCCCGCGCAGCGGGTCGCCGCGGAGGCGGGTGCCCGCCTCGACGCGCTCGCCGACGAGCTGGCCGCTGCGCGGCACGTGCAGCCGCGACGCGTCGTGCTGGAAGGCGCGCCGATCGACGCCATCGGCGGCGAGGCCGACACCGTCGACGCCGGGCTGCTGGTCGTCGGCGCGCGCGGCGAAGGCTTCCTGCGCCGGCTGGTGCTGGGCACGACGGCCGAGCGCCTGATGCGCCGGACGACGCGGCCGCTGCTCGTCGTCCGCCAGCCGCCGCACGAGCCGTACCGCAGGGTGCTGGTCGCGCTCGACTTCTCGCCGTGGTCCACGCAGGCGGTGATCCTTGCGCGACGCATCGCGCCGCACGCGCGGCTGCTGCTGCTGACGGCCTACCAGGTGCCGTTCGAGGACAAGCTGCGGTTCGCCGGCGTCGATGCGGCGACCATCGATCGCTACCGCCGGCAAGCGCACGCCGAGGCGACCCGGCAGCTGCACGCCGCCGCCGCGGACAGCGGGCTGCGACCGGCGCAGTGGGAGGCACGCGTCGTCGAGGGCGACGCGTCCGAGCGCATCGTGCGCCACGAGCAGGAGGACGGCTGCGATCTCGTCGTCGTCGGCAAGCACGGCCAGTCGGCGGCCGAGGACCTGCTGCTCGGCAGCACCACCAAGCACGTGCTCGCCGAAGGCAGCGCCGACGTGCTGGTCGCCACGCTCGCGCGCCGCTGACCGCGCCGGCCGGCGGTCGAACTTGCTATCGTCTCGGGTCGCGCGGCGCTCGATGCGCCGGCGCGAGCCCTGCCCCGAAAGGACTGCCCGATGGCCGCCGCCCCGTTCTCCTGGGAAGACCCGCTGCTGCTCGATGCGCAGCTCGAGCCGGACGAGCGCGCGGTGCGCGACGCCGCGCATGCCTACTGCCAGGGGCAGCTCGCGCCGCGCGTGCAGTTCGCGTTCCGCGAGGAGCGCACCGACCCAGCGATCTTCCGCGAGATGGGCGAGCTCGGGCTGCTCGGGCCGACGATCCCCGAGGCCTACGGCGGCGCCGCGCTGAACTACGTGAGCTACGGCCTGATCGCGCGCGAGGTCGAGCGTGTCGACTCGGGGTACCGCTCGATGATGAGCGTCCAGAGCTCGCTCGTGATGCTGCCGATCCACGAGTTCGGCACCGAGGCGCTGCGGCAGAAGTACCTGCCCAAGCTCGCGCGCGGCGAGTGGATCGGCTGCTTCGGCCTCACCGAGCCGGATCACGGCTCCGACCCGGGCGGCATGATCACCCGCGCGCGCCGGGTGGCCGGCGGCTGGAGCCTCAGCGGCAGCAAGACCTGGATCAGCAACAGCCCGATCGCCGACGTCTTCGTCGTCTGGGCCAAGGACGACGAAGGCGCGATCCGCGGCTTCGTGCTCGAGAAGGGTTGGAAGGGCCTGTCGGCGCCGCCGATCCACGGCAAGGTCGGGCTGCGCGCCAGCATCACCGGCGGGATCGTGCTGGACGGCGTCTTCTGTCCCGAGGAGAACGCCTTCCCCGAAGTGCGCGGGCTCAAGGGCCCGTTCACCTGCCTGAACAGCGCGCGCTACGGCATCGCCTGGGGCGCGCTCGGCGCGGCCGAGTTCTGCTTCCACACGGCGCGCCAGTACACGCTGGACCGCAAGCAGTTCGGCCGGCCGCTGGCGGCCAACCAGCTGGTGCAGAAGAAGCTCGCCGACATGCAGACGGAGATCACGCTCGGCCTGCAGGGCTGCCTGCGCCTCGGGCGGATGAAGGACGAGGGCACTGCCGCCGTCGAGATCACCAGCATCATGAAGCGCAACAGCTGCGGCAAGGCGCTCGAGATCGCGCGCACCGCGCGCGACATGCTCGGCGGCAACGGCATCAGCGACGAGTTCGGCATCGCGCGCCACCTCGTCAACCTCGAGGTCGTCAACACCTACGACGGCGTTTTGACCCCCCCCGAAGCGCCTTCGGCGCCTCTCCCCCAGGGGGGCGCCGCCAGCGGACCGGCGAAGCCGGATCCGCGGCGGCCGCTTGACCCGTCGGTGCGGGGCGCTGCCAGGAGCTTCGAGTGAACCGTCCGAATTCGGTGGATGCTGCTGCGCGCCCGCTGGCCGGTGTGCGCGTGCTCGACCTGTCGCGTGTGCTCGCCGGGCCGTGGTGCGGCCAGCTGCTGGCCGACTACGGCGCCGACGTGATCAAGGTCGAGCGCCCCGGCGCCGGCGACGACACGCGCGCCTGGGGCCCGCCGTGGTGGCAGGCCCCCGACGGCACGCGCACCGCTAGCTACTATCTCGCCGCCAACCGCGGCAAGCGCTCGGTCGCCGCCGACCTCGCGAGCATCGACGGGCAGGCGCTCGTGCGCGCGCTCGCCGCCGAGGCCGACGTGCTGATCGAGAACTACAAGGTCGGCCAGCTCGCCAAGTACGGGCTCGACGTCGCCTGAACCCGCGGCTGGTGTACTGCTCGATCACCGGCTACGGCCAGGACGGCCCGTACGCGCAGCGCGCCGGCTACGACTTCGCGATCCAGGCGCAGGGCGGCCTGATGAGCATCACCGGCGAGCCGGCGCACGAGCCGCAGAAGGTCGGCGTCGCGGTGGCCGACCTGATGACGGGGCTGTACGCCGCCACCGCGATCCTCGCTGCGCTGCACGAGGCGCGGGCCACCGGGCGCGGGCGCCA
>JALORQ010000262.1 GCA_025458805.1 Rubrivivax sp.
GATCGCGCGCGAGGCAGATCCGGGAAAGCCCTCGATTCTATCAGCCACGCACCTTGACCCGGGCGAACGCCGTGAGCTGCGCGACCAGGTCGGGTTGCGCCGCCAGCCGGTCGCGCCAGTCGAGGCAGGCGCGGCCCCACGCGTCCGGCGCCGGCAGCCGCGGCGGCACCGGGGCGAGCCGGTTCCACGCGCGCATCGCGGCCGCCACCGGGCCCGCCACCGCCGGCCCTGTCGTCGCCGCGAAGCGGCGCAGGAAGGCCTCGAGCTTGGCGGCGTGCGCGCCGTCGTGCTGCGCATAGATCTGCCAGACGAAGGGCACCCCGGCCCAGATCGCGCGCACGAAGGAGTCCTCGCCGCGCACGAAATTGAGGTCGGCCGCCCACAGCAGTTCGTCGTAGCCGGCCTGCGTGAGCCAGGGCAGCGCCTGCACGCGCAGGCCGTCGGTCGGCGGCAGCCGGGCAGCAAGACCGGCCGCTGCGCCCGGCGTCGCGAGCAGCAATGTCGGCACCTCCGCGAGCAGCGGCCGCCAGTCGTCGAGCGGCGCCCCGGGGTAGCAGAAGACGCTGACCACGCGCTCGCCGGCGCGACGTGGACAGCCCTGCGCCGCCAGCCAGCCGTCGCGTTCGAAACGGGCGTGTCGCGCCTCCAGACCCGTCTCGCGCAGCAGCCCGCCGGTGGCCGGCGTGAACCCGGGGAAGAAGAACCACTTGACGAGCCCGGCGCCCGGGCCCGTCGACTGCGGCGACGGCAGCGCGTGGGCGCGCTCGACCCAGTCCTCGGCGCTCAGGTACTCGAGATTGATCCACGCCGGCGGCGCCTCGCGGGACAGCGCCTCGACGAAGGCCGGCGGCGGGTCGCAGCCGAAGAGCTCGACCACGACGTCGCCGGCGGCAGGCCATTCGATCTGCTGCTCCCAGCGCCGCACCTCGACCCCGGGGGCGCCCGCCGGCGCCATCCACGACAGCGGCGACGGATCGTCGACCCACAGCCGGACCGCCTCGCCGCGCGCGCCCAGGTCGGCGGCCAGCCGCCAGCCCACGCCGATGTCGCCGAAGTTGTCGACGACGCGGCAGAACAGGTCCCAGCGCATGCGCGCCGATTGTGGCGCGCGCCGCTACCATCGCCGCCGCCGCCGGACGCTGCGCGATGACCGACCCCGCCCCTCCCGTCCCCGAGCCGCAGGCCGACGCGCCGCGTGCTCGGCTGCTGGCCGAGGTCGCCTCGCTGCCCGGGCTGCCGGGGGTCTACCGCTTCTTCGACGCGAACGGCGGCGTGCTCTACGTCGGCAAGGCGCGCCACCTGAAGAAGCGCGTCTCGAGCTACTTCCAGAAGGACCATGACGGGACGCGCATCGGTCACATGGTCTCGCGCGTCGTGCGCCTCGAGACCACGGTGGTGCGCACCGAGGCCGAGGCGCTGCTGCTCGAGAACAACCTGATCAAGACGCTCGCGCCGCGCTTCAACATCCTGTTCCGCGACGACAAGAGCTACCCGTACCTGAAGCTCACCGGCACGCGCGCGATGGTCGACGCGCCGGCCGCGAGCGCGTCCGAGCGCTTCCCGCGCGTGGCCTACTACCGCGGCGCGGTCGACCGCCGGCACCGCTACTTCGGCCCCTACCCGAATGCCTGGGCGGTCAAGGAGACGATCCAGCTCGTGCAGAAGGCGTTCAGGCTGCGCACCTGCGAGGACACCGTGTTCGCGCACCGCTCGCGGCCGTGCCTGCTCTACCAGATCCGGCGCTGCTCGGGGCCCTGCGTCGGGCTCGTCGCTGCCGAGGCCTATGCGCGCGACGTGCACGACGCCGAGCGCTTCCTGCTCGGCCAGACCGGCGAGGTGCTGGCCGAGTTGCAGGCGCAGATGCTCGCGCACGCCGAGGCGCTCGAGTTCGAGCAGGCGGCCGAGGTGCGGGACCGCATCGGATCGCTGTCGCGGGTGCTTCAGCAGCAGGCGGTCGACGCGAGCAGCCTGACCGGCACCGACAAGGACGTCGACATCCTCGCGGTGAAGGTGGCCGGCGGGCGCGCATGCGTCAACCTGGCGATGGTCCGCGGCAGCCGGCACCTGGGCGACCGGGCGCACTTCCCCAGCCACGTCGACGAGGGCGCCGCGATCGGCGCCGCCGATGACGCGGCCGCTCCCGAGGCGGCCGTGCTCGAGGCCTTCGTCGCGCAGCACTACCTCGGCCAGCCCGTGCCGCCGCTGCTCGTGACCAGCCACCCGGTCGACCCGGCGCTGATCGACGCGCTGTCCGAGGCCTCCGGCGTGCGGGTGCGCGCCCAGCACCAGCCGCGCGAGCAGCGCCGCGTCTGGCTCGAGATGGCGGCCAAGGGCGCCGAGCTCGCGCTGGCGCGGCTGCTCGCCGAGGAAGGATCGCAGCGCGAGCGCACGCGGGCGCTCGTCGACGCGCTCGACCTCGACGTCGACGACCCGGGCGCGTTGCGCATCGAGTGCTTCGATATCAGCCACACCGCCGGCGAGGCGACGCAGGCGAGCTGCGTGGTCTACGAGGGCCATGCGATGCAGCCCGCGCAGTACCGCCGCTACAACATCGAGGGCGTCACCGGCGGCGACGACTATGCGGCGATGCGCCAGGTCCTGATGCGGCGCTATGCGAAGCTGGCCGAGGCGCGTGCCGAGGACGGTGGGCGTGGCCAGGTCGGCGTCGCGCGCGGGGTCTTCGAGGAACTCGGCCTCGACGTCGCCTCCATCGTCGGCGTCGAGAAGGGCGCAGGGCGCAAGGTCGGTCTCGAGGAGCTGGTGTTCGCCGACGGCCGCCCGAAGGTGGCCCTCGGTGCGGAGTCCGCGGCGCTGATGCTCGTGGCCCAGAT
>JALORQ010000139.1 GCA_025458805.1 Rubrivivax sp.
CGACAGCACCTCGGCGGCCAGCGCCAGCCGCTCGGCAGCCACCGCGTCGCGCGCGAGCGCGTGTCGCGCCGGCAGCGTGATCAGATCGGTCAGGCCGATCGCGAGCGTGCGCGTGACGATGTCCTCGGCGCCGTGACTGGCCCGCTCGAAGGCCAGGCCGACGCGCGGCCAGCCGCCCACCGCCGCGGCGCCCGCCTGCACGCGCCAGCCGTCGGCAAGAAGGGCCTGCGTCGCCGGGCTGCCGCGAAGCGCCAGTTCGAGGGCGTTCGAGAGCGTCAGCGGCTGGTCGAGCAGACGTTCGCGCTCGACCCGCAGCTGCTCGCGCGTCGGGTCGTCGAGGGCCAGCAGCGGCGGCGGCGCCGCGCTTCGCGACGACCAGTCACGCGCGTCGGAGAGGGCCTCGTCGGGACCCACGCTCGCGCAGCCCGACAGGGCCGCGGTCGCGGCGAGCAGTGTCCACGCCAGAGGCCGCTTCATCGCGCGGCCTCCTTGGGGGGTGTCGCGGGTGAGGAGCCCGGCGTCGACGCGGCCGGGCCCGAAGCCGATGCGCGCAGATGGCCGGCGTGGCCGCCGAGCCGGCGCACCAGGTCGTTGCTGGCGGCCCAGGGCACGGGCTGCGGATCGCCTGCCGGCGTCGAGGCCGGCGGCACGGCGTCGACGAGCTGCGGCGGCGGGAGCGTGGCGCGCCCGGTCGCCGGCTGGGCGACGACGGCACCGCCGGCGGCCAGCAGCGCGGCCGCGGCGAGCGGACGAAGGGAGTGGAAGCAAGGCATCGAAGCTCCGACGAGCGGCGCCGAAGGGCACCGCAACCGCGCCGGCGACCGGCGCGCGAGGTCACGACCCGC
Source organism: Rubrivivax sp. (assembly GCA_025458805.1). Taxonomy (GTDB): domain Bacteria; phylum Pseudomonadota; class Gammaproteobacteria; order Burkholderiales; family Burkholderiaceae_C; genus Rubrivivax. The sequence continues at coordinate 846 of JALORQ010000139.1, forward strand.
CGGCGGCGGGTCGACGGAGCGTCAGCTTCGCGGGGGCCTGAAGAACCAATGCGGCGGCCGCTCGCCGGCCGCCGGCGAGCCGCCCGCGACGCGGGGCGGCGAATAGGCGCTTTGGGCCATGCCGGCCCAGGTGCCCGGCGCGGCGCCGTGGCACAGGTCGCACATCGCGCAGGCGGCAACCGAGGACCGGTCGCCCGGGACCTCCGTCTGCGAGCCATGGCAGGTCGCGTGGGGCGACGCGGCTTCGTCGACCAAGGGCACGTCCGGAGCGGCCGCATGCAGCGACGGGACCTCCGGGTGTTGCGGGCCCTGCATCGGCAGCGCATGCATCTGCACATGGGCCCAGCCGCGCAGCGGAACCAGCGCGAGCATCAGGCAGGCACAGAAGAGGGCGCAGCGGCGCGACCACGACGACATGCGACGAAGCATATCGCAGGGCGCCGCCGGCCCGACCGGAGCGACGTCAAGCCGGGGCGCGAGCTGCGGCCTTTCCTAGAATGCACCGCAGTCCCGCCCCGCCGGCCGCCCGCGCGGCCCTCCCGCGATGAGCACCGCTGCACACGAACACAGCCTCGACCACATCACCCCGCGCGACCAGGCCGAGATCCTGGCGCAGGCGCTGCCCTACATCCGCCGCTACCACGGCAAGACGATGGTCATCAAGTACGGCGGCAACGCGATGACCGACCCCGCGTTGCAGCAGGACTTCGCCGAGGACGTGGTGCTGCTCAAGCTGGTGGGCATCAACCCCATCGTCGTGCACGGCGGCGGCCCGCAGATCGACGAGGCGCTGGCGCGTCTGGGCAAGAAGGGCACCTTCATCCAGGGCATGCGCGTCACCGACGAGGAGACCATGGAAGTCGTCGAGTGGGTGCTCGCGGGCGAGGTGCAGCAGGACATCGTCGGACTGATCAATGCGGCGGGCGGCAAGGCCGTGGGCCTCACCGGCCGCGACGGCGGCCTGATCCGCGCGCGCAAGATGAAGATGCTCGACAAGGACGACCCGAAGGTCGAGCACGACGTCGGACAGGTCGGCGAGATCACCTCGATCGACCCGTCCGTGGTGAAGGCGCTGCAGGACGACCAGTTCATCCCGGTGGTGAGCCCGATCGGCTTCGGCGACGGCAACGAGAGCTACAACATCAACGCCGACCTGGTGGCCGCCAAGCTGGCCAGCGTGCTGAAGGCCGAGAAGCTGGTCATGCTGACCAACATCCGCGGCGTGCTCGACAGGCAGGGCGAACTGCTGACCGAGTTGACCGCGCGCCAGATCGACGAGCTCATCGCCGACGGGACGATCAGCGGCGGCATGCTGCCCAAGCTGGCCGGCGCGATCGACGCCGCGAAGAGTGGCGTGCACGCGGTGCACGTCGTCGACGGCCGGGTGCCGCACGCGATGCTGCTCGAGATCCTGACCGACCAGGCCTACGGCACGATGATCAAGAGCCACTGAGGCCGATCCCCGTGCGTGCCGACCCGGTCTGGCTCTTCGACCTCGACAACACGCTGCACGACGCCACGCAGGCGGCGATGCGGCAGATCAACGAGCGAATGACGGCGTACATCGTGCGCGAGCTCGGGCTCGCGCCCGAGGCCGCGGCCGAGCTGCGCGTGCGCTACTGGCGCCGCTACGGCGCCACGCTGCTCGGCCTGATCCGCCATCACGGCGTCGACCCCGACCACTTCCTGCACGACACGCACCTGCTGCCCGGTCTCGAGGACCGCGTGCGCGGCCACCCGCACGACTTCGCGGCGCTGCGCGCGCTGCCCGGTCGCAAGCTCGTGCTGACGAACGCGCCGCGCCGCTACACGCGGCGCGTGCTCGACGCGCTCGGCATCCGGCACCTGTTCGACGCCGTGGTCTCGATCGAGGACATGGCGATGTTCGGCCACCTGCGGCCCAAGCCCGATGCACGCATGCTGCTGCGCCTCGCGGCGCGGCTCGGGGTGCCGCCGTCGCGCTGCGTGCTCGTCGAGGACACGCTGGAGCACCAGAAGGCGGCACGGCGCATCGGCATGCGCACGGTGTGGATGCAGCGCTGGCTGCGCGCCCACGCGCCCGCGGGCGGCCGGCGCACGCTGCGCCTGCCGGGCTACGTCGACCTGCGGGCGTCCCGCCTGTCCGCGCTGCGCCGACTGGCCGCAAGCGCCGGTGCTGCGGAGCGCTGAGCGCCTCGGTCACGGATCGCGCGGCGGCGCCGACTCCGCGTTTACCTGCACGGGGGGCAGGCTTCTCGCTATGCCAGAATCTTCCGGACCTGCTGCTGCCCTGGTCGCGCGCGCCGATGCACGAGATGCCCGAAGCCCACGCCGGCATGCAGGTGGATGCCGTGACCGCCGCCGTGCCCGCGGCGGCGCCGGCGCGCAAGCGCCCGCGTCCGGGCGAGCGGCGCGTGCAAATCCTGCAGACGCTGGCCGGCATGCTCGAGGAGCCCGGCGCCGAGCGCATCACCACCGCCGCGCTGGCCGCGCGCCTCGAGGTCAGCGAGGCCGCGTTGTACCGCCACTTCGCGAGCAAGGCCCAGATGTTCGAGGGCCTCATCGAGTTCATCGAGTCGAGCGTCTTCACGCTGGTCAACCAGATCGTCGAGCGCGACGGCTCGGGCGCGGTGCAGGCGCAGAAGATCGTCGCGATGCTGCTGCAGTTCGGCGAGAAGAACCCCGGCATGGCGCGCGTGATGGTCGGCGACGCGCTGGTCTTCGAGCACGAGCGGCTCAACGCGCGCATGTCGCAGTTCTTCGACCGCGTCGAGTCGCAGTTGCGCCAGAGCCTGCGCCTGGCCGCCGAGGCGGCGGGCTCGCCGACGCCCACCGTCGACGCCAACGCGCTGGCTGCCGCGATGGTGGCGCTGGTCGTCGGGCGGCTGCACCGCTTCGCGCGCTCGGGGTTCCGACGGCTGCCGACCGAGCAGGTCGAGATCGCGCTGCAGCGGCTCGCGCCCTGACGTCGCGGCGGTGATCGTCGCGCACGACCTGGAGGTCGGCGGCGCCCGGCTGCGCCTTCTGGTCGAGCGCGCCGCGCTCGTCCTCGAGGGTGCAGCGCCGCCGCTGCCCGCGCTGCTCGTCGCCGACGCGCACTTCGGCAAGGCGGTGGCCTTCCGCCGCCAGGGCCTGCCGGTGCCGCGCGGCACCACCGCAGAGATGCTGGCCGCGCTCGATGCGCTGATCGCGCGTCACGGCGTGCGACGCGTCGTCTTCCTCGGCGACCTGATGCACTCCGCGCGCGCGCGGTCGAGCGCCGCCTGGGACGCGGTCGCGGCGTGGCGCGGGCGCCATGCCGGCGTGCCGATGACGCTCGTGCGCGGCAACCACGACCGGGGTGCCGGCGACCCGCCGCCCGCGTGGCGGCTCGAGGTCGTCGACGAGCCGCGGGTCGAGGGCGGCCTGGTGTTCGCGCACCATCCGCGCGAGCAGCCCGGCGCCTACGTGATCGCCGGCCATCTGCATCCGGCGGTGCGGCTGTCCGGGCGCGCGCGGGAGTCGCTGCGGCTGCCCTGCTTCCACTTCGGGCCGCGCGTCGGCGTGCTGCCATCGTTCGGCGCCTTCACCGGCGCGCACGTGGTCGTGCCCGCGCCGGGGGACCGGGTCGTGGTGGTCGCCGGCGACGAGCTGCGCGCGCTGCCCGTCGCGGCGTGAGGGCGCGCCCGCTCTCCTACACTGCCCCCATGTCCACCTTCGAGAGCCTTATCGAGCGCGCCGAGGCGCTGCTCGCCCGTGTCGAGGCGGCGCTGCCGCACGCCCCCGATGCGCCCGACTGGAGTGCCTCGACCGCCTTCCGCTGGCGCCGTCGCGGGCAGCGCGCGGTGATCGAGCCGGTGCGCCATGTCGCGACGATCCGGCTCGCCGATCTGAAGGAGGTCGACGGGCAGAAGGAGCGGCTGGTGCGCAACACCGAGCAGTTCGTCGCCGGGCGACCGGCCAACAACGTGCTGCTGACCGGGGCGCGCGGCACCGGCAAGAGCTCGCTGGTCAAGGCCTGCCTCAACGAGTTCGCGCCTCGCGGGCTGCGGCTGATCGAGGTCGACAAGGCCGACCTCGTCGACCTGCCCGACCTCGTCGACCTGACCGCCGGCCGTCACGAGCGCTTCGTCGTCTACTGCGACGACCTCAGCTTCGACGAGGGCGAGCCCGGGTACAAGGCGCTCAAGAGCGTGCTCGACGGCAGCGTCGCGCAGGCCGGCGACAACCTGCTGATCTACGCGACCAGCAACCGGCGCCACCTGCTGCCCGAGACGATGAAGGACAACCTCAGCTACCGCCATACCGAGGACGGCGAGCTGCACCCGGGCGAGGTGGTCGAGGAGAAGGTCTCGCTGTCCGAGCGCTTCGGGCTGTGGCTGAGCTTCTACCCGTTCTCGCAGGACGAGTACCTCGCCATCGTCGCGCAGTGGCTGCGGCACTTCGGGATCGACGACGCGCGCATCGCGGCGGCGCGGCAGCCGTCGCTCGTCTGGGCGCTCGAGCGCGGCTCGCGCTCGGGCCGCGTCGCGTGGCAGTTCGCGCGCGACTTCGCCGGGCGCCTCGATGGCTGAGGCGGCGGCGTCGGCGGCCGGGGGCGCGCGCCGCCCGATCGACGTCGCGGTCGGGGTCCTGATCGACCCCGACGGCCGCTTCCTGCTCACCTCGCGCCCGGTCGGAAGGGTTTATGCCGGCTACTGGGAGTTTCCAGGCGGCAAGCTCGAGGCGGGCGAGTCGGTCGAGCAGGCGCTGCGCCGCGAGCTGCACGAGGAGCTGGGCGTGGACATCGGCGCGGTGCACCCGTGGCAGGTCGAGGTGGTCGACTACCCGCACGCGCTCGTGCGGCTGCACTTCTGCAAGGTCTTCGACTGGCGCGGCGAGTTCGAGATGCGCGAGGGCCAGCGCATGGCATGGCAGTCGCTGCCGGTCGCGGTGTCCCCGGTGCTGCCGGGGACCGTGCCGGTCTTGCGCTGGCTGGCCGCCGAGCGGGGCTTTGCCGGCGCGACGCACGCCGAACCGGGCTAGACTGCGCCGATGTCCGCCGCCACCGCCACCGCCGCCTGGCTCGACCACGTGAAGTGGGACGAGCGCGGGCTGGTGCCCGCGATCGCCCAGGAGGCCGGCAGCAACGACGTGCTGATGATGGCCTGGATGAACCGCGAGGCGCTGGCCGAGACGGCGCGCAGCGGGCGCGCCGTCTACTGGAGCCGCTCGCGCGGTCGCCTGTGGCGCAAGGGCGAGGAGAGCGGTCACGTCCAGCAGGTGCACGAGATCCGGCTCGACTGCGACCAGGACGTCGTGCTGCTCAAGGTCACGCAGCTCGGCCACGACCCCGGCATCGCCTGTCACACCGGGCGTCACAGCTGTTTCTTCGAGCGCCTCGACAATGGCTGCTGGCACGCGGTGGATCCGGTGCTCGAGGATCCGGAGCGCATCTACAGGTGAATGCGGGCAACGACACGCTGGCGCGGCTGGCGGCGGTCATCGAGTCCCGGCGCGGCGCGAGCCCCGACGCGAGCTACGTCGCGCGCTTGTTTTCGAAGGGCACCGACGCCATCTTGAAAAAGATCGGCGAGGAGGCCACCGAGACGGTGATGGCGGCCAAGGACGGCGACCGCGCCCGCATCGTCGGCGAGGTGGCCGACCTGTGGTTCCACTCGATGGTCGCGCTCGCGGCCTTCGGGCTGCGCCCGGCCGACGTGCTGGCCGAGCTCGAGCGCCGCGAAGGCCTGTCGGGGCTGGAGGAGTTCGCGCTGCGCAAGGTGCGCGAGCGCGAACGCGGCGAAACGAATCAGGAGGACGTTCGGCGATGACCCAGGTGATCGGACTCGACCCCCGCGAATCGGGGCTCAAGAACGTCGGGCACCTCAGCTACCTGCTGCACACGATCGTCGCCATCGGCGCGGTGCTGCCGGGCACGCAGGCCAGCACGCTGCTGCTGCTCGTCGCCTTCATCATCGACCTGGTCAAGCGCGACGACGCTGCCGGCACCTGGCAGGCGTCGCACTTCTCGTGGCGCATCCGCACCGTGCTGTGGGCCGGGGGCCTGTACCTCGTGACCGCGCCGCTCTGGCTGCTGCTGCTCGCGCCGGGCTGGATCGCCTGGTCGCTGATCTCGATCTGGTTCCTCTACCGCGTGGTGCGCGGCTGGGCGGCGCTCAACAAGAACCGCGAGATGCCCCGATGAGCGCCGACCCGGACTGCATCTTCTGCCGCATCGTCGCCGGCCGCATCCCGGCGCGCAAGGCGTACGAGGACGACGAGCTGCTCGTCTTCCACGACATCCACCCCTGGGCGCCGGTGCACGTGCTGGTGATCCCGAAGGCGCACATCGCCAGCCACGCCGACGTCGGCCCCGAGCACGCGCCGATGCTCGGCCGCATGCTGGCGCTGGCGCCGAAGCTGATGCGCGACCTCGGCGTGACCGGGGGCTTCCGCACCGTCATCAACACCGGCCGCGACGGCGGGCAGGAGGTCTTCCACCTGCACATGCACGTGATGGGCGGGCCGCGACCCTGGACCAAGGGCTGACAAACCCCGGCGCCTAGAATCCTCGATCCGACTCCTGGAGAACCTCATGGGATCGTTCAGCATCTGGCACTGGCTCATCGTGCTGCTGGTCGTGGTGTTGATCTTCGGCACCAAGAAGCTCAAGAACATCGGCGCCGACCTGGGCGGCGCGGTCAAGGGCTTCAAGGACGGCATGAAGTCCGGGGGCGAGGCCGCAGACGCCGCCGCCCCGGTGCCGCCGGCGCAGCAGGTCACGCAGCAGCAGCGCACCGCCGACCCGAACACGGTCGACGTCGAGGCGAAGACCAAGTCCTGACCGCGCGCTCGGCGTCTGCCCCTGCGGTTGACGCCGGTGCGCCGAGCGCATGATCGACTTCGGTTTCGACAAGCTCGCGCTGATCGGCGCGGTCGCGCTGATCGTCATCGGCCCGGAGAAGCTTCCGAAGGTCGCGCGCACCGTCGGCCACCTCCTGGGCAAGGCGCAGCGCTACGTCGCCGACGTCAAGGCCGAGGTCAACCGCTCGATCGAGCTCGACGAGCTGAAGAAGATGAAGTCGGACTTCGAGGACGCCGCGCGCGACGTCGAGCAGTCGATCTCGAAGGAGGTCGGCGAGGCGACGGCTGCGTTCGAGAACGACTGGCGCTCGGCGACGGCCGGGCTCGGCGGCGAGGCGGGCGACGGTGCCTCCGCGGACGAGCCGGCGCTGCTGCCGCCGCCGGTCTACCAGCCGCCGAAGAAGAACTGGCGACTCAAGCGCGGCGCGACGCCGCAGTGGTACAAGCGCCGTCACGGCGTGCGCACCCACGC
>JALORQ010000263.1 GCA_025458805.1 Rubrivivax sp.
CTGGTCGCGCCGCACGCGCTCGTTGACGTCGACGAAGACGCGCGCGACGGTGCCCGACAGCTCGCTGCCGACGGCGACGAGCTGCGTCGGCTGCAGCGTGCCGGTCGCGGTCACGGTGACGGTGAGCGGGCCGCGCGTCACCGCCTCGGTGGCGAAGCGCGGCGCCGCCGCGGCGTCGCGGCGGCCGGACCACCACCAGGAAGCCGCGGCGGCGGCGGCCAGCAGCACGACGACGATCCAGAACGTCGGGCCGCGCCAGAAGGCGGGGCGACGGGCGTCGTCGCCGAGCAGCGACTCGAGGGCGGCCGGCGTGGGGCCGGCGGGGGAGGGGTTCGTCGGGGTCATCTAGTTCGTGGGTCGCCCGGTGGCATCGCCAGCGACCGGTTGCAGCGCAGCGTCGGCGCTGCCGAGGGCGACGCCGCCGGCCGTGTCGTCGTCGCCCGACCAGCCGCCACCGCTGGCCTTGTAGAGCCGGACATGCTGCGCCACCAGTTCGGCCTCGGTGCCGGCGAGCGCGTCCTCGAGATTGAGCTGGGTGCGCTGCGTCGACAGCACCGTCAGGATGTCGACGAGGCCGCTCTGGTACTGGAATTCGGCCAGCCGCGCGGCGTTGCGCGCGGCGTCCAGCGCGGCCGCCTGCGCCTCGCGCTGGCGCGCGGCACGGTCGATCGCGATCAGCGCCGCCTCGGTCTCCTGCAGCGCGGCGAGCACGGTGGTGCGCCAGGCGGCGCGGGCCTGGTCGAGCGCGGCCTCCTGCAGCCGAACCTGCGCCGCGATGCGACCGCCGTCGAATACCGGCACGCCCACCGCCGCCGCCAGCGAGCCGGCGACCGGGGCCGCGCCGAGACCCGACAGCGTCAGCGCGGCCACGCCCAGCGACCCGGTGAGGTTCAGGCTCGGCCAGCGCTGGCGGTCGGCCTGCTCGATGCGTGCCTGCGCGGCCTCGATGCCGCGTTCGGCCGCGCGCACGTCCGGCCGCTGGCGCAGCACGTCGGCCGGGAAGGCGAGCGCCATCCGCTCCGGCACCGCGGGCAGCGGGGCGGCGTCGGCAAGCGCCGGCGGCAGCGCGCCCGGGGGTTCGCCGGCGAGCACGGCGATGGCCTGCCCGTTGAGGCGGATCGCCGCCTCGAGCGCCGGTAGCGCCGCGCGCAACTGCTCGACGGCCGTGCGCGCCTGCTCGACGTCGAGCACCGTGACGAGCCCGGCCTCGGCGCGCCAGCGCGTGATCTGCAGCTGCTGCTGCTGCGCGTCGAGCGTGCGCCGCGCGATCGCCAGACGCGCCTGGGCGTTGCGCAGGTCGACGTAGGCCAGCGCGACCTCGGCCGCGATGCGCACCTGCGTCGCACCGAGCGTCGCCGCGGCGGCGCGGCGCTCGGCCTCGGCGGCATCGACGCCGGCCCGGGCCACGCCGGCCAGGTCCGGCTCCCAGCCCGCGTCGAGCGCGGCGGTCGCGCTGCGCGCCGAGGCCGGCCGGTCGTCGGTGCGCGTCGCCTGCGTCGATGCGCGCGCGCCGAGCGTGGGGGCCAGCGCGGCGGCCGCGAGGTCGCGCTGCGCGCGGGCCGCGGACAGTCGCGCCTGCGCGGTCGCGACGTCGGCGTTGGCGGACACGGCCCGTGCGACGAAGTCCGCGAGCGTGGCGTCGCCCAGTTGCTGCCACCACTGCAGCGGCGTCGGCGCGGCCTGAGGAAGACCTGCCCCCGACGCGCCGGTCGCGCGCGGGCCTGGCGGCGCCGAACTCCACGCCGCGGGCAGCTCGACCGTCGCGACCGGTCCGGGCCGCTGGTGCGAGGCGCAGCCGGCGAGGGCGAGGCCGGTCAGCGCGACGGCCAGCGCGAGCCCCGGCTTGCCGCGGGGGCGGCGGGGCGGCGAGGCCGTGGAAGGTGGTGCGGTCACGGACGCAGAGGGGCGAGGATGGACGCGGCGGCCGCATCGGCCGCCGCCGGATGGCACGGCGATGGCCGCGGGCCTGCGGAGCGCCGATCATCGGGGCAGCCCGTTTCGGTGCGGTTTGCCATTTGTCAACCTGAGTGAAGGGGACTGAAGGGCGACGCGGCACGCGCCGCGCTTGCGCCGGCGCAAGCCGGGGCGCGCATGCCGGTGCTCGAATGCCTCTCCGGGCGGCCGCGGTGCGGTGCCCGCCGCGGACGCAGGAGCAGGCCATGACCGCTATCGAAGCCGCCGGACGTGGGCGGTGGTGGGTCGGGTTCGTCGCCGCCGCGCTGCTCGCCGGCTGCGGGGGCTCGGTGTGCATCGACGGCGTGCCCTGCGGCCCGGTGCCGAACTTTGCCGAGACGAGGCCGGTGGCGGTCCAGACGAGCCGGCCGTTCGCGTCGATCGCCCTCGGCAACGGTCACTCGTGCATGCTCGACGTCGACGGGGCGGCCTGGTGCTGGGGCAGCAACGACCGCGGGCAGCTCGGCGCGGTCTCGACTGACCGATGCGTGGACGGCAACGTCGACTGCTCGTCGGTGCCGCTGGCGGTGACGGGAGGACGTCGCTTCGTCACACTCGCGGCCAGCCAGAACCACACCTGCGCGCTCGACAGTACGGGCGCCGCGTGCTGCTGGGGTGGGGGTCCGCAGCTCGGCAGCCCCGATCGGGCCGACTCGACGTTGCCGGTCGCGGTGGCCGGCGGG
>JALORQ010000140.1 GCA_025458805.1 Rubrivivax sp.
GCCCGGTCCGCGTAGCGCGCGAAGGGCACGCCGAGCGCGGTGTAGAAGAGCGCGAACGCGAGCCCCGAGAGCAATCCCATCGCGGTGTCCGAGACCTGGAACTCCTCCTTGATCGGCGGCATCAGGATGCCGATGATCTGCCGGTCGGTGAAGCTCATCGTATAGACGAAGAGCAGCAACAGCAGCGTCCAGTGCGTGCTGAACGGCAGCTTCGGGGCAACCGCGCGATCGGGGGGGGAAGGGGGGGTCATCGACATCCTCTCGTGGATGGGCGCACGCAGGTTGACGGGCTGACGCACGGGTGGTCGCTTCAACCGTCGGGCAGGCCGAGCTCGGGCCAGCGGCCCTGCACCCAGGTCTGGCAGTTGCCGACGCCCAGGGCACCGGTGGCGAGGTCGCGCGCCTGCACGAGGCAGTCCCGGAACTGGTTCAGCCGCGCCACCGCATCGGGTGTCGAGCAGTCGCCGAAGTGCTCGCCTTCGACGGTCAGCGGCCCGCGCCACTGGCCGTGGTGCTTGCCGTCGAAGCCGTGGTAGAGCCCTGCGCCGAGGTGGAAGCCGGTGTCGCCGAGCGGCTGCAGCGCGAGCGTGCGCGTCGCGCCGCCCGGCATCGTCAGCACGACCTCACCGCCCATCAGCCGCTTGTTGCGCGCATCGAAGCGCAGCCGCGGCTCAATGCGTTCGACCGGCTCGCGCCGGCCGTCCGGGTGCTCGAATCCGCCCTGCACCCTCTCGTGCCGCCAGCCATCGCCGGCGTAGTGGAGCACGTACTGGAAGAACCCGAACGCCGCACCATCGGGCGCGGTGAAGTGCAGCGGGCTCCACACCGCCAGCACGCGCGGCGGGTGGCTGTCCATCGGGTCGGGCTGCAGGTCGGCAGGCGGCGCGCCGACCGAGGGCCGCAGGCCCCAGCTGTGGTCGCGCGTCATCACCCAGGTCGCGGGCGTCACCTCGATCCGCCGGCCCTCCAGCTCGACCCAGCCTTGAGCCGTGCCGATCTGGTGGTAGCGGATCTGGTCGGCGCTGCGCCGGTAGCCGGTGAGCGTGCGCCGGTCCTCGCGTTCCTCGAGCGCGCAGGGCACGCTGCCGCGCAGCACCAGGTCGTAGGCGAGCGGCTGCACCACGTTGCGCTCCAGCACCACGCGCACTGCCCGCAGCGGCTCGATCACCTCGTAGCGCAGCGGGCCGACGTCGATGCGGTCGGGGTCGGAGCTGAGCGTGCGGCTGGCACGCACGGTCCACTGCGCGACGCCGCGGCTCGCGCCGCCGTAGCCGTCGACGACGTTGCGGTTGACATACTTGCCGAAGCCGAAGTTGACCGAGATCGAGCCGTCACGCGCGCAGGCCATGCCGCAGACCTTCTCGGTCCAGGACAGGTCTGCCTGAAGCACGCTCGCGTGCGTCTCGACGATCTGGTGGTTGAAGAGCTCGTCGGCAGCGACGAGCGGTCCGGTGCTGCCTGCCATGGCCGCCCCCTTCAGAAGCCGAGCCGCGCGGCGTGCATCGCCAGCAGCGCGGCGCCGCCATTGCGCAGGTCCATCCCGGACTCGCGCGGCACCCAGCCGCGTTCGATGAAAACGGTGCCGATGCGCGCCATCACGTAGGCCATGCGCCAGGCGGCGAAGACATCGTAGTACGGCAGGTGCCGCGCCGAGAAGCCGCTGGTGCGCTCCCAGTGCGCCACCGTCTCCTCGCGCGCGGGCAGCGCGGCCAGGCGCGGCACGCCGTAGCCGGTGGACAGCGACTCGTCGAGCATCAGCCACCAGGCGAGGTCGTCGACGGGGCTGGCGAGCGTGGCCTGCTCCCAGTCGAGCGCGCCGACGACGCGGCCGTCGCGATAGACGCAGTTGCCGAGCTTGGCATCGCCCCACGAGAGCGCCATCGGCTCGTCGGTCGGCTGGTTCGCGACCAGCCATGCGTATGCGGCGTGCAGGTGCGGATAGGGCCGGCCGAGGCGCTCGGCCCACGCAACGGCGTCGCGGTAGTAGGCGAGCTGGCGCTCGAGCGGGCTCTGCCCGGCCGGCGGGCACAACTCGTCGAGGCCGCGCGCGCGCCAGTCGACCCGGGCTACCGCGGCGAGGGTGTCGATCCCGCTGAACCAGTGCCGGCGCCGCTCGTCGGCGCTGAGGTCGTGGAACCAGCCTTCGAGGTGGTAGAGCGGGTTCTCGTTCGGCACCCGGCCCTCGATACGCTCCATCAGGAAGAACGGCGCGCCAAGCCGCGCCGGGTCGGCCTCCAGGCCCAGCAGTCGCGGCACCGGCACGTCGCTGCCGGCGAGCCCCTCCATCACGCGGTACTGGCGGACGATGTCGCAGTCGGGGTAGACCGAGCTCAAGGGCGGCTGAACGCGCAGCACGACCGGCTGCGCCTGCGGCGCGCCGTCGCGCATCCAGGCGAGCTCACCCAGCACGGTGACGTTGGAGTAGCCGGCGTCGGAGCGCTCCAGCTTCGTCACGGTCACCGGGGCACGCTCCGGATGGCGTTCTTCCAGCCAGGCGGCGAGCCGGCGCGCCAGCTCGTCGAAGTCGTCGATCATCCAGGGTCTCCTGCCGGCGCAGCGTCGAGGCAGCTCCCGAAGCCCGACGGCGCACGTGGCCGCAATGTCGCGGAGCGCCGCGCGCGGGTCTCCCCCCGAACGGACTACGTATCGGCCCTGCCCGCGACAGGACCGGGCCGGCCCCTGCGCCTCAGGCCGCCTTCGGCAGCGCCAGCACCGGCGCGGCCGGCGGGGCGGCCGCCGGCGTCGGTGTGACGCCGTGGCGCGTGCACCAGCGCGCGTACTGCAGCTCGAGGTAGCGCTGCAGCGCTTCCACCGTAAGGTCGGCGCGCGGCGAGTGAGGCACGTCCCAGCCGTGGTGCGCGTACGGCAGTTCGGCATAGACCACCTCGCCCGGGTAGCGGGCACGCAGCTGCCCGACGAACCAGCGCGCCTCGGCGAGCGGGATCAACACGTCGTGCGTGCCATGCAGCACGAGGAAGGGCGGCGCGTCGGCCGCCTCGCCCGCATCTGCCACCCCGGGCGCACCGAGGTGGCTCGTCGGGTGCATTGCCTGCCACAGGGCGGCGTGGGCCTCGCGCGGGCCGGGCATCACCTTCGTCGCCATGTAGTCGGCGAAGTGCGCGTCGGGACGGTGTTCGCCGACGAGGTCGTACTTGCCGTAGAACGGCACCACCCCCTGCACGCGCGTGTCGGCCTGCTCGAAGCCGGGCTGCCACTGTGGCTGGTTCGCCGTCAGCGCGGCCAGTGCGACCAGATGGCCGCCCGCCGAGCCGCCGGTGATGACGATGTAGCGCGGATCGCCGCCGTACTCGGCGGCGTGGGCGCGCGTCCAGGCGATCGCGCGCTTGACGTCGACGATGTGGTCCGGCATGCGCACGCCGGGGCTCAGCCGGTAGTCGGCGTCGACCACCAGCCATCCGCGCGCCGCCATGTGCATCTGCAGCGGCATCGCCTGCGTGCCCTTGTTGCCGATCGTCCAGCCGCCGCCGTGGATGTTCAGCAGCACCGGGCGCGGCCCGGGCGCCGGGCTGCGCGCGACCATCACGTCCAGATGCTGCTGCCGGTGGGCACCGTCGACGTAGGGGATGTCGCGCCTCCAATCGACCTCGGGGTGCCGGTAGCTCACCGGCTTCCACCACATCGCCGGCTCGAACTTGCGCGCCAGCAGCGCGCGCCTTGCCGGCGCGATCTGCTGCTCGTAGTCGGGCCCGTAGGCGGTGCGCAGCGCCAGGTCGATGACCTGGAAGGTACCGCGCGAGCGAGCGAGCGCCCACAGCAGCCCCGCGATCGCGAGAGCGTGAAGCACCAGCGCCACCTGGCCGACCGGGTGGCTGGCCATGCCCAGCGCGAGCCAGGCCGCGCCGAACACCACGCCGAAGGTCGCGAGCAGCGTCGAGAGCTCGCTGCCCGGCAGGCCGAAGCCCAGGTACCACATCGACACGCGGTCGATCGTGCCGCCGCGCGGCACCAGCGCGCACCAGGCGAAGGCGACGCCGATCGCTCCGAGCATCAGCGCGGTCCAGGAAACGAGGGTTTCGAGCATGACGGTTCGCAAGGTTGGCGGCCCGGCCCCGGGGCGGTCAGAGAGGCTTCCAGCGCGGCGGCCGCTTGTCGACGAAAGCGCGCGCGGCTTCCTCGAAGCAACCGGTGAAGGTGCCGAGCACCTGGGTGCGGTTCTCCATCTCGACCGCGTGGCGCAGGCTGGGCGCGTCGACGGCCGACCACAGGCCCTTCTTCGTCATCCAGACGCCGTACTCGGCGTGGCCGGCGATTGCGCGCGCGAGATCGAGCGCGGCCGCATCGAGCGCCTCGGGCGCGGTCACGCGCGAGACGAGCCCGATCGACCGCGCCTCGTCGGCGCCGAACACGCGCCCGGTCAGCATCAGCTCGGCGGCGACGCCGGCACCCACCAGACGCGGCAGGAAGTAGCTCGTGCCGACGTCGCAGGCCGACAGCCCCGTGCGGATGACGACGGCGCCGAAGCGCGCCGAAGACGAGGCGACGCGGATGTCGGCCGCAAGCGCCAGGCCGAGCCCGCCGCCCACCGCGGCGCCGTTGACCGCCGCGACGACCGGCTTGTCGCACTCGTGGATCGCGAGGATCAGCCGGGCCAGGTACTCCTGGAACTTGTAGACGAAGCCGAGCGACGTCATGCCCGCGGTGCCCGGCACGTCGCCAGGCGCGGCCGACTGCTGCAGGTCGGCGCCCGCGCAGAAACCGGTGCCCGCGCCGGTGAGGATCACCACCCGCGTTCGACGGTCCTGCTGCAGGCCCTCGAAGACCTGAAGCAGTTCGCCCGCCAGCGTGGTGCTGAGCGCGTTCAGCCGCTCGGGCCGGTTCAGACGCACCTCGAGGATGCCCTCCTCGGGCGTGCGGCAGGCGATCGTTTCCATCGATGCTCCCGCGTGGATCGACGCAAGCGACTCGCGCGGCGCGGCGCCCGGCTCAGCGCGGCAGCTGGTTGAACGGCACGCCCTTGTCGGTGCGCGGCTCGGGCGCGAGGCCGAGCACGCGCTCGCCGATGCTGTTGCGCACGATCTCGTCGGTGCCCCCGGCGATGCGCATGCTGGCCGCGCCGAACCACAGCCGCTCGACCAGCGCCGCGCCCTCGCCGAGCTCGCCGGCAGCCAGCACGCCGCGCGGGCCCTGCAGGTCGATCGCCAGCCGTGTGCAGGCCTGCAACGCCTGCGCGACGAGGATCTTCGCGCCGCTCGCCTCCGGCCCCGGCTCGCGCCCCTTGCCCATCGCGGTGAGAGCCCGGCACTGCAGCAGCCACAGGCCGTGTTCAGCCAGATAGAGGTCGCCAAGGCGCTCGCGGAAGCGTCCGTCGCTCAGCGCTGGCGCGCCGAGGAACGGCGTGGCGCGCAGCTCCGTGGCCAGCGTGCGCCACAGGTCGGGCGGCATCACGCCGCCGATCGCGAGCCGCTCGCTCATCAGCCCGGTCAACGTGACCTTCCAGCCCGCGCCTTCGGCGCCGACGCGGTGGCTGTCGGGCACGAAGACGTCCTCGAGGAAGACTTCGTTGAACTCGGCCTCCCCGCTCGCCTGCCGGATCGGGCGGACGGTGACGCCCGGGCTCTTCATGTCGATGAAGAAGGTCGTGAGCCCTTCGAACTTGGGCCGCTCGGGGTCGGTGCGCGCCAGCACGAGCCCGTACTGCGCGAACTGCGCGAGCGAGGTCCACACCTTCTGGCCATTGAGGACCCACCCTTCGCGTCCGTCGGTGCAGCGAGCGGCACGCGTGCGGACCATGCCCAGGTCGGAGCCGGCACCAGGTTCGCTCAGCAACTGGCACCACAGGTTCGCGCCAGTGAGCGCCGGGCCGATGTGCGCGCGGCGCACATCGTCCGAGGCATGCGCCATCACCGACGGGATGACCATGCCGAGGCTGACATTGAAGATGCCGGTCGGCACGTTGAAGCGGCCCTCCTCCTTGCGCCAGATCAGCTCCTGGACCGGCGTGCCGCCGCGGCCGCCGAGCGCCTTGGGCCAGGTGATCGCGCCATAGCCTGCCGCCGCCTTGCGCGCCTGCCATTCGCGCGCAGCCCGCATGCGCTGCTCGGGCGTGAGGTCGGGGCCGAAGAGCGCGTCGGCACGCGGCTTCGGCTCGGCGTTCGCACCCAGCCAGGCGCGGCACTCGGCGCGGAACGCGGCCTCCTCGGGCGAGTCGTCGAAGTCCATCGAGCCGGCCGCGGCCGCGGTGCGCGCGGCCCCCGCTGCGATGTGGGCCGGCGCGGCGAGCCGCGCCTCGGCGTCGGCCGGTGCGTGCAGCCGGGCCTCGAGCGCCGCAGCGAGCCGCTCGCGCCAGGCGTGCTCGTGGCCGAGCAGCACCGCCTGCTGGCGCGCGCGCCGCAGGTACAGGTGGCAGTCGACCTCCCATGTGTAGCCCATGCCGCCGTGCACGTGCAGGCCCTCGTGTGCCGCCTGGGTGCCGGCCAGCGACGCCGCGACCCGCGCCGCCGCCGCCGCGGCCGCCAGCTCCGGCGCGCCGTCCGGCGTCGCCGCGTCGGCCGCGATCGCCCAGGCGCCGTAGTAGCAGTGCACGCGGGCCAGCTGGTTGGCGTTGTAGAGGTCGGCCAGCTTGTGCTTGATGCCCTGGTACGAGCCGATCGTGCGCCCGAAGGCGCGCCGCTCGCGCGCGTAGGCCGCCGCCATCTCGAGCGCCGCGTCGGCGGCGCCGAGCTGCTCGAAGGCGAGGAACACCGCGGCGCGGTCGCGCACGCGCGCCAGCAGCGCGATGGGGTCGCGAACGGCATCGAGCGCCTCGGCCGGGGTGGCGTCGAATCGCCAGGCCGCGAAGGGCTTCGACGGATCCAGCGTCGCCAGCGTGCGACGTGCGACACCCGCCGCGAGCCCGGTCACGACCCACACCGGCCGCGCCGCGGCGTCGGCCGCCAGCACCACCGCCCACTGCGCGCAGCCGCCGTCGGCCACCAGCGGCACCACGCCGGTCAGGCACGCGCCGTCGAAGCGCGGCAACGTGCCTGCATCGACGGCGCCGTCCAGCGGGGCGGCCAGAGCGCCGATCGCGCCTTCGGCCACCGGCGCCAGCCAGCGCCGCTGCTGCGCCGCCGAGCCGCCCAGCAGCACCGCCTGCGCGGCCAGGTACAGCGTCGAGGCCAGCGGCACCGGGCTCAGCTGGCGGCCGATCTCCTCGGCCACCACGCACAACTCGAGAGCACCGAGTCCTGCGCCACCGCAGTCCTCGGGCAGCATCAGCGCCGTGGCGCCGAGCCCGGACAGGCCGCTCCAGACCGCCGCGTCGTGCGTGCCGCCCTGCTCGAGCAGCGCGCGCGCCGCCTTCAGCGGCGACTCCTTGACGAGGTACTTGCGCACCTCGTCGCGCAGCATGTGTTGCTCGTCGGAGAAGTCGAAGTTCATCGGATCATCCCTGGCGTGCCGTCCGCCCGTAGAAGGTCTGGCCCTTGGCCGCCATCTCGCGCAGCAGCGCCGGCGGCCGCAGCTGCTCGCCGAACAGGTCGGCCAGGCGGTCGGCCTCGGCGACGAAGGCCGCAACGCCGACGCCGTCGATGAAGCAGAACGGCCCGCCGGTGTAGGCGGGGTAGCCGACACCGAGGATCGCGCCGATGTCACCGTCGGCCGGCGAAAGCAGCACGCCCTCCTCCATCGCGCGTGCGGCCTCGACCGCCTGCACGTAGAGGATGCGCTGCTTCAGGTCATGCGGGCTCGGCTGCTGCGCCTCGAGGGGGTACAGCCCGGCCAGTCCGGGCCAGAGCCGCCTGCCAGACTCGTCGTAGTCGTAGAAGCCCCTGCCGGTCTTCTTGCCGAGCCGGCCGAGCTCGTAGAGGCGCTTGAGCACCGGCACCGAACGGCCTTCCTTGTACAGGTCGGGAAACTCCTTCTTCTGCGCCTCGCCGGCATGCACCGACAGCTCGATCGACACCTCGTCGGTGATCGCCAGCGGCCCGATCGGCATGCCGGCGTGGCGTGCGCAGTGGTCGATCAGCGCCGGGTTGACGCCCTCGGCGACCATGCCGATCGCGTCGTCGACGAAGGCGCCGATGAAGCGGCTGGTGAAGAAGCCGCGCGCGTCGTTGACGACGATCGGCGTCTTCTTCAGCTGGGCG
>JALORQ010000141.1 GCA_025458805.1 Rubrivivax sp.
TCCGTGGGTCACCGACGAGGCGACCGCGAATGGTCCCTGCGCCCGCCCACCCGGACCCCCGGCCTGGGTGCTGCCGTGGCGTTGCGCGTCTCGCGCGGCTGCAGTTCGGTCGGACACCTCGAGGCGTTGCGTGGTGAGGACATGACCCGGTGCCCCCGTCGGCGGCGGGGCGGGTTGCGCACCCCATCCCGCCGGTGCCGCGCGAGGACCCCTGCCTTACTTGGGCATCACCACGCGGTCGATCACGTGAATGACGCCGTTGCTCGCCGCGATGTCGGTCGCGATCACGCGCGCGCCGTTGACGGTGACGCCGCCCGCGGTGGCGACGGTCAGGTTGCCGCCCTGCACGGTCTTGACCTCGCCGGCCTTCACGTCCTTGGCCATGACCTTGCCGGGCACCACGTGGTACGTCAGCACCGCGGTCAGGCGGGCCTTGTCCTTCAGCAGGGCGTCGAGGTCGGCCTTGGGCACCTTCGCGAACGCCTCGTCGTTCGGGGCGAACACGGTGAACGGGCCCGGGCCCTTCAGCGTCTCGATCAGGCCGGCCGCCTGCAGCGCCGTGGCCAGCGTCTTGAAGTTGCCGGCACCCACGGCCGTGTCCACGATGTCCTTGGCTTGAACGGCCACGGCGGAGACCGCCAGGGCGGCGGCGAGGATCAGCTTCTTCATGGTCACTCCTTGCGATGTTGCGGATCGACCGAGGGCGTCAGCGGGTTGCATGACGTCGTCGGCACGACCATTCGAACCGAAAAGTCGCTTTCGAGACTGTGTGGTCGCGATGTGACCATGCGGTACAGACGGGCATTCAACCCTGGGGTTGCAGGGCTCGGCCATGCGGTGCCGAGGGCGCGGCTGCGCGGGAGCCGCGGAAGGCGTGACGGTGGTGGTCGGGACGTCGGGCCTCGCCGCGGCGCAACGGGAGGTCGCTCGTTGCGGCGGTCGTCGATCCCATCACGCGCGCCCGCAAATGCGGGCGGGGCGCGCCTCCGTGGGGGCCATTGCATCGGGGCATCGCCGCGTGGCGAGACTCGAGCCAGATACCGGTGGAGCGGCCGGGGCGTCTGCGAGGGCTCGCCCTGGCGCCCCCGACAGGAATCGAACCTGTATCTAGCGCTTAGGAGGCGCTCGTTCTATCCATTGAACTACGGCGGCGTGGAAGGCGATTTTCGCACGGGCATGCCGGGCACCAGTTCGGCGCGGTCGAACTTCCAGACCCAGATCAGGTCGAGCGAGTTGTCGTCGCCCGACTGCGCGCGCAGCGTGAAGCGCTGTGCGATGCGGTAGACGAGCTGGAAGGTGCCGGTGGCCGCGTTGAAACTGCGCTCGTAGCCGACGTACCAGCGCCGCGAGAGCTGCTTGCCGAGCGCGACGACGGTCTCGCGCACCTCTCCGTCGCTCTGGCGGAACGACAGGTCGTCGAGGCCGATGGCGCGGATGAGCTGCTCGGCCGGGCCGGGTTCCTCGCCGGCCAGCAACGCCAGCGCGGCGCTCTGCAGCAGCGCGGTGTCGCTGCGCCCCAGTCCGTCGGGTTCGCGGCCCAGCACCAGCCAGCTGAGCCTGTCGGTGTCGCTCATCGCCGGCTCCGAGTAGAGCCGGATGCGCGGCGTCTGCACGGTGCCGGTGATCGCGACGCCGACCCGGATGTCGAGGTTGGGCCGCAGCGCCAGCACGTCGAGCCGGGCCGTCTCGGGCGCGCCGGCGAAGTCGACGATGCCGCGTTCGATCTCGAGGTTCTGGCCGTAGGCGGCGTAGGTGCCGCCCTCGGTCGCGACCCGGCCGTTGATGGCCAGCCGGCCGCCCGGCGCGCTCAGCCGCAGCTGACCGCGCAGCCCGGTGTCGAGCCCGCGCCCGCGCAGGCGCAGCGACGAGCCCAGGTCGACGACCAGGTCCAGGTCGATGCGGCGCCGCTGGCCCGGCGGCGCCGTCACGGGGCCGGGCTCGTCGACGTCGCCGGCGCGGCGCACGTGGACGTCGGCGTCGAGGGTCGGCGCGTCGCCGCGGCCGAAGTCGAACAGTCCGTCGTCGACGACGAAGCGGCCGCCGAGCGAGACGCCGTCGGCGTCGAGCAGCAGGTCCGCGCTGCCGCTGGCGACGACGCGCCGGTCGACGCGGCCGAGCAGCCGGAAACGCTCGGCCTCGAGACGCAACGCCGCGCGCGGGCGCGCGCCGAACTCGGCGTCGCCGCTCAGCTCGATGCGGCCGTCGCCGGCGCGGGCGCTGAAGGTCTCGATCTGCGCGCTCGGCCCCTTGAGCGCGATCGCGACCTCGCCCTGCGTGACGTTGACCCCCTCGAGCACGTTGCGCACCGCGATCTCGCGGCCGCGGACCGCTCCTTCGTACTCCGGGGCGCCGAAGCGGCCGCCGAGCGTCGCGCCGACCGTGATCTCGCCGCCCAGCCGCCAGCCTGGCGGCAGCCAGGTGCCCCAGACGCCGAGGTCGGCCACGCGGCCCTGCAGCACGCCCTGCAGCGGCGCGTCGGCGGCCGGCCAGCGCAGCGACGGATCGGTGCGCACGGTGGCTGCGCCGGCCATCTCGCCCAGCGCGCGGCCGGCGAAGGCCTGCGCGAAGGTCCACTCGCCGTCGCGCACGGTGAGCGCGAGCCGCAGCGTCTCCAGCCCCAGCGCCTGCCTGCCGGCGTCGTTGCTCAGCACCAGATCCCCGCCGACGCGGTCGATCTCGACCTCGGCTTCGAACCGTTCGCGCGCGCGCACGTCGAGCCGCGCTGCGACCCGCAGGTCGCCGCCCCAGCCGGCGGCGGGCTGCAGCCGCGCCAGCAACGGGGCCACGGCGAAGGTCTCGACGTCGGCGCGCAACTCGATGCGCGGCCGCGGCTCGCCCAGACCGTCGAGCCGCACCTCGTCCCAGCGCAGCAGCAGCGCTTCGGCCAGCTTGAGCCGGCCGGGCGCAGCGACGAGGCGGTCGATGCCACCGTCGGCGCCGGCATGCAGCTCGATTTCCAGGTCGGACGCCTCGACCCAGTCGGCCGGCACGGGGCCGTCCAGACTTCCGCCGTCCCACGCGCCGACGGCGAGCCTGTCGATGCGTCCGGTCCAGGTCGCCCCGCCGTCGCGGTCGCCCGGGGCGGCGCGTCGCCAGCGGCCCTCGCCGCGCAGCAGCGCCCGGGTGCCGGCGAGCGCGTCGAGTCCCAGCAGTTGCTGGGCCGCGGGCGACGGCTGCAGCGGCAGCGCCGCGCTCAGCTCGATGCGGTGCGCGGCCGGCGTGCCCTCGAGCGTGGCCTTCAGCCGCGTGACCTGCTGCGTGCCCAGCCTCAGCTTTGCGGCCTGTGCCTGCACGGCCAGCGGCCGCTCCGTCGCGGTGTCGAGCTGCCAGCGCAGGTCGGCCTCCTCGACGGCGTACTGGCCGCCGGCCAGCGCACGGATCGCGACCTGCCCTTCGGTGGCCAGCCGCGGCCAGCGGCCGCGCACCTCGGCGTCGGCCTCCGCGCTGCCGCCGCGAGGCAGCCAGTCGTCCGCCATCGGGTGCAGCCGGGCCAGCGGCGCCAGCGCGGCGAGCGACCCGGCGCGCAGCCCGAGCCGCAGCCGGTCGGCGCCGCCTTCGCCGAGCGGATTGCCCTGGCCTTCGACCTCGAGTCGGTTGCCGCCGATGTCGACCCAGGCGCGCAGCCGGCTCGGGGCCGTGCGTTCGTGCGGCTGCTGCTCGAGCACCGCCTCGAGGGCCAGCGGCACCCCCGCGAGTCGCGACTCGGCGATCTGCACGCGCCCGGTGCCGGCGATGCGCTGCGCGAGCGCCGGCGGGGCCAGCGCGACCGCGTCGCGCGGCAGCTGCAGGTCGAGCCGCCAGTCGCCCGACAGCCGATGCGGACCCTGGCGCCAGGCTCCCGCCACTTCGCCGGGCCACCAGACCACCGGGTCGAGGTCGCGCAGCCGCCCGTCGGTCAGGAGGCGCCAGGCGCCGCGCGCGTCGCGCACCGCGTCCAGCGTGGCCTGCGCCTGCGCGGCGCCGGACTGCGCCTGCAGGGTCGTCACGCGGATGCGGCCGGCGGCGGCCGAGCCCGCCAGCTGCAGCCGCACCGGCTGTGGGGCCGCGTCGAGCCGACCTTCGAGCGTCGCTTCGAGCGTGAGCGACGCCGGCCCGTCCGGCGCGGCCCCGTCGGGCGCGGGCAGCCCGCGCCAGGTCAGCCCGAGCGGCCCGCCCACGGTCATCGCCGGCGCACGGGCATCGAGTGCCTGCGGGCGCAGCGCGTCCAGCGTCGTCTGCAGCGCCAGCGCCTGCGCGTCCCACAGGCCGCGCCCCTGCCAGCGCGCGGCCTGCTGCCGCGGGTCGCCGGCGAGGTCGACCTCGAAGCGCTCGATGACGACCCGGTCGCGCTGGTCGATCCGGCCCCGTGCATCGAGCGCCAGCCGGCGCACCGGCAGCAGCCCGGCATCCCAGCGTCCGGGGCGGGCGTTCTCGAGCTGCACGACGGCCTCGACCGGCTCTTGTGCCGAGGCGCTGCGCACGTCGATGCGGCCTTGCAGGCTGGTGCGCGGCGCGCCGCGCGCGAGCGCGGCGAGGTCGAGCGCGCGCGT
The DNA here is from genome assembly GCA_025458805.1 of Rubrivivax sp. Lineage (GTDB taxonomy): Bacteria > Pseudomonadota > Gammaproteobacteria > Burkholderiales > Burkholderiaceae_C > Rubrivivax. The sequence goes on from JALORQ010000141.1 coordinate 4,530, forward strand.
CTCGGCCGCCAGCGCGGCGACCGGCCAGGCCGCGAAGGGCTCGATCGTCGCGCGTACGTCGGCGCTCGGCGCGCCGGGCGTGTCCGGCGCGGCGGCGCGCAGCGTGGCGTCGATCTCGAGGCGCGCGAGGGGCCCGCGCACGCGCGCATCGGCGTGCCAGTCGAACGCGTCGGCGGCGCCGTCGTTCGGCACGATACGCGCATCGACGACCAGCGGCAGCGGAGCGCCGCTGCCGATCGACGCGTCGCCGTCGAGCCGCAGCCGGTCCCAGGCGAACGCGAGGCGCTGCAGCCGGTGCGTCGCGCGGCCGTCCGCATCGATCGCGCCGAAGGCGGCGCGCGCGGTCACCTGCTCGAACGGCGGCAGGTCGACGATGCGCAGGCGCCCGATGCGCAGCGACTGCACCTCGACCGACAGCGGCGCGCCGATCGAACCGGGCGACGCGGGCGGCGACGTCGACGGCGGACCGTACAGCGACACCGCGACCTGGGCCGCCGCCAGCCGGTCGGCCTCGATCGCCAGCCAGCGCGCGGCATCGGGGCGCCAGTGGAAGCGCAGGCCGCTGGCGACCAGCGCGTCGATCGCGACCTCGACGCCGGCCACGCGCACGACCAGGCGGTCGGCGGACCAGGCGTTGCCGAGCAGCGCGCCCTGCCAGCCGCGTGTCTCGATGCCGGGCAGGTGCGTCATCAGCCAGCGGCTGCCCTCGTCGCTGCGTGCGAGCCAGGCCAGGCCCGCGACGGCCAGCGCCGCGACGAGCGCGAACCAGCCCAGCACCCAGCCGAGCGGGCCGAGCAGGCGCAGCCAGGCCGGGCGCAGCCGGGGCGTGGGGACAGGCGCGGTCGGGTCCATGCAGGCCGGCTACAACGCGACGGCGACGCTGACGTGCAGCCGGCCCTGGCGGAGCTCGGGTGACCAGGCCCAGTCGATGCGCAGCGGGCCGACGGGGCTGCGCCAGCGCACCCCGGTGCCCACGCCGATCAGCGGATCCAGCTCGTCGAAGCGGCGTGCGGCGTTGCCGGCGTCGACGAACACGGCACCCCAGACCGACGGCATGCGCGCCGAGATCGGCCGCGCCAGCTCGAGGCTGGTCGTGAACAGCGACTCGCCACCGGCCACCGCGCCGTCGACGATCGGCCCCAAGCTCCGGTAGTCGTAACCGCGCACGGAGTCGGCGCCGCCGGCGCGGAACAGCTGCGAGTCCGGGATCGGGAGGTCCTCGCGCTTGAACACCTGGCCGGCCTCGATGCGTGCCTGGCCGTACCAGGCCTGACCCAGGGGCAGAAAGCCGGTCAGCCGGCCGTACAGGCGCGAGAACGGCCCCGGCGTCGTGTCGCTGCCCTGCGCGCGCCCGAGGCCGGCCTGCAGCGACATCGTGTAGCCCTCGGTCGGCAGCAGCACGCTGTCGACGCGCCGCCAGACGCCCTGGACGTTGCCGCTCACCGCGGTCGTGTCGACCTCGCTGACGGCGGTGGTGCGCGACGAGCGCTCGGCCTCGACGAACGCGGAGCGCTCGATGCGCGTGTTGGTGCGCTCGCGACCGGCGCGCACGCGCTGCGACAGCACCACGTCGGCGTCGGTCTCGAGCCGCTCGACCGCGCCGCCGAGCACCCAGCGGTACTGTCGCGGGCCCGGATGGGTCGACAGGTCGCCCTCCCAGGCCTGTCGCAGCTCGGCGATCTCGACCTTGTTGCGCGAGACGAGCGCCTCGCCGAAGACGCGGCGGTACAGGTGCTCGACCGTGGTGCGCGGCCCGTTGTTGGCGCTGATGCCGACGGCCAGCGTCCAGACCTGAAGCGGCGCCTCGCGCAGCGAGACGTCGACCCGGGCGGCCGCCGCGTGGGCAGGGTCCGGGTCGAGCGTCACGGTGGCGGCCTCGAACAGGCCGGCGAGCTGCAGTCGCTCCTGGTAGTCGACGAGACGCTGCTCGGTCAGCGGCACCCCGGGGTCGAGGCCGGCGAGGTTGCGCACCGTCTGCTCGTCGTGCGCCACCAGGCCGTCGATGCGCAGGTCGCCGAAGCGGAACAGCGGCCCGCTGTCGGCGACGAGGAACAGACGGGCCGTGGCGCGCGCGGCATCGATGTCGGCCGCGGTGCCGGACCAGGTCGCGGCGGCGTACCCGGCGGCACGCAGCCGCGCGAGCAGACGGCCCTTCGCGGCGGCCCAGTCCTCGTTGCGCCAGGTGCTTCCGACCGGCAGGGACCAGGAGCCGTCCAGGTCGGCCAGCGTCTGCACCGCCTCGGCGTCGCCGGCGGCGGCCGCGCGCTCGAGGTCGCCCTGCACCTCTAGCGCGAAGCGCGCCACCGTCGTGCGCGCGCCGGCGTCGACGGCAACGACGATGAGCGGCAGCTGGTCGGGCGCGGGGGGCGGCGCGCGTCGGGCCTCGACGCGCGCGGCGAAGTAGCCCTCGGTCTCGAGCAGCGCGCGCGCCTGCGCCGGCGCGGCGTCGATCAGGCGCTGCCACTCGGGCTCGTCGACCTCGCCGGCGTCCCCCATCGCGATCAGTCGCGCGATGTCGAGGTGCCGTCCGAGCAGCGACCGCAGGTCGTCCGGCGCGTCGATGCGCAGCGCGTAGGGCGCCGGACCGGCGGTCGGTGCCGACGCGTCCGCGGCCGGCGTCGGCCAGGACGCACAGCCTCCGAGCCACAGCACCGCCAGCAGCGACAGCGCGGCCGCCGCCCGCCGCCAGTTCATTTGCCGAGCAGCCTCATCGCCCCTTCGAGGCCGGCGAGCGTGAGCGGAAACATGCGCTGGTTCGTCAGCTGCTGCACGATCGCGATGCTCTGCCGGTAGCCCCAGACGCCCTGCGGCTCGGGGTTGATCCAGGCGTACTTGGGGAAGGCGTTCGTGAGCCGCTGCAGCCACTCGGCGCCGGGTTCCTCGTTGTTGTACTCGACGCTGCCGCCGGGCTGCAGGATCTCGTACGGGCTCATCGTCGCGTCGCCGACGAAGACGAGCTTGTAGTCCTTGTTGTACTTGCGGATCAGGTCCCAGGTCGCGAACTTCTCGCTGAAGCGCCGCCGGTTGTTCTTCCAGACGAAGTCGTAGACGCAGTTGTGGAAGTAGTAGAAGTCGAGGTGCTTGAACTCGCTCTTGCAGGCGCTGAAGAGCTCCTCGACGCGGTGCACGTGCTCGTCCATCGTGCCGCCGACGTCCATCAGCAGCAGCACCTTCACCTTGTTGTGGCGCTCGGGCACCATCCGGATGTCGAGCATCCCGGCATTGGCCGCGGTGGCGTGGATCGTGTCGTCGAGGTCGAGCTCCACTTCCGCACCCTCGCGCGCGAAGCGGCGCAGCCTGCGCAGCGCCACCTTGATGTTGCGCGTGCCGAGTTCCCGGGTGTCGTCGTAGTCCTTGTAGGCGCGCTGGTCCCACACCTTCACCGCGCTGCGGTTGCGGCCCTTGTCCTGCCCGATGCGGATGCCCTGCGGGTTGTAGCCCCAGGCGCCGAACGGGCTGGTGCCGCCGGTGCCGATCATCCGGTTGCCGCCCTCGTGGCGTTCCTTCTGCTCCTCGAAGCGCTTCTTCAGCGTCTCCATCAGCTCGTCCCAGCCCA
>JALORQ010000018.1 GCA_025458805.1 Rubrivivax sp.
AAGCCGCGCGCCGCAAGCTGGCCGAGCTGGCGCCCGCGCTCGGCCTCGCCGGCGGCGCCACCGCGCGGCGGCTGCTCGGCGTCGCGCCGGTGCGCGCCGAGGGCGGGGCGGCCGCTGCGGCGACGGCCGAAGCGACGTGCGGCACGGCGGAGGCGCCGACCGCGGAGCTCGACGCGGACGCGCCTTCGGCCGCCGAGTCGGCCGCGATGCTGGCTGCCGGCATCCAGGACATCACGAACACGATGGCCGCCGACGAGTTCAGGCTCAACGAGGTGCTGCGCATGGTGCTCGAGACCATGTACCGCGGCCTCGGCTTCCGGCGTGTCGTCTTCTGCCTGCGCGATGCGAAGAGCGGCGTGATCGCCGGCCGCTTCGGGTACGGTGCCGATGCCGAGACGGTCGCGACGCGCTTTCGCATCGCCGCCGGTGCGTCCGACCTGTTCGGCGCCGTCTGCGCGAAGGGCGTGGACACGCTGATCGCCGACAGCCGTGCCGCCAACATCGCCGCGCGGCTGCCCGACTGGTACCGCCGCGCGGTGAATGCGCCGTCGTTCCTGCTGCTGCCGCTGTGCACGCGCGGCACGCCGTTCGCGCTGATCTACGCCGACAGTGCCCGTGCCGGGCATCCGGCGCTCGGCGAACGCGAGCTGTCGCTGCTGCGGACCCTGCGCAACCAGGCCGTGATGGCCTTTCGTCAGGCTGGCGGCTGAAGGCGCTTCCGCCGTGTCCCGCGGACCGGGGTGACGAGCCTTACCCCCGGCACTGGTCGCAACGCTTAGGGCTGCTTGGTTCCCCACCTGACCCGGTTGGGCGCGCTTCCATGCGGGGAGGCCCGTCGCCGAGCAGTGTAGCCGACCGGCCGCTGCGCCGCGGCTAGCGCCACTCGTGCACCGGCGCGCCCTCGGCCTGCCGCGCGGCGTAGTCGAGCGTCATCGCGGCCAGGTCGCCCCGGCGCCGGTCGAGCGCCATGACCTGCCAGCGCGCACCGGTGCGTCGGCTCGCCACGCGCGCCTCGATCAGGCGCAGGCTGCGCGCCGCGAACGCGGCATCGACGCCCAGCCGCGCCAGGCCGTCGGCTGCCGGCTCGAGCAGCCGCGAGACGAGCGCCGCGCCGTGCCAGTCGCGGCCGTCGATCCAGCGCAGCGTCGCGTCGAGCCCTTCCCGGGCGGCGGCGTGGAACGATGCCGCCGCGGAATCGAACGGCAGCCGGGCCTCGGGCGGCGTCTCGTCGGTGGCCAATGCAGCCACGAGGCCGATGGCGAAGGCGAGCTCGGCCATCAGGTCGGCCACGGTCGGGCCGGCCGGCAGCGGGCGGTGCTCGACGCGCAGGTGCACCCGGCCGTCGTCGTCGAAGCCGACCAGCGGGCGGTTCCAGCGCCAGATCGTGCCGTTGTGCAGGCGCAGGTGCGGCAGCCGCTCGGGCGGCTCCGAGAGCGCCAGCGGCAGCATCGGCTCGAACCGCTCGAGGTTCTCGCGGAAGCACTCGACGAGGGACCAGCCCGCGTAGCCCGAGCCGAAGCCGACGCGCGCGACCGGGGGGTGCGCGCCGTCCTCGCGGCTGCCGATGCCCAGCGCCTGCTCGAACAGCGGGATCCGCGTCTCCTGCCACAGCCGTCGCCCGAAGAGCAGCGGCGAGTTGCCGCAGGCCGCCAGCAGCGGCGCCGACGCGACCAGCGCGGCGTTGTAGCCGCGCACCGCGAGCGCTGCCGGCAACTGCAGGTGGACCTGGAACGAGGTCGCTGCCGACTCGAGCATCACGTCGCGATGCTCGCAGACCAGCGGCGGCTGCTCCGCGACCTCGATCTCGAGCCGGGTCGGCCGGCCGTGGCGCTGCCGCTGCACCTGCGTGTTGAGCGCGCGGTAGCGCGCACGGTCGGACAGGTTGGCCAGCGTCAGGTCGGCGTCGGTGACGGTGGGCAGGATGCCGATCGCCACCGCCTGCATCCCGAGGGCCCGCGCGGCGTCGCGACAGCGCTGCCAGAGCGCGTCGAGATCGGCACCGAGTCGCGCCAGCCCGTCGCCCGCCACGGCCCGCGGCGGCACGTTCAGCTCGAAGTTGAATCGCCCCAGCTCGGTGACGACGTCGGGCGAGCCGAGCGCGGCCAGCAGCTCGGCATTGCGCGGCGCCGGTCGCCCCTGGCCGTCGACCAGCCAGCCCTCGAGCTCGAGGCCCGCCACCGGCGCGTGCGACGAGATCGCGCCCTGCTCGACGAGGTCGTGGAGCAGCTCGGTCTCGGCGCGCAGGCGCTCGCCGAAGCGCGCGAAATCGCGCTGCGAGAAGCGTTCGACGTCGACATCCCGGCCCATCGCCGGCATTGGAGCGGCCCACCCGTCGCGGTGGATTGCCCTGCGTCAAGTCCCGCCACGGCGACCGGACGCGTGTCGGCGTCGCCGGCCCTCCGTCGTTGCCCGAGAATGCGCACTCCCCGTCGAGGGCCCATGGCCGAATTCAAGAAGCGCTTGCGCCGTTGGTTCCCGACCGCCCGGACGCTCGAGCAGACCCGAGGCTTCGGCTGGCTGAGCCACTACCTGCACGAGCATCCCCGCCTGTGGGTGCTGCATCGGCGCGGCGTCGCGCTGGGCGTGGCGCTCGGCATCGGCATCGGCGTCTTCCCGATTCCGCTGCAGATGCCGGCCGCGATGCTCGCCGCGGTCCTGCTCCGGGCGAACGTGGCGGCCGCCGCGGCGGCCACCTGGCTGACGAACCCGTTCACGATGGCGCCGATCTGGGCGCTGGCGGCGCTGCTCGGGTCCTTCGTCGTCCCGCGTGCCGACGCCGGAGTGGTTTCGCCGCAGCCGGTGGCCTGGCAATGGTCGGAGCCGACGTCGTGGCCAGGGGCGATCTGGGAGCAGGTGGCCTCGTGGGGCCCAGCGCTGCTGGCAGGCTTTCCGCTGGCGGGACTCGTGCTCGGGGTCTCGGCCTACCTGGTGGTGTACTGGGGATGGGCGGTGCTGATCCACCTCGAGCGACGCAGACGCTCGGAGCGTCGAAGGCGGCGCTGAGCCCGCACCGGGCGAGCGCCTGCGTGTTCGCGAGTGGCTGGCGAGGGCCGGAGGGCCTGCCAGGCCGACGGCTGACGCGCGGGCGTTGCTGCACCGTCACCGCATCGTCGATCGGCCCGCCGCGCCGACGGCGCGCCGGCGCTCAGCGCAGTTGCAGCGAGTCGCCCTCGAAGACCAGGCCCAGCGGCTCGACGACGAGGCGCCGGGGCCCGGCCTCGACCTGGCCCGCGACCCAGGCGGAAACGCCTTGCCCGCGCGCGACCGCAGCCGCGCGCTCGGCGTCGGCCGCGGCGACGAAGAGCGCAAAGCCCGCGCCCATGTTGAACGTGCCATAGGCTTCGGCGTCGTCGAGCCGCGCGTGCCGGCGGATGAAGTCGAGCACGGGGGGCACCGGCGGCACCGCGTGCACGCGGTAGCCGAGCGTCTTCGGGTGGCGCAGCAGCTTGCGCCAGCCGTGCCCGGTGACGTTGGCGGCATAGTGCACCTCGACACCGGCGCGCGCCAGCGCCTCGGTCACCGGCGCGTAGAGCACGGTCGGCGCGAGCAGCGCCTCGCCGTACCGGGTGCCGTCGGGCAGCAGCGTCAGGTAGCCGTCGGGCAGTCGGTCGACGAGCTTGCGCGCCAGGCTCAGCCCGTTGGCATGGATGCCGCTCGAGCCGAGCAGCACGATCGCGTCGCCCGGGCCGAGCGCGTCGCCGACGCTCAGTCGCGACTTCGGGCTCACGATGCCGGTGCACGAGGCCGCGAGGTCGATGCGCCCGGCCTCGACGATGCCGGCCAGGGCCGGCGTCTCGCCCCCGCCCCAGGCCACGCCGCAGCGCTCGCAGGCGCGACGCCAGCCGTCGACCAGCGCGCTGGCGCGCGCCGCGTCGGCGAACCAGTCGCTGCCGCCGGCCGCCCAGTAGGCCTGCACGACGAGCGGCGTCGCGCCGACGGTGACGAGGTCGTTGACCGCCATGGCGATCGTGTCCTGCGCGATCGCGTCGTAGAAGGAGCGGCCGGTCAGGCGCTGCATCTCGTCGGCGACCAGCGCCTTGCTGCCCAGGCACTCGACGATGCTGGCGAGCAGGAACGGGCCGACGTCGACCACGTAGGCAGACTCGCCGCGCGAGGCCGCGACTTCGGCGAAGCCGTGCGCGCCGAGCTGCGCCCCGGTGGCCGCCGCCGCGCGCTGCGCGGCGACCTTCAGCGGGTCGATCAGGTCGTAGGCGACGCCGGCGTCGCCGTAGGTCAGCGGGGTGTCCGGGGCGGGCGCGGGCGGCGTCATGCGGGGCATTATCGGCGGCCGTGCGGGGCGGTCCGCCGATCGGGGGGCCGCAGGGGGCGCCCCGTAGAATGCCCGCGATGAGCTACCTCGTGCTCGCCCGCAAATACCGGCCGCGCCGCTTCGCGGAGATGGCGGGCCAGGAGCACGTGGTGCGCGCGCTGTCGAACGCGCTCTCGTCGGGCCGGCTGCACCATGCCTACCTGTTCACCGGCACGCGGGGCATCGGCAAGACCACCGTCTCGCGCATCCTCGCCAAGAGCCTCAACTGCACCGGGCCCGACGGGCGCGGCGGCGTGACCGCCGAGCCCTGCGGCGTCTGCGCCGCCTGCACCGAGATCGACGCCGACCGCTTCATCGACTACATCGAGCTCGACGCGGCGAGCAACCGCAGCATCGACGAGGTGCGCGACCTGATCGAACGTGCCGCGTACAAGCCCGGCGTCGGCCGCTACAAGGTCTTCATGATCGACGAGGCGCACCAGCTCACGAAGGACGCCTTCAACGCGCTGCTCAAGACGCTCGAGGAGCCGCCCGAGTACCTGAAGTTCGTGCTCGCGACGACCGACCCCGAGAAGATGCTGCCGACGGTCCTGAGCCGCTGCCTGCAGTTCAACCTGCGGCCGATGGCGCCCGAGACGGTGCGCGAGCATCTGCGGCACGTGCTCGCGGCCGAGGGCGTGCCGTCGGACGACGGTGCGCTGCGGCTGCTGGCGCGCGCGGCGCGGGGCTCGATGCGCGACGCGCTCTCGCTCACCGACCAGGCCATCGCCTACGGTGGCGGGCGCGTCGACGAGGCCGTCGTGCGCGCCATGCTGGGGGCGGTCGACCGCGGCCACGCGGCACGGCTGGTCGAGGCGCTGGCGCAGCGCGACGGCGCCGGACTGCTGTCGGCCGTCGACGCGTTGCGCGCGCAGGGCACGTCGGCCGTTGCCACCGCCGACGAGATCGCGGCGCTGCTGCAGGGCATGGCGATCGAGCAGGCGGTGCCGGGCGCGCTCGACGCGACTGACCCAGACACCGCCGACGCGCGGCGGCTCGCGCCGCGGCTTGCGCCCGACGAGACGCAGCTGCTGTACGGCATCGTCGTGCACGGGCGCGGCGAGCTCTCGCTGCTCGGCGACGAGCACGCGGCGCTGACGATGGTGCTGCTGCGCTTCCTGGCCTTCCCGCCGGCGGCGGCGGCCGGCGCATCGCCTCCCGCGGTGCCCGAGGCCGCGGCGTCCGCCGCGCCGACGCCTGAGCCTCCCGCCGCGTCGCCCGCGGCAGCACCGGCCGCGCCGCGCCGCACCGACGAGCCGCCGCCGTGGCTCGACGACGTGCCTCCGGACGACGCCGCCGCGACGCCCTCGGCCGCCGCGCCTCGTGCGCGGCCGCTGCGCGCTCCGGCCGGCGCGACCGCGGTGGTGGCGCCGGCGGCCACGGCGGTCGACGACGGCGCCGAGGATGTCGTGTCCATCCCGGCCGATCTGGGCGACCGCTGGGCCGGCGTTGTCGGCCGCCTGGTCGCCGCCGGCGCGATCGCCGCGCTCGTGCGCGAGCTCGCCTGGCAGGCCGGGCTGCGCGCGGTCGACGAGACGGGAGCGCCGCCGCGCTGGCATCTCGTCGTCGAGCGCGACTCGCTGCGCTCGCCGCTGCTGCGCGACCGGCTCGTGCAGGCGCTGCAGGGAACCCTCGGCGCCACGGTGCAGCTCGAGCTCGAGGCCGGCGTGCCGTCGGACTCGCCCGCGCGGCGCGACGCCGAGGCGCGCGCGCGCCGCCAGCGCGAGGCCGAGGCCGCGGTGCGCGAGGATCCCCTCGTGCGCATGCTGCTCGGCCAGTTTCCGACCGCGCGCCTCGTGCCCGGGTCGATCCGCCCGCTCTGACCCCGACCGCCGCTCCCGCGACCCCGAAAGGACCGTCCCATGATGAAGAACCAGCTCGCCGGCCTGATGAAGCAGGCGCAGCAGATGCAGGAGAACCTCAAGCGCGCCCAGGACGAGCTGGCGCAGACCGAGGTCGAGGGCCAGTCGGGCGCAGGGCTGGTGAAGGTCGTGATGACCTGCAAGCACGACGTGCGCCGCGTCACCATCGATCCCAGCCTGCTCGCCGACGACAAGGACATGCTCGAGGATCTCGTCGCGGCCGCCTTCAACGACGGCCTGCGTCGCGCCGAGGAGGTCAGCGCCGAGAAGATGGGCAAGCTGACCGCCGGTCTGCCGATGCCGCCGGGCATGAAGTTCCCGTTCTGATGGCGGGGGCCGAGCCGCTGCTCGACGCCTTGGTCGAGGCGCTGCGGCGCCTGCCGGGCGTCGGCGTCAAGTCGGCGCAGCGCATGGCCTTCCACCTGCTGCAGCGCGACCGCGACGGGGCGCGCCGGCTGGCCGCGGCGCTCGAGCAGGCCGCCGAAGGCGTGCACCACTGCGTGCGCTGCCACACCTTCACCGCCGACACGGTCTGCGCCACCTGCCTCGACCCGGCCCGCGATGCCCGCCAGCTCTGCGTCGTCGAGACACCCGCCGACCAGGCGGCGATCGAGCGCACCGGCAGCTACCGAGGGCTGTACTTCGTCCTGATGGGGCGGCTGTCGCCGCTCGACGGCATCGGCGTGCACGACATCGGCGTCGCGCCGCTGCTCGAGCGGGCGACCGACGGCAGCGTCGACGAGGTGATCCTGGCCACCGGCTTCAGCGCCGAAGGCGAGGCGACCGCGCATGCGCTGGCCGGGGCACTGCGCGCGCGGGGGCTCAAGGTCACCCGGCTGGCGCGCGGCGTGCCCGCGGGCAGCGAACTCGAGCACGTCGACCTCGGTACCATCGCGCACGCGCTCGTCGACCGCCGCTGACCCGCCGCGTGCGGCCCCCCGCTCGACGCGACCCCCGTCCCCCCGAAGACCGAAGACCGAAGTTCCGCATGACCCTGGCCTACGCCTGCATCCTCGTGGCGGCGCTGCTGCCCATCGTCTGCGCCGGCATCGCCAAGTCGGGCATGTTCGGCGTGCCGCGCTCGGAGGGCGGCTACGACAACCACGACCCGCGCGCCTGGCTGGCCCGACAGACCGGCTTCCGGGCGCGCGCCAACGCCGCGCAGGCCAACAGCTTCGAGGCGCTGCCGTTCTTCGTCGGCGCGGTCATCGTCGCGCACGTCACCGGCGGGCGGCAAGGCCTGGTCGATGCGCTCGCGGTGGCCTTCATCGCGCTGCGCGTCGCCTACATCGCGCTCTATCTCGCCGACCGCGACCTCGGGCGCAGCATCGTCTGGATGCTCGGCTTCGCGTCGTGCATCGCGCTGCTGTTCACCGGCGCGTTCTGACCCCGACCGCCACGGCCCGCGATGACCCCCTCGTCCCTGCTCAAGCTCGGCGCCGCGATGCCCGGCGATCCCGAGGTCGACCACCCGCGCCCCGAGCGGCTGATCGCCGGCAACCCGCGCCGCTGCACCTGGAACGTCGTCGAGGCCGCGCTCGGCGCCTCGACGCTGTGGTGCGGCGTCTGGCACTGCGAGCCCGGCCACTGGCGCATCGAGATGGCACCGGGCGAGCACGAGCTCTTCACCGTGCTTTCCGGCCGCTGCCGGGTGCATTCGGCAGCGGGCGGCTTCGAGGAGGCCGGCCCGGGCGTGGCGCTGTACTTGCCGGCCGGCTTCCGCGGCTCGTTCGAGGTGCTCGAGGCGCTGGCCAAGACCTACGCCATCGTCACCGCAGCCTGAGCGCCGCCGCCCGATGCGGCGTCGCGCGCACCGTGGTCAAGCGGCGCGCGGCGGACGCACCGCGGTCTTCGGGCGCCAGGCCTTGCACACCGCCTCGTCGGTCTCGAGGTAGGGCCCGCCGATGAGGTCGATGCAGTAGGGCACCGCGGTGAAGATGCCGGGCGCAGGCGGCACCGCCTGCGGGAGGCCCTCGAGGGTCTCGGCGATCGACTTCGGTTGCCCCGGCAGGTTGACGATCAGCGTCTTGCCGCGGATCACCGCGACCTGCCGGCTGAGGATGGCGGTGGGGACGAAGCGCAGGCTGATCTGGCGCATCTGCTCGCCGAAGCCGGGCATCACCTTGTCGGCGATCGCCAGCGTCGCCTCGGGCGTGACGTCGCGCGGCGCGGGCCCGGTGCCGCCGGTGGTCAGCACGAGGTCGCAGCCGCGCTCGTCGACCAGCTCGACCAGCGCCCGGCTGATCTGCTCCTGCTCGTCGGCGACGAGCCGGGTCTCCCAGTCGACCGGGTTGCGCAGCGCGCGGATCAGCCAGTCCTTCAGCGCGGGGATGCCCTTGTCCTCGTAGATGCCGGCCGACGCGCGGTCGCTCACCGAGACGAGGCCGATGCGGACGGGGTCGTGGTCGTTCATGGCGTGGCGGCCGGGTCGCGGCCGAGGTGGGGCTTCAGGAAGAGGAACAGCTCGCGCACGCTGCGCGGCTTGCGGTCCTCGGGTGCGAGGCCGGCCGCGTCGCGGCGTGCGGCGCGCACGAGGCTGCGCAGCCGCTGCGCGTCGGTGGCCGGGTGCGCCTCGAGCCAGCGCGCCAGCGCGGCGTCGTCGGCGATCAGTTCGTCGCGCCAGCGTTCGGTATCGTGCAGCCGCAGCGCGTCGATCGCGCCGCCCAGCGCCGCGGCGGCGACCGCCTCGCGCAACGGGGCCTCGTCGACGTGGCGCATCAGCTTGCCGATGTACTGCATCTGCCGGCGGCGGCCCTCGTGCGATCGGGTCTGCCGCCATTCGTCGATGGCGGCACGCAGGTCGTCGGGCATCTCGACGGCCGCCAGCCGTTCGGCAGGCAGCGCGGCGAGCTGGGCGCCGAGCGCCTGCAGCGCGTGCGAATGCTCCTTGAGCTTCGTCTTGCTCGGTCGCGCGCCGTCGTCGGCGTCGCCGTAGTGGGCGTCGATGCCGCGGTGCGGGGCTGCGCGTCGGGTCATGCGGGTCGGAGGCGGGAAGGGGGCCTGTAAGCGGCCGATATGATTGTGGCGCACCCCGATCACGAGCCCGACATGCCCGCCGACCGCGCCGAAGAAGGTTTTGCGTACCGCCCCGAGCAGTTCCGGGAGATGGTCGACGACACGCTGCGCATCGCGCGCGAGCTCGGCGCCAGCGATGCCGGTGTCGAGGTGTCGGAAGGCACGGGGCTGTCGGTGTCGGTGCGGCTGGGGCAGCTCGAGAACGTCGAGCGCAACCGCGACAAGAGCCTCGGCGTCACGGTCTACCTGGGGCGGCGACGGGGCAATGCGAGCACCTCCGACTTCTCGCCGGCCGCGATCCGCCGCACCGTCCAGGCGGCCTACGACATCGCGCGCTTCACCGCCGAGGACCCGGCCGCCGGGCTGCCCGATGCCGACGACCTGGCGACGCCGGACGAGGCGTCGCGCGACCTGGACCTGTTCCACCCCTGGGCCGTCGACGCCGCCGCGGCGGCCGAGATCGCTCGTCGCTGCGAGGCCGCCGCGCTCGGCGTCGACCGCCGCATCGCCAACAGCGAGGGAGCCGGCGTCTCGGCGCAGCAGTCGCACTTCCAGGCTGGCAACTCGCGCGGCTTCCGCGGCGGATACGCCAGTTCGCGGCACTACCTGTCGGTGTCGCCGATCGCGGGGCGCGGGCGCGACATGCAGCGCGACGCCTGGTACTCGTCGATGCGCGATCCGTCCGAGCTCGCCGCGCCCGAGGCCGTCGGGCGGTACGCCGCCGAGCGCGCGCTCGCGCGCCTGAAGTCGCGCCGCGTGCCGACCGGCGAGGTGCCGGTGCTGTTCGAGGCGCCGGTCGCGTCCGGGCTCGTCGGCTCGTTCGTCGGCGCCGTCTCCGGTGGCGCGCTCTACCGCAAGGCGAGCTTCCTCGTCGATTCGCTGGGCCAGGCGGTGCTCGCCGATCACCTGGACCTGCGCGAGGATCCGCACGTGCCGAAGGGCAAGGGCAGCGCGCCTTTCGACGACGAGGGCGTGCACACGCGGCCCCGCACCGTCGTCGACGGCGGCGTGGTGCAGGGCTACTTCCTCTCGAGCTACTCGGCGCGCAAGCTCGGGATGCGCACCACCGGCCATGCCGGCGGGGCGCAGAACCTGGTGCTGACCAGCCGGCTGACCCGGCCCGGCGACGACCTCGACGCGATGCTCCGCCGCCTGGACCGCGGACTGTTCGTCACCGAGCTGATGGGGCAGGGGGTCAACGCCGTCACCGGCGACTACTCGCGCGGCGCGGCCGGCTTCTGGGTCGAGGGCGGCCGCATCGCGTTCCCGGTGCACGAGGTCACGATCGCCGGCAACCTGAAGCAGATGCTGCGCGACATCGCGGCCGTCGGCGCCGACGCGTATACGCAGGGCAGCCGCACCACCGGGTCGGTGCTGGTCTCGCGCATGAAGCTCGCCGGCGACTGACCGCGCGGCGTCCGCGCCCCCTCAAGTCGGGGTCGCGCCGAACGGGAAAACCCGCGCGAGAAGGGTTTTGGCCCCCTCCTAGAATCCCGCACCGTTTTCGGGACACCCCGTCAGGAGAGACCATCATGGAACGTCGTTCCTTCGTGCGCGGCGCCGGCATCGCCGGCGTGCTCGCCGCCGGCATCGCGCCTGCCGTCCATGCCCAGGCCAACATCCGCTGGCGCCTCGCGTCGAGCTTCCCGAAGTCGCTCGACACGATCTTCGGCGCGGCCGATACCTTCGCCAAGGCCGTCGGCGACATGACCGGCGGCAAGTTCCAGATCACGGTCGCCGCGCCCGGCGAGATCGTGCCGGCCTTCGGCGTCGACGACGCGGTGCGCAACCGCACCGTCGAGATGTGCCACACGGCGCCGTACTACTTCGTCGGCAAGAACGAGGCCTTCGCATTCGGCACCGCGGTGCCGTTCGGCCTGAACTCGCGCCAGATCAACGGCTGGATGGTCGAGGGCAACGGCGAGAAGCTGATGCGCGAGTTCTACGCGCAGTTCAACATCATCAACTTCATCGGCGGCAACACGGGCGCCCAGATGGGCGGCTTCTGGCGCAAGGAGATCAAGTCGCTCGACGACCTGAAGGGCCAGAAGATGCGCATCGGCGGCTTCGGCGGCCGCATCATGGAGCGCATCGGCGCCGTGCCGCAGATGATCCCCGGCGGCGAGATCTACCAGGCGCTCGAGAAGGGCACCATCGACGCCGCCGAGTGGGTCGGCCCGTACGACGACGAGAAGCTGGGCCTGAGCAAGGTCGCGCCGAACTACGCCTACCCCGGATTCTGGGAAGGCGGCGCCGGCCTCGAGTTCTGGGTCAACAGCGCCGCCTACAACGAGCTGTCCGCCGAGAACAAGGCGATCATCGAGAATGCCGCGGTGCACGCCGCGACGGTGATGCAGGCCCGCTACGACGCGCGCAACCCCGCCGCGCTGAAGAAGCTGGTCGCATCCGGCACCAAGCTGTTCCGTTTCCCGAAGGACGTGATGGATGCCGCGTTCAAGGCGTCGCAGGACGTCTATGCCGACATCGGTGGCAAGAACCCGGCCTTCAAGAAGATCCACGACGACTACATGACGTTCCGCCGCGACGCGAACCTGTGGTTCCGTTTCTCCGAGGCGACGTTCGACGACTTCATGCAGACCCAGCGTCTGTGATCGCCGCCGGCGCGCAGGCGCCGGTCGCGCACGGTTGAATCCCAAGGGCCCCGCAGCGCGGGGCCCTTTTCTTTGTGCGGTGTCGCCGTGCGCGACGGGCCGCCCGGCGCGGGCGCGGCCTGACCGTGGCGGCGCGGATGCCGCGTCCGCCGCGTGCGCTCAGTTGCCGGCGCTCGCCGGCGCCCCGGGCTGCTGCTTGACGGCGTCGAGCAGGTCGCGCATCGGATCGGGCTCGGCCGACTGCTCCTGCGGCGCGCTCATCTGCTCGAGCGCCTCGCGGCCCTGCTGGAGCTGCTCGAGCACCGACGATTCGTCGACCGGCGGCGGCTTGTCGAGGCCGCCCAGCACCAGGTTCGGGTTGAGCATGATCGCGACCACCATCGCGAACTGCAGCGCGATGAACGCGATCGACCCCTTGTAGATCTGCGGCGTGGTGACGGCCGGGATCAGCTCGCCGGTGATGCGGTCCTTGTAGTCCTTCTTGGCCGCGACGCTGCGCAGGTAGAACAGCGCGAAGCCGAACGGCGGCGTAAGGAACGAGGTCTGCAGGTTCATCGCCAGCAGGACGCCGAACCAGATCAGCGCGTAATCGGGGTCGACGCCGGCCGGCAGCAGCTCGGGCAGCGTCTTCGCCGCCACCGGCGCCAGCATCGGCACGACGATGAAGGCGATCTCGAAGAAGTCGATGAACATGCCGAGCACGAACACCAGCAGGTTCACGACGATCAGGAAGCCCATCGCGCCGCCGGGCAGGTTGTCGAACAGGTGCTCGACCCAGATGTGGCCGTCGGCCGCGTTGAACGTGAAGCTGAACACCGTCGAGCCGATCAGGATGAACAGCACGAAGGTCGACAGCCGCGCCGTGCTGTCGAGTGCCTGCACCATCAGCTTCAGGTTGAGCTTGCGCCGGCTGACCGCCATGATCAGAGCACCGAGGGCGCCCATCGCGCCGCCCTCGGTGGGCGTCGCCAGGCCGAGGAAGATGGTGCCGAGGACGAGGAAGATCAGCACCAGCGGCGGGATCAGCACGAAGGTGAAGCGCTCCGCGAGCCGCGACAGCAACCCGAGCTTGAGCACGTGGTTGACGATCGCGAGGCCGAGCGCCAGGAACGCGGCGACCGTCATCGACAGGATGAAGACCTCGTCGCCCGGTGCGGGCCGCTCGCGGCCGACCATCGGGTTGATGATCCCCTCGTGCACCTGCGACCAGGCCCAGCCCGCGGCGCCGCAGACGGTCAGCAGCGCGAGCAGCGAGCGGTGGCCGCTGGATCCGCTAGGCTCGCGGTAGATGCGCGCCTCCATCGGCAGCGCCGGGACCCACGCCGGGCGCACGACGGCGACCACCGCGACGAAGGCCAGGTAGAGCCCGACGAGCATCAGGCCCGGCACCAGCGCGCCGGCGTACATGTCGCCGACCGAGCGGCCGAGCTGGTCGGCCAGCACGATGAGCACCAGCGACGGCGGGATCGCCTGCGCCAGCGTGCCGCTGGCCGTGATCGTGCCGGTGGCGATGGTGCGGTTGTAGCCGTAGCGCAGCATGATGGGCAGCGAGATCAGCCCCATCGAGATCACCGCCGCGGCGACCACGCCGGTGGTGGCGGCGAGCAGCGCGCCGACGAGGATCACCGCCACCGCAAGGCCGCCGCGCAGCGGGCCGAAGACCTGGCCGACGGTCTCGAGCAGGTCCTCGGCCATGCCGGAACGCTCGAGGATGATGCCCATGAACGTGAAGAACGGGATCGCCAGCAGCGTGTCGTTCTGGATGATCCCGAACACGCGCAGCGGCAGCGCCTGGAACATGTTGGCGCCGAAGAGCCCGACCTCGATGCCGACGAAGCCGAAGAAGAGCCCGGTGGCCGCGAGGCCGAAGGCCACCGGGATGCCGGTGAGCAGGAAGAACAGCAGCCCCGCGAACATCAGCGGGACGAAGTTCTCGGCGATGAACGCGACCATCTCAGCGTGCCCCCTGGGGCTCGCCGCGCTCGGCGATGTCGTCGGGCACGAGCACGTCGTCGTGCTTGTCGTGATCGGGGGTGAACGGCTCCGGCCGCAGCCCGCGCAGGAAGGCGATGCGCTTGATGACCTCGGAGACCGCCTGCAGCCCGACGATCGCGAAGCCCACCGGGATCAGCAGCAGCACCGGCCAGCGGATGAGACCGCCGGCGTTGGCGCTCATCTCGCCGCTCTCGAACGCGCGCGAAAACAGCGGCCACGACAGCGACATCAGGATCAGCGCCAGAGGAATCGTGAAGACGATCAGCCCGGCGAGGTCGATGATGGCGTTCGTGCGCTTGGACAGCCGCGAGGCGATGAAGTCGATGCGGACGTGCGCGTTCTTCAGCAGCACGTAGCCGGCGCCGAGCATGAACACGGCGGCGAACAGGTACCACTGGATCTCGAGCCACGCGTTCGAGCTGGTGTCGAAGATCTTGCGCACGATGGCGTTGCCCGAGCTGATCAGCACGGCGGCGAGCACCAGCCACATCACGATCTTGCCGATCCACAGACTGACCGTGTCGATCAGGTCGGCGAGCTTGAGCAGGGGGCCCACGGGCTCTCCTCGGGAAAGAAGTGCGCGATTCTAGGGGGGCGTCGCGGGCGCTCCGGCCCGAGAAACCCGCTCCCGCGGCGGACAGCGAGCGGGCGGGCGGTGCGCCGTGAAGCTCAGCCGGGTTTGGCGGCGCGGGCGGCCAGCGCCAGCTGATGCAGGCGCGTCGAGCGGGCGCCCGATCGGCAGAAGAGCAGAAGCGGACGCGGCAGTTCGTCGAGCAGCCGCGCGAAGGCGGCCACTTCGTCGGGCGTCTGGTGGCCGCCGGCCACGGGGAGGAATCGGTACTCGAGGCCGGCGTCGCGCGCGGCGGCCTCGATCGACGCATTGGTCGGTTGATCCGGCCCGTGCTCGAAGTCGGGTCGGTTGTTGACCACGGCGCGGAAGCCGAGCCTCGCCGCCTCGGCCATCGCCGCCGGGCCCAGCTGCGGCGCGACGCAGATGTCGTCGGCGATCGGGCGCAGCGGCAGCGACGTCGTCACCGGCTCACCTCGACAGCGCCTGCTTGACCGCGGCGGACACCTGCGCCATCTCGGCAACGCCGCCGAGGCGCTGCTTGGCGGCAGCCATCACGCGCCCCATGTCGCCCGGGCCGCCGGCACCGAGTTCGGCCACCAGATCGCGCACGCGGACGGCGACCTCGTCGGCCGAGAGGCGCTCTGGCAGATAGCCCTGCAGCACCGCGATCTCGGCGCTCTCGGCGGCGACCAGGTCGTCGCGGCCGGCCTGCGCGTAGGCGGCGACCGAGTCCTTGCGCTGCTTGATCAGCTTGTCGACGATCGAGATCACGGCCGCATCGTCGAGCACCACGCGCTCGTCGACCTCGCGCTGCTTGCAGGCGGCCAGCAGCATGCGGATCGTGGACAGGCGTGCGCCGTCGCGCGCGCGCATTGCCGCCTTCATGTCCTCGGTGATCCTGTCCTTCAGCCCCATCGGTGTCGCCTCAGCAAATGACAAGGGCCCGCGCCGTCATCCCGCGCGGGCCCCATCGGTCGTTGCCGGCCTTCGCGTCAGTACAGCTTCTTCGGCAGCTGCATGCTGCGCACGCGCTTGAAGTGGCGCTTGACCGCCGCGGCCTTCTTGCGCTTGCGCTCGGCGGTGGGCTTCTCGTAGAACTCGCGGGCCCGCAGTTCGGTCAGCAGTCCCAGTTTCTCGATGGTGCGCTTGAAGCGCCGCAGGGCGACGTCGAACGGCTCGTTCTCTTTGACGCGAATGGTGGTCATGAATGGTCGCGTGACGGGGGAATTCGGCAAGCACCCTGCACGATGCGGCTGCAGCCGGCCAAAGACCGCGGAGTATAACCCTCCCATGGGCACGCTGCGAGGCTCCGCGCGGTGCAGCGGTGGTCAGGCCGCACCATCGAGGTGCGTCATGGCGTCGACACGGGTCCCGACGCCCCGCCACCCAGCAGGACGAGCGCGCGCAGCACGATCTCGATCTGCGTCGCGATCGGCGGCGGCAGCGGGCTCTCGCCGCTGATCGCACGCTGGACGTAGACCGCGAGGGACGCCGCGTCGGCGCGGCGTGGCAGCAGCGGTTGCCGCCGCAGGTCGGGCGGCCGCTCCGCGCACGAGCATTCGATGCGCCAGCGCCCGGCGATCCACGTGTCGATCCGCGTCTGCCGCGTCGGCAGGGCGACCGCCTCGCCGCTGCCCGAGTGGACGAGCATGACATCGAGCGCGCGGTCGCGAGCCCGCGCGGCCCATCGCGCCGCATCGTCGCGACCGCCCACGCCGACCAGGCGCAGCACCCGCGTTCCCGCGTGCACCCACGCCGGCGAGCGGCCGTCCTCGGCCCGTCCTGGCGACATCGTCGCGCCTCCCGGGCCGGCCGGTCCGTCGTTCACCGCCCGCAAGAGCGCAGGCGCCCGGCGGCGCCACGCGAGAAGGATATCCGCGTCGCTGCGCGCCGGGACGATGCCCAGGTCGGCGAGCACCGCGGCCGTCGGCACGGCGCCTTCGTCGTCGCTCGCCGGCTGCGTCACCAGTACCGGGGCGCCCGCTTGCGCGAGTGCCATGGCGAGCAGCGGGGTCAGGTTGGGGGATCCGCCATGACCGCCCGGCACGAGAACGCACGCCGGGGCGGTCTCGGCGGCGTCCTGCTGGGGGGGCTCGGGCGCGATGCGGGTCGGGAACGTGGCGTCGATCATCGGACGGTCCGGCGGGACTCGCGCCGAGCTTCCGCAAGTTCCGGGCCCGTCCGGCCGCGTGCGCCGGGCGCCAGGTCTCCGCCGGAGAGCGGGCTTCAACCTAGGGACGCGTGACCCTGCCCGGTGCCGCAGCGCTTGATCTGCCGCAGCATCGCACCCACCATTGCCAAGCGTGGGTCGCGTCGACCTCGATCCACGGCGTCGCAGGCAACGCATCCAGCCGCCACGGCACCCCACCATGCCCACCGCATCCGAACACGACGGGCTCCAGGACGACGCCTACGCGCAGTTGCTTCGCCTGCCGCTCCCCGTGTCGGCACGCGCGCTCGGCGCCTTCGCCGCGCACCGCGGCGCGGCGCTCGCGGTGAAGGAGGCCCGCAGCGGACGCTATCTCGCGGTGGACGAGGCCTACGCCGCGCTTTGGGGAACGCGTGCCGGGGCGCTTCGCGGCGTGACCGACGCCGACCTGTTCGACGCGTCGATCGCCGTGCCGCTGCGCGCCGCCGACCAGGCCGCGCTGGTTCGCGGCGGGCCGCTGGCCGGCACGCACCGCATCGAGTGGCAGGGCCAGCGGCGCGACTTCTCGGTGCTCCGATTCGCTGCGCCGGCCGGCGCGGAAGGGGAGGGCCTGCTGTTCGCGTTCTGGACCGACACGACGGCCACCGACCGGCAGCAAGCGCAGCTCGAGAATGCGTTGCGCCAGCTTGAGCAGCAGCAGCGGTCCAACGAGATTCTGCGGCGCGAACTCGCCGACCAGGCCTTGCGCGATCCCGAGACGGGGCTGTACAGCCGGCCGCACTTCGAGGACCAGTTCCGGCGCGAGCTGGATCTGTCGATGCGCGAACACCGCGAGTTCGCCCTCGTGCTGCTGGGCATCGACGAGCCCTCGGCGCGGGTGCGGGAACTCGGCGAGCGCGCCCAGGCGCGGCTGCTGGAGGCCATGGGCCGGCTGCTGCGCGGCGGCACCCGTGCGATGGACTGCTCGTGCCGCTTCGACGCCGGGCGCTTCGCGGTGCTGCTGTCGGGCGTCGGGCTCGCGACGGCCCACGCGCGCATGGAGGGCTTGAGGCGCACCTGTGCTTCGCAGATCGTCGTGCTCGACGGCCAGGAGCTCGGCTTCACCGTCTCGATCGGCGTGGCCAGCTTTCCCCACACGGCTCACGGGCAGTCCGACCTGCTCGCGGCCTGCGAGGCGGCGCTGGCCGAGGCGCGCCGGCGCGGCGGCAATGCGGTGACGCTCGCGAGCATCCGGTTCGAGGACGCCTGAGCGCTTCGCGGCTTCAGCGGCCCAGCGCCTGCCAGAGCATGCTCGAGGCCAGGGCCAGCAGCAGCACTGCGAAGACCTTCTTCAGACGTGTCGTGTCGGTGCGATGCGCCACCCGCGCGCCGACCGGTGCGAGCAGGACGCTCGCCGTCGCCAGCACGGCCAGCGCGGGCAGGTACAGGTAGCCGACCGCCCCCGGCAGCGCGGGCGCGAGCCCCCTGCCGGCCACCAGGTAACCGGCCACGTTGGCGACCGCGATCGGGAAGCCGAGCGCCGCGCTGGTGCCGACCGCTTCGCGGATCGGCACGTTGCACCAGGTCATGAAGGGCACCGAGACGAACGCCCCTCCAGCCCCGACGAGACCCGAGACGAAGCCGATCACGCCGCCGACGGCGGTGCGGCCGATCGGGCCGGGCAGGCGGCGGCTGGGACGCGGGCGCCGGTCACGCCACATCTGCACGGCCGAGAACCCGACGAACCCCGCAAACAGGAGGGCCAGCACCGGCCCCTGCAGCACGGCGAACGCGCCGGCCCCCGCGGCCAGCCCGCCGATCACGATGCCCGGCGCCAGGGTGCGCAGCAGGTCCCAACGCACCGCCCCCCGGGCGTGGTGGGCGCGCACGCTGGCGATCGACGTGAAGACGATGGTCGCC
This sequence comes from Rubrivivax sp., assembly GCA_025458805.1. GTDB lineage: Bacteria > Pseudomonadota > Gammaproteobacteria > Burkholderiales > Burkholderiaceae_C > Rubrivivax. Next base: position 18,413 of record JALORQ010000018.1, read on the forward strand.
ATCGACGTCGCGATGGCCATCTTGACCGCGAGTCCCGGCTCGACCCCGCGGTGGACCAGCATGAAGCCGAGGAAGGGCACCATCGTCATGCCGCCGCCCACGCCCAGCAGGCCGGCGAGGAAGCCGGTGGCGCTGCCGAGCAGCAGCAGTTCGGCGACCAGCAGGGCGTCGAGCACACCCATGCGCGTGAAGTCGTCCCGGGGCGGCTACCCCGGCGCCTCGGCCAACGCTGCCAGCACCGCCAGCCACTCGTCGTCGGTGACCGGGGTGATCGACAGCCGGTTGCCGCGCGCCAGCACGCGCATCGTTGCCAGCTCGGGGCGCCGGCGCATCTCGGCGAGCGGCAGCAGGCGGGTCCGGCGCACGAAGCGCACGTCGATCTGCAGCCAGAGCGGCCGATCGCGGGTGGCTCGCGGCTCGTGGTAGCGGCTTGCCGGATCGAACTGGGTCTCGTCGGGAACCGGCAGCGCATCGATGCGTGCCAGCCCCGCAATGCCCGGCTCGGCGCACGACGAGTGATAGAAGAGCACGTCGTCGCCGGGATGCATGTCGTCGCGCATGAAGTTGCGCGCCTGGAAGTTTCGCACCCCGGTCCAGGGCAGCACCCCGGCCGCGCAAAGGTCCTCGATCGACGCCTCGTCGGGCTCGCTCTTCATCAGCCAGTGTCGTGGCATCGGCGGCGAGCGGTCGTGGTCCGGAAGGGGTGTCCGCCGTGAGCCGCAGGCCGCATTCCTGAACCCTCGGGGGAAGTTCAGGTGGGCGAGGTCAGCGACGCCTCGGGTTCATCTGACGCGAGACGCTCACACCAGCGTCGCGATGTTCCAAGCCCGTGCTCGTCGAGCATCGGTTCAAGGAAATATAAAGCCCACGCGAACACGGCGGACGACTGCAGTATAGGCGTCGCCCGCCGTTGGCGCGCGCCACCGATGTCACAGCAGCAGCCCGTCGTCGCGGAGGGCGGCATCGACGCGGCGTACCAGATCGGCGATGCGCGCCTCGGACGCCGCGTCGCCCACCGGCGACGCGGGCGCCGAGCGTTCCGCGAGCCGATACGCGAGGTTGAGTGCGGCCAGCACGGCGATGCGCTCGCGCGCCTTGACCCGGCCCGCGTCGCGGATCGCGCACATCTCCTGGTCGACGGTCGCCACGGCCGCGAGCAGCAGCGGCTCGCCGCCCTCGGGGCAGGCCAGGCGGTAGCCCTGGCCCATGATCGTCACCTCGACCTGCTTCACGGGGCATCCGGGGCCGCGCCGCCTACCGCCGGCAGGCGCTCGAGCAGCGCGTCGACGCGCGCCCGGGCTGCGGCAAGCCGCGAGCGGAGGCTGTCGCGCTCCGCGCTCACCTCGGCCAGCTGCCGCTCGAGCAGCGCACCGGCCTTCTTCAGCTCGTCGTGCCGGAGCAGCAGCCGGTCGATGCGATCGGCCAGGTCGTCCAGCGTGGCCCCTTGGCCGGCATTGCCCGTCTGCATGCGCGGGATTCTAGGCGCGCGTGCGCGTGCGACGGGCCGTGCCGGGCGCGTTTCGCGGCGGCACAGCCACGCCGGGGCGCCCGGTGTCGCACCAAGCGCGTACCGAGCAGCTCTCGCAGCGCGGACGCCTCGCCTGGCAGACGTAGCGGCCGTGCAGGATCAGCCAGTGGTGGGCGTCGACGAGGTAGGTGCCCGGCACACGTGCCAGCAGGCCCTGCTCGACGGCCAGCGGGGTGCGGCCCGGCGCCAGGCCGGTGCGGTTGGCGACGCGGAAGATGTGCGTGTCGACGGCCATCGTCGGCTCGCCGAACGCCACGTTGAGCACGACATTGGCGGTCTTCCGGCCCACCCCCGGAAGCGCCTCCAGTGCCGCGCGGTCGCGAGGCACGCGCCCCCCGTGACGCTCGACGAGGATGCGGCTGGTCTCGACCAGGTGACGCGCCTTCGTGCGATACAGGCCGATCGTGCGCACCAGCACCGTCACGCGCTCGACCCCGAGCTCGAGCATGCGGGCTGGCGTCGGCGCGGCCGCGAACAGCGCGCGCGTCGCGCGGTTGACGCCGGTGTCGGTCGCCTGCGCGGACAGCAGGACGGCGCACAGCAACTCGAAGACGCTCGTGTACTCGAGCTCGGTGCGCGGATCGGGGTTGGCGCTGCGCAGCGTTGCGAAGAAGGCCTCGATGTCCTGGGTGTCCATGGCCCGCATTGTCGCCGTGGCGACGAGGCGCCACGGCGCGGCCCGGGCGCGGCCGGTCAGGAACTGCTGCGTCGCGCCCGGGCGCGGGCCAGCGCGGCCTCGACCACGGCTCGCTTGCGCTCGATCGCTGCCGGGTCGGTCAGCGCACTGTGGCTCTCGAGATCGGCGAGCTTGGCGGCGGCCTTCGCGGCCAGGCGTTCGTCGTTCTCGCGCGTCTCGCGCTCGACGCGGAGCCGGTGGAACGCGTAGCGTTCGCGGGCCTCGCGGGCCTGCGCCTCACTCCACGCGGCCCAGCCGGTCGCACTGCCGCTCACCGGCACCATCGCGATGCAGTCGACCGGGCACGCCGGAACGCACAACTCGCAGCCGGTGCACTGCGCATCGATCACCGTGTGCATGAGCTTGGACGCACCGACGATGCAGTCGACCGGACAGGCCTTGATGCACAGCGTGCATCCGATGCACCAGGCTTCGTCGATCACGGCCAGCGCGCGCGGACCCTCCGAGCCGTGGGCCGGGTCGAGCGGGATCACGGTGCGGCCGGTCAGCGCCGCCAATCGAGCGATGCCCTCGGCACCCCCCGGCGGGCATCGGTCGATGCCCGCCTCGCCGCGCGCCATCGCCTCGGCGTAGCGCCGGCAGTCGGGATAGCCGCAGCGCGTGCACTGCGTCTGCGGCAGGGCGTCCTCGAGCGCGTCGGCGAGCGTGGCAGCGCCGGGCGCGGGAGCGCCTGCGGTCACGTCAGCGCGGCCGTCGGATCGGGCGCACGTTCGTGACGCTGCCTGTGCCGACGGCTGCGCGCTCGTAGGTGGCGATGAAGTCCTTGACCCGCGGGTACACCATCTCGCGCCAGCGCCGCCCGGAGAAGATGCCGTAGTGGCCGGCGCCGACCGCGTCGTAGTGGAACTGGTGCTCGCGCGGGATGCCGGTGCACAGCTCGTGGGCGGCGCGCGTCTGGCCGGCACCCGAGATGTCGTCGAGCTCGCCCTCGACGGTGAGCAGCGCGGTGCGCTCGATGTCCTGCGGACGCACCGGGCGGCCGTGCACCTCCCAGGTGCCGTTGACGAGGGCGAAGTCCTGGAACACGGTCTTGATCGTGTCGAGGTAGTACTCGGCGGGCATGTCGAGCACGGCGTTGTACTCGTCGTAGAACTGCCGGTGCGCCTCGGCGCTGTCGTCGTCGCCGCGGATCAGGTCGAGGAAGTAGTCGTAGTGGCTGCTCAGGTGCCGGTCGGGGTTCATCGCCACGAACCCGGTGTGCTGCAGGAAGCCGGGATAGACGCGCCGTCCCGATCCCGGAAGGTTAGGCGGCACCCGGTAGATCACGTTGGCCTCGAACCAGGCGTGGCTCTTGTTCATCGCCAGGTTGTTGACCGCCGTCGGGCTGCGGCGCGCGTCGATGGGCCCGCCCATCATGATCATGCTCCGGGGCGTGGGCTCGCCCGCGCTCGCCATCAGCGACACGGCGGCCAGCGTGGGCACGGTCGGCTGGCACACCGACATCACGTGCAGCGCCTCGCTGCCGGCATGGCGGATGAACTCCTGCACGTAGGACACGTAGTCGTCGAGGTGGAACGGCCCCTCCTCGACCGGCACCATGCGCGCGTCGGTCCAGTCGGTGATGAACACCTTGTGGTCGTGCAGCAGGCTGCGGACGGTGTCGCGCAGCAGCGTGGAATGGTGGCCCGACAGCGGTGCGACGACCAGCACCGTCGGCTGCGACTTCATCAGCTCGAGTGCCCGCGGGTTGTCGGTGAAGCGCTTGAAGCGCAGCAGCCGGCAGAAGGGCTTGCGCAGGGCCACCTGCTCCTGCACGGCGACCTCGATGCCGTCACCGACGGTGACCGTCGTGATGCCGAACTCGGGCTTCTCGTACTCCTTGGCCAGGCGGTGCAGCAGGTCGAAGCCCGCCGAGATTCGCTGCGCCATCGGCGAGTGCGCGAACGGCGACAGCGGGTGGTCGTACAGCTTTGCGGCCGCGCTGGCGAACTCGGCGAACGGCGCCATCATCGCGCGCTGCGTCTCGTAGAGTTGGTAGAGCATCCCGGATCCTCCTGGCGCTGACTTGCGTCCGAGTGCCATCATGCCTGCGACGCATCGTCACGAGGCTGACATCCGACAACGTTTGTGCAGTGCAGCAAATATACGCGCAGAAGCCCCGGATGACCAGACGCCCGGGCGGCGAACCGGGGAGCCGGGGCGGCTCAGCCGCGCGACACCGCGGCGATGGCCGCGACGACGGTGTCGATGTTGCGGCTGTTGATCGCCGCGACGCAGATGCGGCCGGAGTCGACGCCATAGACGCCGAATTCCTCGCGCAGCCTCTGCATCTGCGCCTTGGACAGCCCGGAGTAGCTGAACATCCCCTTCTGGCGCGTGATGTACCCGAGGTCGCCGCCGACGCCGGCGGCGTGCAGCTTCTCGACCAGATGCTCGCGCGTGCGCCGGATCCGCTCGCGCATGCCGGCGAGCTCGTCCTCCCACTGCTGGCGCAGTGCCGGCGTGCCGAGCACGGTGGCGACGATCTGCGCCCCGAAGGTCGGCGGGTTGCTGTAGTTCGTGCGGATCACGATCTTGAGCTGGGAGAGCACGCGCGCGCACTCGTCGGCGTCGGCGCAGACGACGCTGAGGGCGCCCACGCGCTCGCCATAGAGCGAGAAGCTCTTCGAGAACGAGGTCGCGACGAAGAAGTCGATGCCGGCGGCGAGAAACTGGCCGATGACGGCGCCGTCCTCGCGGATGCCGTCGCCGAAGCCCTGATAGGCCATGTCCAGGAACGGGACGAGGCCCTGGTCGCGACAGGTGGCGACGACCTCGCGCCACTGTGCCGGCTGCAGGTCGCAGCCGGTGGGGTTGTGGCAGCAGGCGTGCAGCACGACGACGGTCCCGCGCGGCGCGGAGCGCAGCGCGGCCAGCATGGCGTCGAGGCGCACGCCGCGCGTCGACGCGTCGTAGTAGGGATACGTGTCGACCGCGAAGCCGGCGTTGGTGAAGAGCGCGCGATGGTTCTCCCAGCTCGGGTCGCTGATCAGTACGCGTGCGCCGGGGTTGAGCCGGCGCAGGAAGTCGGCCCCGACCTTGAGGCCTCCGGTGCCGCCGAGAGCCTGCACCGTCGCGATGCGGCGTTGCACGACGGCGTCGCTGTCGGAGCCGAAGACGAGCGCCTGCACGGCCTTGTCGTACGCGGCGATGCCGTCGATCGGGAGGTAGCCCTTGGCCTTCGGCGCCTCGAGCAGCTGGCGCTCGGCCGTCGCCACGCAGCGCAGCACCGGCAGCTTGCCCTCGTCGTCGAAGTAGACGCCGACGCCGAGGTTGACCTTGCCCGGGCGCGGGTCGGCCGCGAACTGCTCGTTGAGCCCGAGGATCGGGTCGCGGGGCGCCATCTCGACGGAGGCGAACAGGGAAGGGGCAGCGCTCATGGCTTCGGTCCGTGGGGTGGGGGGCGGAGGGACGCGGGGTGCCGGCATGTCCCGCTGCGCCGACGCGGGCGCGACTGCGCTACCCTCTGTGGTCCGCCGGCGGGGCGCCCCGAATGTCCCCGCACGGCACGCGGATTGTAGAGACCGAGCGCAGGACCCCCGATGCCCGAAGCCGTAGCCGATGCCCTGCACGACGGGGCACCCGCCCCTGCGCCGACCCCGCGCGGCGAGTTCGTGAGCTTTCCGGGCTCGCCGTTCCAGCTCTTCCAGCCCTACGCGCCGTCGGGCGACCAGCCGGAGGCGATCGCCCGACTGGTCGAGGGGGTGCAGGACGGGCTCGTCTTCCAGACGCTGCTCGGGGTCACCGGCTCGGGGAAGACCTTCACGATGGCCAACGTCATCGCGCGCCTGGGGCGCCCGGCGATCGTCTTCGCGCCGAACAAGACCCTGGCGGCGCAGCTCTACAGCGAGTTCCGCGAGTTCTTCCCGAAGAACGCGGTCGAGTACTTCGTCAGCTACTACGACTACTACCAGCCCGAGGCCTACGTGCCGCAGCGCGAC
>JALORQ010000264.1 GCA_025458805.1 Rubrivivax sp.
GAGCCGCCCAGCTTGCGGTTCAGCGGCCCGAGGATCGTCGCGGCGACCAGGTCGGCCGGCGCGATGCTGCCGGCGAGCCGCAGCTCGAACGCGTGGCCCGACGGCACGCTGCGCGAGCGCAGCGACATCACCGCGGGCAGCCCGACCAGCTCGTTGCCGAGGCGCTCGGCGGTGGCGGCGTCGGGCAGCCCCTCGACGACCAGCGTCACGGCCTGGCCGGTCGAGGCGACGTGCTGCAGGAAGAAGTCGCGCGAGAACTGGTCGGCGATCTTCGCGCCGATCGCGCGCAGCGCCTCCTCCTCGGTGGCGAAGCTGCCCACGCCCTTCGGCAGCTGCGTGTTGAAGTAGATCTCCTCGCCGGTCGCGCGGTCGACGCACTTCACCGTCCACGAGGTGAGCGCGTACTTGGTGACGACGACGCCCGACGCCTCGAGACGCAGCGACAGCCGCTTGACCGTCGCCTCGCCCGAGACTGCGAAGTCGGCACCGGGCGCGGCGTCGGCGCCGGTCTCGGACCAGGTGCGGAAGCCGAACGAGCGGATGCGCTCCTTCAGCAGGTTCTCGGCCACCGGCGACGGCCGCGGCGGCGCGTCGGGCCGGTCGGCATCGCGCGCCGTGATCTGCACCGAGATCTTCGGGTCGCCGCCGGCGCGGATCAGGTCGATGCGCTCGGCCCGCGACAGCTGGTTCAGCGACTTCTGCACCGCGCGCACGTCGACCACCGCCTGCGTGGTCATCGTCATCAGGCCGTCGCGGCCGAGCCGCGGTGCGCTTTCCTGCACCACGGCGCCGATGAAGCTGCCGCTGTTCGACAACAGCTTGGCGTCGATCGTCGCGTAGTTCTTCGCCACCGACGCGCGGTCGACGAAGAGACCGAGCGCCTTCTCGACCAGCTGTCCCTTCGCGTCCGCCCGCAGCTGAGCCTGCAGCAGCGCCGGGTCGCTGGCGAAGCGCGGATCGCTCGGGTCGGCGACGCCGACCGCGGTGATCACGAGCTTGCCGGGATCCGGCGCGGGCGGCGCCGGGGTCGTCGGCACCGTGGCAGCGGTTGGTGCGACGGCGGCCGCGGGTGCCGCGGCCGTAACCGGCGCAGCAGGCGCGGCAGCCGGCAGCGGACTCGCCGGCAGCGCTGCCGCCGGGGCAGAAGCGACCGCGGCGACCGGCGCCGGCTTGCCGCCATCGCGGCCGAGGAAGTGCCACGTCGCGGCGAGCACTGCGACCGCGGCGACCGCCACCACGGCGATCGCAGTGGCCTGCGACTTCTTCGCCGGTGCCGCTGCAGGTATCGGCGGCTGTGGCGCCGCCGCTGTCGCCGGTGGCGGCGCCGCGGCGGTGGGGCGCGCGACGACCGTGGCGTCGCCACCGCGCAGCACCGTCGCGTCCGGGTCGGCGGCGGCCGCCGGGCGCACCGCCGCTCGCGCCGGTGCGAGCGCCGCGCGCAGCGCGTCGGCGAACTCCTGCGCGCTCTGGTAGCGGTCCTCGGGGCGCTTCGCCAGCGCCTTCTGCACCACCGCGTCGATCGACGGGGGCAGCGTCACGTTGAGCGTCGACGGCGGCAGCGGGTCCTGCTTCAGCACCTTCTGCATCGTCGTCGTCGACGAGCCGGCGAACGGCCGCTCGCCGGTGAGGAACTGGTAGAGGATCACGCCGGCCGCGAACAGGTCGGAGCGGCCGTCCACCGGCAGCCCCTGGATCTGCTCGGGCGACATGAAGCTCGGCGTGCCCATCACGCTGCCGACCTGCGTCAGGCTCGACGAGTCGACGTGCGCGATGCCGAAGTCGGCGACCTTCACCGTGCCGTCGTCCTGCAGGAAGACGTTGCCCGGCTTGATGTCGCGGTGGACCACGCCCTGCCGGTGCGAGTAGCCGAGCGCGTCGAGGATCTGCGCCATGATGCGCACGATGTCCGCATTGCCGAAGCGCTCGTTGTGCTCGAAGGCGCTCTTGAGGTCGCGGCCCTCGACGTACTCCATCGCGATGAACGACGTGCCCTCGTCCTCGTCGAAGTCGTAGATCGCGACGACGTTCGGGTGGTTGAGGCGGCCGGCGGCCTGCGCCTCGCGGCGGAACCGCGCCAGCACCTCCGCGCGGTCGTCGCCGGCCAGCTGGTCGGCGCGGATCGTCTTCAGCGCGACGCGCCGCTTGATCGTCGGGTCGTGGGCCTCGTAGACGACGCCCATCGCGCCCTTGCCGAGCGTGCGGCGGATCTCGTACCTGCCCAGCCTGTCCGTCGACGGCATGCGCCGCTCCCCCCGTTTCAGCGTGCCAAAGGGCGACGCCGGCCACGCGGCCGGCGTCCGGTCCGCTCAGCGCCGCGCGGTCACTTGTACTTGCTGTCGATTTCCCACACCGACTTCTGCACCAGTCGCTGCACCATCGTGTCGAGGCCGACACCGCCCTGCTGCGACTGCGACACGCCGAGCGCGGCCTGGCGGGTCGCGCCTATCTCCATCTTCTCCTCGGTGTACCCGGTCGCCACCTGCTCGGTGGTCTCGGCGTTGATGATCTTGTAGCGCATGCCGATCAGCCACACGGTGGTCGCCTCGTTCGACTGCACCGAGCCGATGCCGCGGCCGGCCACCGCGCCGGCCTGCGCGCCGCCCCACGAGCGGCTGAACGCGCC
>JALORQ010000142.1 GCA_025458805.1 Rubrivivax sp.
GGCCGTGCGGCGGTCGGGCGCGTGCGGTAGAAGCGGATCGGCGCCGCGCCGGGCGTGCGCGCCGCAGCCTTCAGCGCCTGCTTCTGCGTGTCGACCACCCCGCGGCGCAGGCGGCCGACGACGTGCATCTCGCAGGGCTTGCAGTCGAAGCGCAGCGTGAGCCGCTCGCCGCCGCTCACCAGCACCAGCGGGTCGGCCCGCACCGTGCCCTGCACGCCGGCGACCCCCTTGGCCTGCTTGGGGCACAGCTGCAGCGACCAGCGCACGCAGTGCTTGGTGATCATCAGGCTCGCCTCGCCGCCGACCTCGTGGCTCTCGTAGGCCGCCTCGACGACCTGGACGCCGTGCCGCGCATAGAACGCCGCCGCGCGGTGGTTGTAGACGTTGGCGAGGTAGCTCAGCGTGCTCTCGGGGTAGGGCGCCGGCGGCTCGACCGGCGCGGCCCGCGGCAGGCGCCCGAACGCAGCGGCGCGCGCCGACTCGAGCGCGGCCACCGCGTCGCGCCGCAGCGCATTGGCCACCGCCGCCGGGACGAACCACGCGGCCGCGGTCGCGATCTCGACGTCGCGGGCCTCGAAGATCGTGCCGCCGAGCTTGCCCAGCTGCGCGGCGAGTGCCTCGCGCGCCCGCGCCGCGTCGCGCGCCGGGTCGCGCGGATGCGCGACACGCGCCTCGGCGCGGTGGCCGTCGTCGTCGACGATGGCGAGCACGAGGCCTTCCGGCGCGTCGGACAGGCGCAGCCGCACGCCGATGCGGCGCTCGGCCGACGGCTTCTCGAGCAGCCGGTCCCAGGCACGGTCGCGGTTGCGCAGCACCTCGGTGCCGCGCCGCAGGTCGCGCTCGCGCTCGAGCGCCGCCACGCGGCCCGCCTCGCGCCCGGGACCCAGGTTCGGCCACAGCCGCCACGCCACGCCGCCCAGGCGCTCGACGCGGTTGACCGGCACGCCCTGCAGCCGGCCCTGGCGGTCCCACCAGGTGAGCGCATCGCCGTTGTGGAGCTCGACCTCGGTGCCGCAAGCCTGCAGGTCGAGGTGGTCGGCGCCGACCGCGAGCACGTGGCCCACCGGCAGCCCGGCGTGCTTGGGGGTGTCGAACGCGCCGATGTCGAGGCGGCGGCCGTGCACGAAGTAGTCGGTCGCGCCGCGGTTGAAGTCGCGCGACGGGTCGGGCGCGAAGAAGTGCCGCGTGCGGCCGGACGACGCGGGCCGCAGGTCGCGCCGGCCGTCGAGCAGGCGGTCGAGCAGCTGCCGGTAGTGGGCCGTCGCGTTCTTCACGTAGCCCATGTCCTTGTAGCGGCCCTCGATCTTGAAGCTGCGGATGCCGGCGTCGACGAGCAGCTCGAGGTTCGCGCTCTGGTCGTTGTCCTTCAGGCTGAGCACATGCTGCTCGTGCGCGACGACGCGGCCCTGCGCGTCCTGCACCGTGTACGGCAGCCGGCATTCCTGGCTGCAGCTGCCGCGGTTGGCGCTTCGCCCGGTGTGCGCGTGGCTGATGTAGCACTGCCCGCTGTAGGCCACGCACAGCGCGCCGTGGACGAAGAACTCGAGCGTCGCCTCGCGCACCTCGGCCGCGATGGCGCGAATCTGGCCGAGGTCGAGCTCGCGCGCGAGCACCATCTGCGAGAAGCCCGCGTCCTGCAGGAAGCGCGCCTTCGCCGGCGTGCGGATGTCGGTCTGCGTGCTGGCGTGCAGCTGGATCGGCGGCAGGTCGATCTCGAGCAGCCCCATGTCCTGCACGATCAGCGCGTCGACGCCGGCGTCCCAGGCGTGCCAGGCCATGCGCCGCGCGGGCTCGAGCTCGTCGTCGCGCAGGATGGTGTTGAGGGTGACGAAGACGCGCGCGCCGAAGCGGTGGGCGTGGCGCACCAGGCGCTCGATGCCCGCGATGTCGTTGCCGGCCTTGTCGCGCGCGCCGAAGGCCGGGCCGCCGATGTAGACGGCATCGGCGCCATGGTCGATGGCCGCGATGCCGATGTCGGGGTCGCGGGCCGGGGCGAGCAGTTCGATTTCGGGACGCGGCATCATCGTGTCGGCGCGGGTCGCGGCTTGGATTCTCGCCGCTTGCGCCACCCGGAGGGACACCCATGCGCCGACATCTCGCTGCCGCCTGGCTCGCGGCGGTCGCGTGCGCCGCCGCGACCGCGGGCACGATCACCGGCAGCGCGACCTATCGCGAGCGCATCGCGCTGCCGCCGAACGCCGTCTTCGAGGCCGAGCTCCAGGACGTCAGCCGCGCCGATGCGCCGGCGGTCGTGCTCGGCCGCGCGCGGCTCGACCCGGCGGGGCTGCCGCCGTTCCGCTTCGAGATCCCCTACGACGACGCCGCGATCCGTCCTGGCGCGCGCTATGCCGTCAGGGCGACGATCCGCGTGCAGGGCCAGCTGCGCATGACGACGACGCGGATGCACCCGGTGATGCCGGGGCAGACCGCGCCGGTCAACGTGCTGCTGGTCGGGATGCGCGGTCAGCTCCCGCCGGGACCGCAGACGCACCTGCCGCCCGCGACCGGGCGCGGCGCGGCGCCGCTCGCCGGCAGCTACGAGGGCGAGCTGCCCGGCGCCGGCGGCCCGATCCTGTGGCGGATCGACATGGCTCCCGGCGGCACCTACGTGCTGCGCCGCACCTACCTCGACCGGACGGCGCTCGACCGGCAGGTCGACGAGATCGGCCGCTGGACGCGCGAGCCGGGCGGCCATCGCGTGCGCCTCGAGGGTGGCACGGGCGAACCGGTGTGGCTCGAGCCGCTGGCGGACGGCACGCTGCGCAAGCTCGACATCGAGGGCCGGCCCATCGAGTCGACCCATCCCGACCGGCTGCACCGGCTGCCGCGCCCGCTCGAGCCGCGCCTCGTCGTGTCCGGGCTCTTCCGCTATCTGGCGGACGCCGCGGTCATCGAGCTCTGCGCCGACGGGCGCCGGCTTCCTGTGGCGATGGAGGGCGACTACCTGTCGCTCGAGCGCGCCTACCTCGCGCTGATCGGCGAGGGCGGCCTGCGCGGCGGCGATCCGATGCTCGCCGAGGTCGACGCGACGATCGCGCTGCGCCCGTCGATGGAGGAGACGCAGCCGCTGCGGCCGACGGTGATCGTCGAGAGCTTCGGCGGCCTGCAGCCGCGGTCGAGCTGCGCCTCGCCGACGGTCGGACCGCCGCCGCCGCGCTGACGCGGCTCCTCATCCCGCGAAGAAGCGGTCGGCGCGATCCAGGAACGGCCCCGGCACCTCGAAGTACGGCAGCGCGCCGGTCGGGTAGACGTCGACCTCCCACGGCCCGCTGCCGCGCACGCGGGCCAGCCCGCGGTAGTCGGTGAAGTCGCCGCGCACGCCGTGCGACACCCAGACCGGGTGCGGCAGGGCCTCGTAGACGGTGTGGATGTCGGCGCTGAACAGGTCGGCGGCCAGGAAGTGCAGCGGCGCGTACTCGGCGCCGGGCACGCGCGTGGTGAGCACGTCGTAGGCCCACAGCGTCTCGTCGATCGCCTTCGACCCCCAGGTGCGCCCGAGGAAGTAGCGGATCACCCCCGGCCGCGTCAGGCCGCGGAACAGCGCGCCACCCCAGCCGGGGCCGCGCAGCGCGCGGTGCAGCCAGGCCTGCCCGTAGGTGCTGCCGGGTGGGCCGCGGCGCTGGCGGCGACCGCTGAAGCCGGTCGGGCTGACCAGCGCGAGACGGCGGAATCGCTGCGGGCGCTCGGCGGCGGCGCGCGCCAGGAACTCGCAGCCGGTCGACGCCGCCAGCGCGTCGACCGGCCCGTCGCCGCAGCGGCGCACGATCTGGTCGACGGTCGCGTGCAGCGCATCGGTCATCAGGCGCGGCGTGTAGGCGCGGTCGCTGCGCTCCGCGAACCCGAAGCCCGGCAGGTCGGGCGAGAACACGGTGCGCGTGTCGCGGAAGTGGTCGTGCACCGGCCGCACCTCGGCGGCCGACGCCGCGGCATTGACGCTGTGCACCAGCAGCAGCGGCGGGCCGCGGCCGTCGACGTACGCGCTCACGCGCCCGGTGCCCGCGCCCTCGAACTCGATGCGCTCGCCCGAGAGGGCCGGAGGCAGCGTCACGGCCGGAGCACCCGCGGCACGGGGTTGGGCCGCAGTCGGAAGGCGTCGGGCATCCCCGAGCCGAGCAGCGGCCGCAGGTAGAGGCGGAACGCGTCGGTGACGTCGGTGCCCGACGGGGCGATGAAGGCGTCGTCCATCACGCGCGTCTTCGCGGCCACCGCCTCGAGCGGCTGCAGCTCGTAGTCGACCGAGTAGAAGCCGCTGCGGCGGATCGCCACCGAGCCGTTGCGGCTGCCCCACATCGCGTACTGCACCGCCTTCTCGCCGACCTCGCGCGCCTCTCGCGCGTCGACGTCGCTGACGCAGCCGACGAAGCTGCGCTGCAGGTAGCCGAAGGTGTCGCCGCGCACGCGCTTGATCTTCAGGTTGCGCTTGATCTCCTCGCACAGCAGGTCGGCCAGCGCGCCGCTGCCCGACAGCTGCACGTTGCCGTGCGCGTCGCGTTCGAGGTCCTTCGCGAGCTGCGCGGCGATCGGCGCACCGCCGCCGTCGTGGATGCCCTCGCTGACCGCGATGACGCAGCGGCCCAGGCGCTCGTAGGTCGCCTTCACGTCGGCCAGGAAGCGCGGCAGCTCGAAGGTGCGCTCCGGCAGGTAGATCAGGTGCGGGCCGTCGTCGGCGAACTTCTTGCCCAGCGCCGATGCGGCGGTCAGGAAGCCGGCATGCCGGCCCATCACGACGCCGAGGTACACCCCGGGCAGCGCCGCGTTGTCCAGGTTGGCGCCGGCGAATGCCTGCGCGACGAAGCGCGCCGCGCTCGGGAAGCCGGGCGTGTGGTCGTTGCCGACGAGGTCGTTGTCGATCGTCTTCGGGATGTGGATCGCGCGCAGCGGGTAGCCGGCCGCTGCCGCCTCGTCGGCGACGATGCGCACGGTGTCGGCGCTGTCGTTGCCGCCGATGTAGAAGAAGTGCTCGATCTCGTGCGCGCGCAGCACCTCGAAGATGGCCTGGCAGTACTTCAGGTCGGGCTTGTCGCGCGTGCTGCCGAGCGCGCTGGCCGGCGTGCCGGCGACCAGCTCGAGGTTGTGGCTGGTCTCCTGCGTGAGGTCGACGAAGTCCTCGTCGACGATGCCGCGCACGCCGTGGCGCGCGCCGTAGACGCGGCGTACCGCGGGGTGCCGGCGCGCCTCGAGCACGACCCCGACGAGCGACTGGTTGATGACCGCGGTCGGGCCACCGCCCTGGGCGACGAGGATCTTGCCGGACGACATCGCTGGCTCCTGCAGGTCGCGGGCTGGCCGCGTGCCTGCGCATTGTGCGGTGCAAGACCGCCGCGGCGCCAAAGCCCGCCGATCGCGCTCGCCCGACCGCCCGCCTGCGCTCAGCCGCCGGGCGCCGGAAGCACGGTCGCCGTGACCTCGCCGAAGCCGATCGGCACCGCGTCCGGCGCCTCGCAGCGCCCGGCGAGCGTGACGCGGTCGCCGTCGTCGAGGAAGCGCCGGCGCTCGCCGTCGGGCAGCGAGATCGGCCGCCGCCCCCCGACGGTCATCTCGAGAAGCGAGCCCTCCTCGCCGGGCGCCGACAGCACGCCCGAGGCGAGCAGCTCGCCCGCCGCGGGCCTGCCGCCGGTGGCCGCCAGGTGCGCGAGCATCTGGGCGAAGCTCCAGCCGGCCGCCGCGGTGTGCAGCCGGGTCAGCGGGACGGCCGGCAGGCGTGCCGTGCGCATCGCCGCGGTCTGCAGCCGCACCTCGATCACGGCATCGATCGCCCCGCGCTCGCGCTGCGTGTCGCCGTCGAGCGGCCCGAATCCCGACTCGCCCTGAGGCGCCGGCAGCGGCCGGCGAAACGGCGCCAGCGCATCCATCGTCACGATCCAGGGCGAGACCGAGGTCGCGAAGCCGCGGCTCATGAACGGTGCGAGCGGCGTCGCTTCGCACGCCTGCAGGTCGCGTGCCGACCACGCGTTGACGAGCACGACGCCGAACAGCCGGTCCTCGGCCTGCTGCAGCTCGGGGGCCGACGAGCTCGCCGGTCCGCCGCCGATCCACGCCGCCAGCCCGGCGCCGAAGTCCAGTCCGCGCGACGGTCCGAACTCGGGCGCCCGCCCGGGTCGCACGAACTGCACCTGCGGTCGGCGCAGCGAGCCGCCGATCCCGAGCGTGGCCGTGCGTGCGTGACGTCCATGCGGCAGCCAGCCGCGAGACGCCGGCGGGGGCGCCTGCGGCTGCAGCAGCCGCGCGATGGCCTCGACGTGATGCGCGCTGGCGTCGATCTCGGTGACCGCGGGCGGCTGCAGCGGCAGCGACATCTGCGCCTGCGTGCGCGGCAGCAGGCACAGCTCGAGAAAGGGCCCCTGGTCGCTGCCCTCGACGAGCGCCGCCGACAGGGCCGTTCGCAGCTGGCGCCAGGCGCGCCGCCCGCGCCCGAGCAGGTCGGCGAGGTCGCCTTCGGCGAGCGGCTGCAGCAGCGGCCGCACGTCGTCGGCCCACGGGCACAGCTCGGCAGCCAGCCGCAGGTCGAGCACCTGATCGCCGATCGCGACGCCGAAGCGCCAGCGCTCGTCGCTGCGCAGCCGCCGGAAGCGCCCGAGCGGCAGGTTCTGGATCGGGAAGTCGGTGCCCGCGACGTTGGCCGACTCGACCCAGCTGCGCAGCGCGGGGTCATGGGTGGCGTCGACGGGCGAGGGCATCGGGTACGGTGCAGGGTGTCTTGTCGGGCCGCAGTCTGCCCGCGCGGCCTGACCCGACGCTTGGGCTCGGTCTTGTCCGCGCGCCGGCTACAGCGCCTCGAGCATGTCGCGCGTGACCAGCACCACGCCGCTGGCGGTGCGTTCGAAGCGGCGCGCGTCGAGCTCCGCGTCCTCTCCGATCACCAGGCCCTCGGGGATCTCGCAGTGGCGCTCGATCACGACCTTGCTCAGCCGGCAGTTCCGGTGCACGACGACGCCGGGCAGCAGCACGGCCTGGTCGATGGCGCAGAACGAGTGCACGCGGACATTCGAGAAGAGCACCGAGTTCGTGACCTGCGCGCCGCTGACGATGCATCCGCCCGAGACGATGGTGTTGACCGCGGCGCCGGCGCTGCCGTTGCGGTCGGGGACGAACTTGGCCGGCGGCAGCTGGCGCTGGTAGGTCCAAATCGGCCACTCGGTGTCGTAGATGTCGAGCTCCGGCGTGGTCGAGGCGAGATCCAGGTTGGCCGCCCAGAAGGCGTCGATCGTGCCGACGTCGCGCCAGTACGCCGCGCCGTCGGGCCCGCGACCGACGCAGGACATCGAGAACGGGTGGGCGAAGGCGCGGCCCTCGGCGACCACGCGCGGGATCACGTCCTTGCCGAAGTCGTGGCTCGACGTCGGGTCGCGGATGTCGTCCTCGAGCAGCCGGTAGAGGTAGGGGGCGTCGAAGATGTAGATGCCCATGCTCGCCAGCGCCTGGTCGGGCCGGCCCGGCATCGGAGGCGGGTCGGCCGGCTTCTCGACGAAGCCGGTGACCGTCCGCTCCTCGTCCACCGCCATCACGCCGAACGCACGCGCCTCGAGCCGCGGCACCTCGATGCAGGCCACGGTGCACCCCAGCCCGCGCTGCACGTGGTCGGCCAGCATCACCGAGTAGTCCATCTTGTAGACGTGGTCGCCCGCGAGCACGATCACGTAGTCCGGCCCGCCCGAACGGATGATGTCGAGATTCTGGTAGACCGCGTCGGCGGTGCCGCGATACCAGTGCTCCTCGTCGACGCGCTGCTGCGCCGGCAGCAGGTCGATGACCTCGTTCATCTCGGCGCGCAGGAAGCTCCAGCCGCGCTGGATGTGGCGCAGCAGGCTGTGGCTCTTGTACTGCGTGATGACGCCGATGCGCCGCATGCCCGAGTTGAGGCAGTTCGACAGCGCGAAGTCGACGATGCGGAACTTGCCGCCGAAGTAGACGGCGGGCTTCGCGCGGTGGTCGGTCAGCTGCTTCAGCCGCGAGCCGCGGCCGCCGGCGAGGACGAGCGCAGTGGTGCGCCGGGCAAGCTGGTGCGGCATCGTCGTCATCGTGTCTCCCTGGGCGTCGCCGCG
>JALORQ010000265.1 GCA_025458805.1 Rubrivivax sp.
TCTCGCGCGCGACGTCGTAGACGCGCGCGGTGAGGATGCGCTTGAGGTAGTCGGCCGCGATGCGCCGGCCGCGCGGGCCGGGGGGAGCGGGAGGCGCAAGCGGGGCCGGCGCCGCGGACGACCCGGAGGCGCCGGAAGACATGGTGAGTGGGGGGTCGAGCGTCGGCGACGCGGGGGCGCGATGATAAGCCCCGCCCCCGGGCGGCCGATCGCCGGTGCGCCAGACGACAAAAAAGGGCCCGGTTCCTTTCGGATCCGGGCCCAATCCACCAAGGTTGGAGGTGGAGGAGACAATCGGCGGGCCCGCTTCGGCGAACCCTTAGGGGCAATATATCACCCGATTGCTGCGCCGCAACCGCTCGAAGCGGCGCCGCGTCTGGAGTGACGACTCCAATCCACCAAGATTCCGGCGCACCGCCCTGCCCCGGGGCGTGCCCGGCCACGCAAAGGACCCCCCGCACCATGCAATGCACCGTTCAGTGGCTCCCTGGCACCGGGATGGCGTTCGTCGCCGAGACCGGCAGCGGCCACCTGCTCGCGATGGACGGTGCGCCCGAGGGCGGCGGTCGCAACCTCGCGCCGCGGCCGCTCGAGACCTTTCTCGCCGGCGCCGGCGGCTGCACCGCCTACGACGTGGTGCTGATCCTGCGGCGCGGCCGGCACGACGTGCGCGGCTGCGAGGTGCGGCTCGACGCCGAGCGCCGCACCGAGGATCCCAAGGTCTTCACGCGCGTGCGCATGCATTTCGTCGTCCGCGGCCGGGGCCTGGCGTCCGACGCAGTGCAGCGGGCGGTCGAGCTCTCGCGCGACAGGTACTGCTCGGCCACCGCGATGCTCGCAGGCACCGCCGCGATCGAGACCAGCTTCGAGGTCGTCGAAGCCTGACCTGCGTCATGGCGCTCCAGACGCGCCCGGCGCCCCGGCCCGGTCGCCGCCGCCGCCGCACCAGGGACGCTCGCCCGTCAGGCGCTGCACCGCCTGCTCGCGCACCATTGCGAGCGAGTCGCGCACCGGGCCGATGCCGGGGATCACGACGTCCGGCGCGATCTCGGCGAGCGGCTCGAGCACGAAGCGCCGCTGGTGCATGCGCGGGTGCGGCAGCGTGAGGTCCGCCCCGGCAAGCACGGTGTCGCCGGCCAGGAGCAAGTCGAGGTCGAGCACCCGCGGGGCGTTGCGCCAGCCGCGCACGCGGCCGGCGCGCTGCTCGACCTCGTGCAGAACGCCAAGCAGCTCCGGCGGCGTGAGCACGCTGCGCACCAGCACGACCGCGTTGAGGTAGTCGGGCCCGTCCGCGTCCACCGGCGCCGACCGGTACAGGCTCGACCACCGCAGCAGCGTGATGCCCGGCACCTGCGACAGCGCCTCGACCGCCCAGCCGAGCATCGGCGCGGGGTCGCCGAGGTTGGCGCCGAGACCGATGGCGGCCCAGCCGGGCGCCAGTCCGTCGGCCCGCCCGGCGCGCACGCTCTGCCAGACCTTGAGCGCGTCGATCGTTTCGGCGACATCGTGGACGCGTACGATCGAGGCACCATGCTCGACCGCGATCACCGCCGCAGCGACGCTGGCGGCAACGCGCTCGCCCACCGGACGGCCCGTGATCGCACCGAGCGTGCCCTTGCGCGAGAGCCCGGCGAGCAGCGGCACGCCGAGCTCGCGCAGCTCCCGCTGGCGCTCGAGCAACTCGAGGCTGTGCTCGGGGCGCTTGGCGAAGCCGTAGCCGGGGTCGGCGACGATGCGATCGGCGCCGATGCCGGCCGCCCGCGCGGCATCGATGCGCCCGCGCAGGAAGCCGGCGACTTCGGCCACGACGTCGTCGTAGCGTGCCATCGCGCGCATCGTCGACGGGTCGCCCCGCATGTGCATGAGACAGACCGCAACCCCGGGGTAGGCGGCCAGCAGCGCCAGGGCACCGGGCGCGCGCAGCGCGTGCACGTCGTTGATCATGTCGGCGCCCTCGTCCAGCACGGCGCGCATGACCTCGGTCTGCGTGGTGTCGACCGACACCGGCACCCCCAGGGCAAGCGCGGCGCGCAGCACCGGCCGCAGCCGGCGCCACTCCTCCTCGGCCGACACCGGCGCCGCGTCGGGGCGGGTCGATGCCGCCCCGAGATCGATCAGGTCGGCGCCAGCCCGGCACAGCGCCTCGCAGTGCCTGATCGCGGCCGCCGGGTCGAGCCAGCGGCCTACGTCGGCGAACGAGTCCGGCGTGAGGTTGACGATCCCCATCACCCGCGGGCGGTCGAGCGCGAGCCGGAAGCGGCCGGCGCGCAGGCTGCCGAACGATGCGGCGGAAACGCCGCCGCCCCGGACCGCGCGGGTCGTCACCGGACGCAAGAGGTCAGATCCGGTGCGCCGTCGCGGTCATCACCTTGGCCGCCATGCGCATCAGGCCGCGCACCGGCAGCGGCAGCTCGATCCCGCCCGCCTCCTGCGCGGCGTCGGCGTGGCGCTGCTCGTCGGTCTTCATCTGCTCGACGATCGCGCGCGAGCGTCTGTCGGCGGCCGGCAAGCGGTCGAGGTGGCTCGCCAGGTGCTGCTCGACCTGGCGCTCGGTCTCGATCACGAAGCCCAGGCTGCGCGCGTCGCCGAGCCGCCCCGCGAGCAGCCC
>JALORQ010000143.1 GCA_025458805.1 Rubrivivax sp.
GCGTCCTCAACGAGCAATGGGCCGGCATGCTGGGCTGGTCGCTAGGCGAGTACCGCGCCGCCGGGATCTACTACCTCGACCTGCTGCACCCCGACGATCGCGGCGTGCACGACGCGGCGCATGCGGCGCTGGTCGCCGGCGACACGTCGGCGCTGGCGTGCGAGTTCCGCATGCGCCATCGCGACGGGCACTGGGTCTGGGTGCAGTCGCGCGGCAAGATCGTCGCGCGCGACGACGAGGGTCGGCCGCGGCGCCTGGCCGGCATCCACCTCGACGTGACGGCGCAGAAGGACCAGGAGCGCCAGCTCGCGCGCCAGCGCCAGCGGCTGGACAACATCATCGAGGGAACGCACGTCGGCACCTGGGAATGGAACGTCGAGACCGGCGAGACGTTCTTCAACGAGCGCTGGGCGGCGATCGTCGGCTGCACGCTCGAGGGCCTCGCCCCGACGTCGATCCTCACGTGGACCGAGCGCTGCCATCCCGAAGACGTCTCGCGCTCGGCGGTGGCGCTCGAGCGGCACTTCAACGGCGAGACCCCGCACTACGAGTGCGAGGCGCGCATGCGCCACGCCGACGGCCGCTGGGTCTGGGTGCTCGACCGCGGCAAGCTCTTCTCGCGCAGCGACGACGGCCGGCCGCGCTGGATGGCCGGCACGCGCATGGACATCACCGAGCGCAAGCGCGCCGAGGCCGAGGCGCGCGCCGCGGCCGAGCTGCTGCGCGGCGCGATCGACACCGTCAACGAGGCCTTCGTCCTCTACGGTCCCGACGACCGGCTCGTGCTGTGCAACGAGAAGTACCGCAACCTCTACGCGCTGTCGGCCGACCTCATCGTCCCGGGCGCGCGCTTCGAGGACATCGTGCGCGGCGGTGCGCTGCGCGGCCAGTATCCCGAGGCCGAGGGCCGTGTCGACGAGTGGGTCGCCGAGCGCATCGCGCTGCACCTGGCGGGCGACGTCGACCTCGTGCAGCGCATCGACGGCGGCCGCTGGCTGCGCATCGTCGAGCGCCGCATGCCCGACGGCCACATCGTCGGCTTCCGCATCGACGTCACCGAGATCATGCGCGCCAAGCAGGAGGCCGAGGACGCCTCGCGCGCCAAGAGCCAGTTCCTGGCCAACATGAGCCACGAGATCCGCACGCCGATGAACGCCATCCTCGGCATGCTGGCCCTGCTGCAGAAGACCGACCTCGACGCGCGCCAGCGCGACTACGCCGGCAAGACCGAGGGTGCGGCGCGCTCGCTGCTCGGGCTGCTCAACGACATCCTGGACTTCTCGAAGGTCGAGGCGGGCAAGATGACGCTCGACCCGCAGCCGTTCCGGCTCGACCGGCTGCTCGGCGACCTGGCCGTCATCCTGGCCGCCAGCGTCGGCGCCAAGCCGCTCGAGGTGCTGTTCGACATCGACCCGGCGGTGCCGCACGCGCTGGTCGGCGACGCGATGCGGCTGCAGCAGGTGCTGATCAACCTCGCCGGCAACGCGATCAAGTTCACGCCGTCGGGCGAGGTCGTGGTCGGCGTTCGGCAGCTCGCCTCGGCCCCTGGCCGCGCGCGGCTGGCGTTCTGGGTGCGCGACACCGGCATCGGCATCGCTCCCGAGCACCAGCAGCGCATCTTCAGCGGCTTCACGCAGGCGGAGGCGTCGACGACGCGCCGCTTCGGCGGCACCGGCCTGGGGCTGGCGATCTGCCAGCGGCTGGTCGGCATGATGGGCGGCGCGCTCGCGCTGGACAGCGCGCCTGGGCAGGGCAGCCGCTTCCACTTCGAGATCGAGCTGCCGGTCGACGACGCGGCCGCGCCGGTGGTGCCGGGGTCGGCGCTGCGCGTGCTCGTCGTCGACGACAACCCGACTGCGCGCGACGTGCTGGCCACGATGTGCGCGGCGCTCGGCTGGCAGGCCGACACCGCGACCGGCGGCGAGGACGCGCTGTCGCGGCTCGAGTCGGTGGCCGCGGGCGGCCGGCGCTACGACGCCGTCTTCGTCGACTGGCAGATGCCCGGCCTCGACGGCTGGCAGACGAGCGAACGCATCCGCGCGCTGGCCGGCGGCGACCTGCCGCTCATCGTCATGGTGACCGCGCACGGGCGCGAGATGCTGTCGCGGCGCGACCCGGCGCAGCAGATGCTGCTCAACGGATTCCTCGTCAAGCCGGTCACTGCGTCGATGCTGCAGGCGGCGGTCGAAGCGGCCCGGCCGGGAACGGCCGGCGGCACCCCGACCGGCGGCGCCACGGTATCGGCGTCGCGGCGGCTGCAGGGCATGCGCCTGCTCGTCGTCGAGGACAACCCCAACAACCAGCAGGTGGCTCGCGAGCTGCTCGAGGACGAGGGGGCTGTCGTGCGCCTGGCCGGCGATGGGCGCGAGGGCGTGCAGGCGATCGCGGCGTCCCCGGACGGATTCGACGCCGTGCTGATGGACCTGCAGATGCCGGTGATGGACGGTCTCGCCGCGACGGCCTGCATCCGCGGCGAGCTCGGGCTGGCGGCGCTGCCGATCATCGCGATGACCGCCAACGCGATGGCCTCGGACCGCGAGGCCTGCCTCGCGGCCGGGATGAACGACCATGTCGGCAAGCCGTTCGACCTCGACCACCTGGTCGCCGTGCTGCGGCGCCACGCCGGCCGCGGGCCGTCGGGCGACGCGCCGGCGCGTGCGCCGGCCGCGCTCGACGCCGACTGCGTGGCCGCTGCGCGCGACGCCGGCATCGATCTCGCCGCGGCGGTCGCGCGGCTCGGCGGCAACGTCGCCGCCTATGCCCGCATGGCACGCTCGTTCGCGCGCGACGCCTCGGCGCTGGCCGCCGAGATCGAGGCCGGGCGCCGCGCCGGCGACCGCGAGCAGGTCGCGCGTGCGGCGCACACGCTCAAGGGGCTCGCGGGCACGCTGGGCGCCGGGGCGCTGAGCGCCGACGCGGCGCGCCACGAGCGCGCGCTGAAGGCCGCCGACGGGCCCTGGCCCGAAGGCCGCGAGGTGCTGGCCGAACTCGAACGCGTCGCCGCCGCGCTCGACGCGCTCGCGGCGCGGCTGCAGCCGGCGGCGGCCGACACGCCGGCGGGCATCGACCGCGCGCAGCTCGCGGCGCTGCTCGACGAGCTGGGCGCGCTGCTGCGCGACTCGGACATGCGGGCGCTCGACGTGCACGCCGCGCTCGTCGAACGCTTCGGGGCCGCGCTCGGCGAGCGGCTGCAGCCGCTCGACGCGAGCATCGGCATGCTCGACTTCGCGGCCGCGCTGCCGCACGTGGATGCGCTGCAGGCGGCGCTGGCCGGGGAGGGTGCATGACCGCACGCCTGCCGCACGTGCCGCCGGCGGCGGCCGCGCGCCCGAAGCTGCTGATCGTCGACGACCAGCCGGTCAACCTGCAGGCGCTCTACCACGCGTTCTCGTCCGACCACCAGGTGTTCATGGCGACGAGCGGCGAGCAGGCGC
This sequence comes from Rubrivivax sp., assembly GCA_025458805.1. Taxonomy (GTDB): domain Bacteria; phylum Pseudomonadota; class Gammaproteobacteria; order Burkholderiales; family Burkholderiaceae_C; genus Rubrivivax. The sequence continues at coordinate 3,435 of JALORQ010000143.1, forward strand.
TGGCGCTGGCGCGCGACCGGCAGCCCGACCTCGTGCTGCTCGACGTGGTGATGCCCGGGATGGACGGGCACGAGGTCTGCCGCAGGCTCAAGGCCGACCCCGCGACGCAGGACATCCCGGTGATCTTCGTCACCGCGCAGGACGACCCGGAGGACGAGACGCGCGGGCTCGAGCTGGGCGCCGTCGACTTCATCGCCAAGCCGATCAACCCGGCGATCGTGCGCGCCCGTGCGCGCACGCACGTCACCCTCAAGCGCCAGGGCGACCTGCTGCGGCAGATGGTCTTCGTCGACGGCCTGACCGGGGTGCACAACCGCCGCTTCCTCGACGAGCACCTCGCCGACGAACTGCAGCGATGCGTGCGCGAAGGCCGCGACCTGGCGCTGGTGCTGCTGGACGTCGACTTCTTCAAGCGCTTCAACGACCGGCACGGCCACCAGGCCGGCGACGACTGCCTGCGCCAGGTGGCCGCCGCCGTGAAGGGCGCGATGCGGCGCCCGACCGACGTCGTCGCGCGCTACGGCGGCGAGGAGTTCGCGTGCGTCGTGCCCGACGTCGACGAGAGCGGCGCGCTCGCGCTCGCCTTCCGCATCTCCGAGGCGGTGCGCACGCTCGCGATCCCGCACGGCGACTCCGGCGTGGGCGACCACGTCAGCGTGAGCCTGGGCGTCGCGAGAGCGCTGCCGCCCGCGCCCGGCGCGGCCGCGCTGCCGCCGTCCGCGCTGATCGAGGCCGCCGACCGGCTGCTGTACCGCGCCAAGGCCGCCGGGCGCGCGCAGGCGGCGATCGGCGTCGCGGGCGCCGGCTGATCGCCGCGCCGACGGTCCTGCTCAAGTCGGGCCGCCGCGCTGCCGAAGACACGTCGGCGAGCGGAGCCCCGCACGAGGAAATCGCATGCCGATCCAGACCCCCTACTCGAACATCCCGACGCTGGTCATCGACGACATGCCGACGCAGCAGACCACGCTGCGCGGCCAGCTGCAGATGCTTCACATCGCGAAGATCGACGTCGCCTCGACGCCCGACGACGCGATCCGGCTCGTTCGCCAGCGGCCCTACGGGCTGGTGATCTGCGACTACAACCTCAACCAGAAGTCCGACGGGCAGCAGCTGCTCGAGTTCATGCGCGACAGCGGCGCGATCGGGCCGGACTGCCTGTTCTTCATGGTCACCGCCGAGAACAGCTACGCGTCGGTCGCGTCGGTCAGCGAGCACCGGCCCGACGCCTACCTGCTCAAGCCGATCACCGCGGGCGACATCGAGGACCGCCTCAAGGCCCTGCTCGACCGTCGCAACGCGCTGCAGCCGGTCACGCAGCGCCTGGCCAAGGGGGACCTGCCGGGCGCGGTCGCCGCCTGCGACGCGCTGCTGGCGAAGAAGGACCGCTGGGCCATGCCCGCGCTGCAGTACAAGGGGCAGACGCTGCTGCAGATGGGCCGCCACGAGGACGCGCGCGCCGTCTACGAGCAGGTGCTCGCGCTGCGCAGCGGCATCGTCTGGGCGCAGCTCGGGCTGGCCAAGGCGCTGAAGGCCGCCGGCAAGGTCGAGGAGGCCAAGTTTCTCGCGCAGAGCATCATCCACAGCAAGGACGGCGAGAAGAACGTCGAGGCCTACGACCTCGTCGCCGCCTGCCTCGAGGCGCAGGGCGACATGCAGGGCGCGCTGTGGGTGATGAAGGACGCCGCGGTCGTGATGCCTTCGGCGCGCCGCCAGCGCATCGTCGGCGAGGCGGCCTACCGCAACGGCGACCTCGAGACCGCGCGCGAGTGCTACGCGAGGCTTGCCAAGGCGACCAAGGGCGCGGTGACCGCCCTGCCGCAGGACCTGTTGGCGCACGCGCAGACGCTGGTCGACGGCGGCGAGCCGGCGCGCGCGATCGAGCTGCTCGACCAGGGCGCGCAGCCCTATCGGAACGACCCGTCGTTCGCGAGCGTGTCGCTGGCGATCCGCGCCCAGGCCCAGGCCGCCGCCGGCGATACCGAGGGGGCGAAGGCCAGCGTCGCGCGCGCCCGCGAGACGATGCGCCGCGCCAAGGCCGACTTCGCGACGGTCGCGCTGGCCCGCGCCGAGCTCGTGACCGGCAACGAGGCCGCCGGCCTCAAGCTGCTGGAGGCCGCGGTCAGCTCCGACCACGAGAACCCGCGCGTCAAGCAGCTGATCGGGCATGCGCTGAAGGAGTCCGGGCATGCCGACAAGCTCTCGCAGGTGGTCGACGGCGCGGTCGGCGAGCTCAACGACCGCGTCACGTCCGCCAAGGCGATGTTCCGCGACAGCCGCATCGACGAGGCGCTCGCCGCCATCGAGGCCGCGCTCAAGGACTACCCCGACAACACCGGCGTGCTGTTGCAGGCCGCGCAGATGAACTGCCTCGCGCTGCGGCTCAAGAAGCAGATCAACGCGATGGTCGCCGAGCGCGTGCGCCTGTACCTGCAGCGCCTGGACACGCTGATGCCCGGCAGCGACCGCGTCGCTCAGATGCACCGCTACTACCGCGAGACGCTGGCCGGGCTGACCGGCGCGCCCGCGGCGGTGGCTGCCTGAGGCGCGGGGCGCCACGGAGCCGCGCGTTGGACCCGCAGCTCGCGGCGCTGGCCGTCCACGACCTGAAGAATGCGCTCGGCGCGCTCGAGGGGCAGCTGACGGCGCTGGAGGCGTCGCCCAGCCGCGAGGCGGCCCGGTCGGCGCGCCGCCGCTGTACGGCGCTGCGGCGCCGGCTGGTCTCGTTCCTGACCTTGTACCGCGACGCCGAGACGCTGCGCGCGCTGCCCGCCGACGAGTCGCCGCGCGAGATCCTGGACTCGATCGTCCGTCACGCCGAGCCCGAGGCGGACGGCGCGCCGGCGGTCACGGTGCGCCTGGCGGACTGCGCGACCGCGCCGGCGTTCTGGTACTTCGACGCGCGGCTGGTCCGGCTGGCGCTCGACGCGGCGCTGCACAACGCCACGCGCTTCGCGGCGCGCGAGGTCGTCGTCGACGCCGCCGCCGCCGACGGCGGGCTGCTGGTCTCCATCGACGACGACGGCCCCGGGCTCGCCGCCGGCAGCGCGCGCGGGGCCGGATCGGACTGGTCGACCGGGCTCGGCACCGCACTGGCCCGGGCGGTCGCGCGTGCCCACCGGCACGGCGGCCGCGAAGGCCGCGTGCAGCTGGCCGACCGCCCCGGCGGCGGTGCGCGCTTCGAGCTCTGGCTGCCCTGATCCGGGCCGGGTCGCCCGGCGCGCTGCCCACGGTGTCGGCAGGGGAAAGCCCCGCGCCGCGGACAATCGGCGATCCGCCCGAGCCTTCGCCCGCCGTGACCCCGACCTCTCTCGACACCCCCGCCCGCGAACGCCCGGCGATGCCCGCGGCGCGGCCGCTCGGGAGCTGGAAGCCCTACTGGGCCAGGCGCTTCGGGCCGGCGCCGTTCCTGCCGATGAGCCGCGCCGAGATGGACGTGCTCGGCTGGGACAGCTGCGACATCGTCATCGTCACCGGCGACGCCTACGTCGACCATCCGAGCTTCGGCATGGCCGTGATCGGACGCGTGCTCGAGGCGCAGGGCTTCCGCGTCGGCATCATCGCCCAGCCCGACTGGCACTCGGCCGAGCCGTTCCGCGCGCTCGGCCGTCCGAACCTGTTCTTCGGCGTCGCGGCCGGGAACATGGATTCGATGATCAACCACTACACCGCCGACCGGAAGATCCGCAGCGACGACGCCTACACGCCCGGCGGCGGCGCCGGTCGGCGGCCGGACCGCGCGACGCTGGTCTACACGCAGCGCTGCCGCGAGGCCTGCAAGGACGTGCCTGTCGTGATCGGCGGCATCGAGGCCAGCCTGCGCCGCATCGCGCACTACGACTACTGGCAGGACAAGGTGCGGCGCTCGATCCTCGTCGACAGCAAGGCCGACCTGCTCGTCTACGGCAATGCCGAGCGCGCGATCGTCGAGATCGCGCACCGCCTCGCGCGCCGCGAGCCGATCGAGGCGCTGACCGACATCCGCGGCACCGCCTTCATGGTCCGCGCCGACCATGCGCCGCGCGGCTTCCTGCAGATCGACTCGACCGAGGTCGACCGGCCGGGCCGCATCGACGAGCATGTCAACCCCTACCTGACCACCGAGGAGGTGGCGCTCAGCCGCGGTGCCGACTGCAGCGCCGGGCAGGCGCCCGCGGCCGGTGCCGCCGGCGAAGCGGTGGTCGCGATGCCGGTGACGCGCAAGACCGGCGCGGTCGCGCTGCCGCCGCGCGACCGCACGGTGATCCGGCTGCCGGCCTACGAGCAGGTGAAGAGCGACCCGGTGCTCTACGCGCACGCCAGCCGAGTGCTTCACCTCGAGACCAACCCCGGCAATGCGCGGGCGCTGGTGCAGCGGCACGGCGAGCGCGACGTCTGGATCCATCCGCCGCCGATCCCGCTCGCCACTGCCGAGATGGACGCGGTCTTCGACCTGCCGTATGCGCGCAGCCCGCACCCGAGCTATGCGGACGCGCAGGGCCGCCACGACGGCCCGACCAAGATCCCGGCCTGGGAGATGATCCGCTTCAGCGTCAACATCATGCGCGGCTGCTTCGGCGGCTGCACCTTCTGCTCGATCACCGAGCACGAGCGCAGCGAGGACTCGATCATCCGCGAGATCGAGGACATCCGCGACAAGGTGCCCGGCTTCACCGGCGTCATCAGCGACCTCGGCGGGCCGACCGCCAACATGTGGCGCATCGGCTGCAAGAGCCCCGAGATCGAGGCCGCCTGCCGCAAGCCGAGCTGCGTCTGGCCCGGCATCTGCCCGAACCTGAACACCGACCACGGGCCGCTGGTCCGGCTGTACCGGCGCGCGCGGCAGCTGCGCGGCATCAAGAAGATCCTGATCGGCAGCGGGCTGCGCTACGACCTCGCGGTGCAGTCGCCCGAGTACGTGAAGGAGCTCGTCACGCACCATGTCGGCGGTTACCTGAAGATCGCCCCCGAGCACACCGAGGCCGGCCCGCTGGCCAAGATGATGAAGCCGGGCATCGGCAGCTACGACCGCTTCAAGGCGATGTTCGAGAAGTACAGCGCCGAGGCCGGCAAGAAGCAGTACCTGATCCCGTACTTCATCGCCGCCCACCCCGGCACGCGCGACGAGGACATGATGAACCTCGCGCTCTGGCTCAAGCGCAACGGCTTCAAGGCCGACCAGGTGCAGACCTTCTACCCGAGCCCGATGGCCACCGCGACGGCCATGTACCACACCGACCTCAACCCGTTGAAGGGCATCCACCGCGACGGCCGGGCCGAGAAGGTCGACATCGTGCGCGGCGAGAAGCGCCGCCGGCTGCACAAGGCCTTCCTGCGCTGGCACGACCCGGCCAACTGGCCGCTGCTGCGCGACGCGCTGAAGGCGATGGGCCGCGCCGACCTCATCGGCAACGGCAAGCACCAGCTGATCCCGAGCTTCCAGCCCGCCGGCGACGGCGGCTACGCGAGCGCGCGGCGCAAGAACGCGACGCCGGCCGGGGCCAAGACCTCGGCCGTCGTCGCGGCGCGGGCGGCGCGCGCGGCCTCCGCTGGCGATGCCCCGGCGGCGCCGCGCCCGGGCACGGTGCTGACCCAGCACACGGGGCTGCCGCCGCGCGAGACCGGCGCGCGGCCGCCGCGACCGCGCCGCGGCGGGCGCGGAGGCTGACGGCCCCGGCCCCCCGGTTCGCGGGGAGGGCCGGGGAGTCCACGAGGCACCCCGGGGCCTGCGCGTGATAGCGTCTCGCATCTTCCGACCAGCCCTCCCGGATCCCACCATGCCGATCGCCATTCGCCCGTTCGCTGCCGCCGCGGCGCTCGCCGCCTCGTCGTTCACGCTCACGGCCGCCGCGGCCACTGGCGGCTACTCGAACTTCTTCGTCTTCGGCGACAGCCTGTCGGACAGCGGCAACCTCGCGCTGGTGCTCGGCACGCAGCCCAACGGCAGCGTCACCGGCAACACCTACATCCCTTCGAAGCCCTACGAGGCCGGCACCTTCACCAACGGGCCGGCCTGGACGCAGACCTTCGCCAACCTGGCCGGGCTGTCGGCGACGCCGTCGCTGGCAGGCGGCAACGTCTTCGCGTACGGCGGCGCGCGCACGCAGCAGACCAGCCCCGAGGGCATTCCGGCGCTGCGCCAGCAGGTGTCGCAGTACCTGCGCGGCGTCGGCAACGATGCCGACGAGGATGCGCTCTACGTGGTCGCCGGCGGCGGCAACGACGCGCGCGACACGCTGCTCGAGGTGGCCGGCGGCGCGCCCGCGCTGCGCACGATCCGCGGCGATGCCCGTTCCTACGCGCGCTCTGTCGGCCGGATGGTCGACCGGCTGCAGGCGGCAGGGGCCGAGACCATCGTGGTGTGGAACGTGCCCGACATCGGGCTGATTCCCTCGGTGCAGGCGCTCGGCGACGAGGCGGTCGGGGCCGCCCGACTCGTCGCGGAGTCGATGAACGGCGCGCTGGCGCAGCGGCTGGCCGGCGAGCAGGGGGTGGTGCTGTTCGATACCTTCGCACTCTTCGACCAGATCGTCTCCAATCCGTCCGCGTTCGGCTTCACCAACGTCGCCGACGCGTGCGGTGCTCTGGCGTCGTGCGACGGCTACTTCTTCTTCGACGGCATCCACCCGACGACCGCTGCGCACACCATCTTCGGCGAGGCCGTCTACGCGTCGGCCATCGCCGCGATCCCCGAGCCCTCGACCTACCTGCTTTTCGCGGCCGGCCTGGGTGGCCTCGTGGCCTGGCGCCGCCGTCAGGCGGCGCGCGTCCGGGCCTGACCGGCAGGCCTCATCCGGCCGCGCTCCGCGGCTGGTCCCTGGCGACGCCCGGCCCCGCCCGGGCGTCGTCGTTTTCGCGGGCGGTCGTCGGCGGGCCCGCGACCGGCGTCGGCGTCCGCCGCGGGGTCCCACTGCTGCGGTGCACAATCGCTGCCTGGGCAACAGGAGGCGGGCGATGCGGCGGGTCGTGTTCAACCAGAAGGGCGGCGTCGGCAAGTCGACGATCGCGAGCAACCTGGCCGCGATCGCCGCGACGCGCGGTCGGCGCACCCTCGTCGTCGACCTCGACGCGCAGGCCAACACGACGCGCTACCTCGCCGGCGACGGGCTGCCCGAAGGGGCGGCCGGTAGCGCCGAGTTCTTCGAGACGACGCTCAAGTTCAACCTGCGCGCGCCGCAGACCGGCGACTTCGTCGTCGAGACCCCCTGGGAAGGCCTGCACCTGATGCCGGCGAGCGCGGCGCTCGACGAACTGCACGGCAAGCTCGAGAGCCGCTACAAGATCTACAAGCTGCGCGACGCGCTCGCCGAGGTGGCGGGCGATTACGACGAGGTCTGGATCGATACGCCGCCGGCGCTCAACTTCTATACGCGCTCGGCGCTGATCGCGGCCGAAGGCTGCCTGATCCCGTTCGATTGCGATGATTTCTCGCGCCGCGCGCTGTATTCGCTGCTCGAGAACGTCGACGAGATCCGCGCCGACCACAACCGCGAACTGGCGGTGACCGGCATCGTCGTCAACCAGTTCCAGCCGCGCGCCCGGCTGCCTGCGCGCACCGTGCAGGAGCTGATCGACGAAGGGCTGCCGGTGCTGGAGCCCTACCTGAGCGCCAGCGTGCGCATCAAGGAATCGCACGAGCTGGCCAGGCCGATGGTGTTCCTGGACCCCCGCCACAAGCTGACGCAGGAGTTCGAGGCGCTGTACGACGCGATCGCCTGAGCGCGCGCCGCCCGGCGCGGGCGCTCAGTTCGCCCGAGCTGCCGATGCGGCGTTGCAGGACGGGCCGTCGGTCCGCCGCAGCGCCCAGGTGCCGCCCGCGGGCCCCTGGAGCTGGAGCAGCGCGCCGACGAGCCTTCCCGCCCAGCGCCCGCCGCCGGCATCGATGGCGTCGAGGGCCGCACCGCCCAGTCGCCAGCTGAGGGCGCGCGCATCGCGCGTGCCGGCGCCACCCGGGCCGCTGGCGGAGCCGGCGGTCTCGAGGGTCATCGACACCTCCTGCCAGCGCTGCTCGACGCGCAGAGCGGCGCCGCTGCCCGGATCGCCGCACCACAGCCCGGCGAGGCGGGCAGGCACGGTCCACAGGTGCAACCGGGACTGCTTGTCGAGGCCGACCGTCTTCTGCGGCGCGTCGACGGTGAGCGTGCGGTCGGGTCGCCAGTCGCCGAGATCCCAGTCGTGCGAGACGATGCGCGTGCCCGGTGCAAGCGCCGCGAGCCGGGGCCGCAGCGCGAGGTTGACCTCGGGCAGCAGGTACATCGTGATCACCGTGAAGCCGGCGAGGTCGGTCTCGAACAGGTCCTGCCGGCGAAACTCGGCGCGGTCGGCGACCCCGGCCCGCCGCGCCGCGTCCAGGCTCTGGTCGACCAGCGGCTGGGCGATCTCGACGCCGAGCCCGCGCGCGCCGAAGCGCCGCGCCGCGGTGATGACGATGCGCCCATCGCCCGAGCCGAGATCGACGATGCGGTCGGCGGCCGTGACGCCTGCCAGTTCGAGCATCGCCAGCGTGACGTGGTCCGGCGTGGTGACGAACGGCACCTCGTCGAGGATGGCCAACGTGTCGGCGGCCGGCGCCGGACTCGCGCCCGTCGCGGTGGACAGCAGCAGCGCGCCCAGCGTCGCGGTGCCGATGCGCGAACGGCGCGGCCGCGACGGGCGGTGGCAAGACATGCGCCGCATCCTAGCCGCTAGCATCGGTGCATGGCCGGTGCCTCGCTGCTTGCCCTCGTCGACGACATCGCGACCGTGCTCGACGACGTCGCGGTGCTGTCCAAGGTGGCCGCGAAGAAGACCGCCGGAGTGCTCGGCGACGACCTGGCGCTCAACGCGCAGCAGGTCACCGGCGTCAGCGCCGAGCGCGAGCTGCCCGTGGTCTGGGCGGTGGCGAAGGGCTCGTTCGTCAACAAGGCGATCCTCGTGCCGGCGGCGCTGCTGATCAGCGCGGTCGCCCCTTGGCTGGTCACGCCGCTGCTGATGCTGGGCGGCGCCTTCCTCTGCTACGAGGGGTTCGAGAAGCTGGCGCACCGCTTCCTGCACTCGAAGGCCGATGACGACCGCCGCCATGCCGAGCTGACGGCCGCGCTGGCCGACCCGCAGGTCGACCTCGCCGCGTTCGAGCGCGACAAGATCAAGGGTGCGGTGCGCACCGACTTCATCCTCTCGGCCGAGATCATCGCGATCACGCTCGGCACGGTGGCCGCCGCGCCGCTCGCGACCCGGGTCGGCGTGCTGACCGCGATCGCGCTGGTGATGACGGTCGGCGTCTACGGGCTCGTGGCGGCCATCGTCAAGCTCGACGACGCGGGGCTCGCGCTCTCGCGCCGCGACGCGGCCCTGCCGCGTGCCGCGGGCCGGGCGATCCTGCGCTTGGCGCCCTGGCTGATGAAGGGGCTCTCGGTGGCCGGTACCGCGGCGATGTTCCTGGTCGGCGGCGGCATCCTCGTGCACGGCATCGAGCCGCTGCACCACGCGGTCCGCGCGTGGTTCGACGGTGCCGCGGCCTGGCTGCAGGCCGTCGGCCCCACACTCGCCGACGGGCTGCTGGGCGTGGTGGCAGGCGCGCTGGTTCTGGCCGGTGTGTCGCTCGCCCGGCGGGCGTGGCCGGGGCGCGCCCGCGCCGCCTGAGGGCGGCACGCCGTCGTCCCCGCACGCCGTGCGGGCAGGGAACTCGGCGATCATCCCGGCATGCAACGACGCGACTGGCTGGCGGCGGCGGCCGCCCTGGCAGCGATGCCTCTGGGGGCGACGGCCGAGCTGCGGCCCGCGCGCACGATGCCGCGCAGCGGCGAGGCGCTGCCCGGCGTCGGCCTCGGCACCTGGCTCACCTTTCACGTCGACCCCGACGACGCCGGCGTGATGGCGGCGCGCCGCGCGGTGCTCGAGGCCTTCTTCGGCGCCGGTGGTGCGCTGATCGACTCGTCGCCGATGTACGACACCGCCGAGCAGGTGCTCGGGCGCCTGCTGCCCGGGCTGCCGGGCGCACGCCGGCTGTACAGCGCGACCAAGGTCTGGACGCCCTTCGAGGCCGCCGGGCCGGGGCAGCTCGAGCGCTCGCTGCAGCGCTGGGGGCTGCCGCGCTTCGACCTGCTGCAGGTGCACAACCTGCTGGCCTGGCGCGGCCACATGAGGACGCTGACCGACTGGAAGGCGCGCGGGCTGGTGCGCCACCTCGGCGTGACGACGTCGCACGGCAACAAGCACGACGAGATGCGCGACGTGCTCGAGGCCGAGGGCCGGCGCCTGGACGTGCTGCAGATCACCTACAACCCGGTCGACCGCCGCGCCGAGCCGCTGATGCAGCGCGCCGCCGACCTCGGGCTCGCCGTGATCGTCAACCGCCCGTTCGACGGCGGCGACCTGCTGCGCCGCCTGGCGCGCGTGCCGCTGCCGCCGCTGGCCGCCGAACTGCAGTGCACGAGCTGGGCCGCATTGGTGCTGAAGTGGGAGCTGTCGCATCCGGCGGTGACGGTGGCGATCCCGGCGACGCGGCGCGCCGACCACTGCCTGCAGAACATGGAGGCGCTGCGCGGCCCGCTGCCCGACCTGCGTGCGCGCGCCGCGCTCGGCGCGGAGATCGAGCGCGCACTCGGCGCCTGAGCGCAGGCGCTGCCGTCGCGTCAGTGCGGCGCGATGCCGAAGCGCTCCTGGAACCAGCGGTCGAGCAGGCGCTTCTCGAAGTAGTAGGCGTCCGTCGCGCCGATGCGCTGCAACCCCTGCGCGTAGTTCATGTCGTCGATCCGGTCGTCGCCCTGGCGGACGGTGCGGCCGGCCTCGACGAGCGTCCAGCGCAGGTGCATCCGGGGCCAGTCGGCGCCGCCGTCGAGCACCCGCACGTCGCGCGGCGCGAGGCGCTCGATGCGCCCCGCGAGGTCGACGTCGAGCACTTCGAGACGCAGCGTCTGCGACGCCGGCAGGCGCGCCGCGAGCGACTGCAGGTGCGCGCCGAGTACGCCCTGCGTGCGCTCGCGATCGGGGGCGGTCTCGCCGGCGTCGGCGAAGGCCGCGGGCTCGACGAACGACAGGTCGAGCGTGCCGGCCCGTGCGCCGCCACTGGCGCCCAGCGCCAGGGCGATGGTCATGGTCGCGATCGGGGTCCTCATGGTCGTGCCTCCTCGTGGTGCCGGGGCCGCGCCGCCGGTGGCCCGGACGGGATGCGCGCCGGCCAAGAGACCGGCGGTCCGGCGCCGCCGGCGGGGCCGCGGATCATCGCCCGCGCCCATCCTTCAGCGCGGTGATGCGATTGAAGACCGGCCGACCGGGCGCGTGGTCCCGGCGGTCGGCAACGAACCAGCCGTGGCGCTCGAACTGCAGCCGCGTCTCGGCCGCCGCCGCGGCGGCCGAGGGCTCGACGTAGCCCCGCACCACGGACAGGCTGGCCGGATTCAGACCGGCGCGGAAGTCGCCGTCTCCCGCATCGGGCTGCTCGGCGCTGAAGAGGTGGTCGAAGACCCGCACTTCGGCCGCCACCGCGTCGTGCACGCCGACCCAGGTGATCACGCCCTTGACCTTCACCGCATCGGCGCCCGGCGTGCCGCTCTTGGTGTCGGGCACGACGGTGGCCAGCACGCGCGTGACGCGGCCGGTCGCGTCCTTCTCGCAGCCGGTGCACTCGACGACCATCCCGTACTTCAGCCGCACGCGGTTCCCGGGGAACAGCCGGAAGAAGCCCTTGGGCGGCACCTCGGCGAAGTCGTCGCGCTCGATCCACACGCGCGCACCGAGGCCGAACGCGCGCTCGCCGAGCTCGGGCCGCTGCGGGTGCGCGGGCGCCCGGCAGGGTTCGACATGGTCGTCCGCGAAGACGCCCGTCCAGTTGGTGAGCACCAGTTCCACCGGGTCGAGGACCGCCATCGCGCGCGGCGCCTGGCCCTCGAGGTCGTCGCGCAGCGCGCCCTCGAGCACCGCATAGTCGACCCAGATGTTGGTCTTGCTGGCGCCGGTGTCGTCGGCCATGCGGCGGATGGCGGCCGGCGTGTAGCCGCGTCGCCGCAGCCCGGCGAGCGTCGGCATGCGCGGGTCGTCCCAGCCGCTGACGATGCCTTCGTCGACCAGGGCCTTGAGCTTGCGCTTGCTGGTGATGACGTGCGTGAGGTTGAGGCGCCCGAACTCGTGCTGGTGCGGCAGCTGGAAGACGTTGGGCTGGCGCTCGTCGAGCGCGTGCGCGAGCAGCGGCGCGAACTGGTTCGCGTGCTCGCGCAGCAGCGCGAAGAAGCGCGGCAGGTCGCGCAGCACCGCGTCGCGGTCGCGCTCCCAGCGCACGAACAGCGCGCGCATCTCGCCTTCGGCCGGGCTCGCGAACAGCTTGCCGGCATGATTGTGGCAGTGCAGCGCGAATTCCTTGCCGGCCTCGACGCCCTGCGCCTCGATGGCGGCGACCATCGCCTTCGCGCGCTCGAACTGCGGCGCGCGCAGGATCGGCGCGATGCGCTCGAGCGTCCAGTCGTAGAACGGCCGCTGGTCCTCGAACTCGAGCGTGCAGATGCTGTGCGTGATGTGCTCGAGCGCGTCCTCGATCGGGTATGTCGATCTTCGCGCGCAGCACCATCGCGCCGTCGGGGTGGCGTCCGTCGCGCATCTCGCGCAGCCGCACCAGGTTCTCGGCCGCCGCGCGGTGGCGGTACGGGCTGTCGGTGCCCGGGGTCGCGAAGTCGCCGCGCGCCGCGCGCATCTGCTCGGGCGTCTGCTCGTCGACGTAGGCGTGGCCGGTCTCGACCAGGTACTCGGCGGCGCGGTACATGAAGTCGAAGTAGTCGCTCGCGTAGTAGAGGTGCGAGCCGCCGTGCGCGTCCCAGCTCCAGCCCAGCCAGTGCACCATCTCGACGATGGCGTCGACGTACTCCTGCTCCTCCTTCTCGGGGTTGGTGTCGTCGAAGCGCAGGTGGCAGGCGCCGCCGTAGTCGCGCGCGAGACCGAAGTTGAGGCAGATGCTCTTCGCGTGGCCGACGTGCAGGTAGCCGTTGGGCTCGGGCGGGAAGCGCGTGCGGATGCGCGCCGGATCGGCCGGCCCGGCCTCGTGATGGGTGCCGTCGCCCGGGCTGCCGGCGAAGCGTCGGCCGCTGTAGGTGCCGCGCGCGAGGTCGCGCTCGATGATCGCGCGCAGGAAATGGGTCGGCTTGGCGGGCTCGTCGCGGGCGGGTTGCGTCATGGTCTCGCGCGGGCGGACCGCCCGCGCCGGAGGGCTGGGTCTGCAGTCATTCTAGCCAGCCGGCCCCCGCGGGACAGGCCTTCAGCGGCCGCTGCGCAGGCGCTCGGCCTCGCGCTCGACCATGCGCCTGTGCAGCCCCTCTCCGCGCAGCAGGAAGAGCACGACCAGGCCGTGGATGGCCAGTCCGAAGCCCCAGCCGCCCAGCGGCCACAGGTGCCAGCGCAGACCGCCCTGCAGGCTGTTGACGAGCAGCAGGCCCAGGTTGACGACGACGAAGACGGCGGCGTGCACCATCCACCCGAGCTTGAGCGCGACGCGCCGCTGCGCGCGGCGGGTGATGTGGTCGGCGGCGGGATCGCTCATCGGTGCTGACGCGCAAGGGATCCGAGAGCCTACCGCAGCGACGCGGCTCGCGGGCGTCGCGGTGCGCGCGTGCGGCCGGCTCAGCCCGCCGCCAGCCGGGTGCGGATCGCTTCGATGCGTGCGCGGTTGACGCCGAGGTCGCTCTCACCGAGGCGGGACGCCGACCGAACCTGCACGACGCCCGCGGCCGGGTCGAACCAGAACTCGGCGTCGTCGACGAATCGCATCCAGCGCGTCGTGAACTCGACGCGCAGGTAGTCGACGCGGCGCTCGACGATCGCGGCACCGGGCTGCGCCGCGACCGCGTCGGCCAGCGCGGCCATCGTCGCGTCGCGGTCGCCGCGCGCCGGCAGCGGATCGATCGCCGCCGTCGTCGACCGCGGGTGGCCGCTCCACAGCCCGGCCTGGCTGTGCACGCTGTTGTCGGTCATCGAAGGCGGCGCGAGCCGGCCGTCACGCACGCCGAGGTCGGCCGGCGGCCCGCCCGCGAAGGCGCCGAGTCGCGCGGCGACCAGGGTCAGCGCCGCGATCGCGACCAGCGCCGCCGCGACGCGGGTCAGGCGTCGCATGGCCACCCCCGGGAACGGTGCGCGCGATGGCACGGGATCGCGGCCCCGGGGGCGCAGCGTCGGCTGCGGCTCGCGTGACCGGCAGCGGTTCGGCGGGGCAGGGCAGCGTGGCGCATCGACGGATTCGACCTCGGCCGGATTCTGCCCGCGCGCGCCGGCCGGCGAACGGGCGGGTCCGGTCGCGCGGTCAGAAGCCCGCCGCCAGTCCGACCGACCAGCCCAGCACGTCGGGGCCGAAGCGGTAGCGCACGACGGCGCGCCAGCGCGTCAGCCAGGCCTCGTGCGCGCTCGCATCGAGCTCCAGACCGACGCCCAGCGAGGCGATGCGGTCGATGCCGAGCTTGGTCTCGCTGCCGAGGAAGCGCGTATAGGCGCCCTCGAAGACCCAGCGCAGCGGACGGTCCCAGACGACGAGGCCGGTCGGCGTGCGCCGGCGCGCCCAGAGGCTGAGGCTCTCGGCCAGCGCCTGGCCGCGCACGCCTTCGCTGGAGTCGGCGTAGCTGCGCAGCTCGACGTGGGTGTAGCGCAGCTCGAGGTCGTCCTCGAGGTCGGGCGCGCGCGACTGGTAGTCGATCATCAGCGCGCCGCCCAGCCCGTAGGCTTCGAGCTGGCCGGAATCGAGGAAGTCGAGATCGTCGCCGCCCTGCTGCGGGCGCCACCAGCGCACCGCCGTCAGGTCGCTCGCCACGTGGCCCAGCGTGACGCTGGCGAGCGGCCTGAAGACCCAGGCGCCCGCGATCGGGAAGTCCCAGCCGACGCCGCCGGTCGCCGAGACCGCTCTCCACTGCACCGGCAGCGGGCGCTGGTCGCCGCCGGCACTCGCGATGAACACCGGGTCGTAGCTCGCATAGGCGGCATTGCCCTCGAGATACAGCGGCGTCGCGTCGCTCCAGGTGAAGCCGCCGCCGAACTGCACCATCGTCAGCGCCGGGTTCGACGTGGCGGCGTTCTCGATGGCCAGCGAGCTCGTCGTCACGTCGGGTGCCACGGCGTAGCTCATGACGCCGAGCACCCCGTTGGCAATGCGCTGCACGTCGACCGGGGCCGTCGCGCCCGGCCCCCCGCTGCCCTGCGCCAGCGCCGTGCCTGCTGCTCCCAGCAGCCCGGCACCCAGCAGGTGCCGCGCGCCGGGGCGGCGCAACGCTCGGGACATGCAGGCGTCCGCGGTGGTCGTGCAGCGCCGAGCCGCGCCGCGCCGCTTCAGCGCCGGCGGCGCGAGCCGCCGAGCAGCGAGCCCAGCACGCCGCGCACGATCTCGCGGCCGAGCGACGATCCGATCGTGCGCACCGCCGAGCCGGCGGCCGTCTCGATGAGGCCGGCGCGCTTGCCGCCGCGCGGGCCGGTCGATCCGAACAGCATGTCCTTGAGCCCGTCGGCGATGCCGTCGCCGGCCGCCTCGGCGCCGGCGTCGGCCACCGCGCCCGCCGGCGCGCGCGCCGCGCCGGCGGCGGGCGCGGCCTCGGCGCGGCCGCGCAGCATCTCGTAGGCCGACTCGCGGTCGACGGTCTTCTCGTAGACGCCGGCCACCAGCGAGCCGGCGACCAGCGCGCGGCGCTGATCGGCGGTGATCGGGCCGATCTGGCTGCCGGGCGGCAGCACGAACACGCGCTCGGTGACGCTGGGCCGGCCCTTGGCGTCGAGGAGGCTGACCAGCGCCTCGCCGACGCCGAGCTCGGTGATCGCCGCCGTCATGTCGGGGATCTTCGGGTTGGCGCGCATCGTCTCGGCGGCCGACTTGACCGCCTTCTGGTCGCGCGGCGTGAAGGCGCGAAGCGCGTGCTGCACGCGGTTGCCGAGCTGGCCGAGCACGCTGTCGGGGATGTCGAGCGGGTTCTGCGTCACGAAGTAGACGCCGACGCCCTTGCTGCGCACCAGGCGCACGACGAGCTCGATGCGCTCGACCAGCACCTTGGGCGCCTCGTCGAACAGCAGGTGCGCCTCGTCGAAGAAGAAGACCAGCTTGGGCTTGTCCAGGTCGCCGACCTCGGGCAGCGTCTCGAACAGCTCCGACAGCATCCACAGCAGGAAGGTCGCGTACAGCCGCGGCGCGTTCATCAGCCGGTCGGCGGCCAGCACGTTGATGACGCCGCGGCCGCCCTCGGTCTGCATGAAGTCGGCGATGTCGAGCATCGGCTCGCCGAAGAAGCGGTCGCCGCCCTGCTGCTCGATCTGCAGCAGCCCGCGCTGGATCGCGCCGACGCTGGCCGCGCTGATGTTGCCGTACTCGGTGGTGAACTGCTTGGCGTTCTCGCCGACGTGCTGCAGCATCGCGCGCAGGTCCTTGAGGTCCAGCAGCGCCATCTGCGCGTCGTCGGCGATCTTGAAGACCAGATTGAGCACCCCGGTCTGGGTCTCGTTGAGCGCCAGCATGCGCGCCAGCAGCAGCGGGCCCATGTCGCTGACCGTCGCGCGCACCGGGTGGCCCTGCTCGCCGAAGACGTCCCACAGCGTGGTCGGGCACTGCACCGGCTCGGGCTCGGGCAGGCCGCGGTCGGCGAGGATCTTCCTCACCTTGTCGGGCAGCGCGCCGCGCTGGCTGATGCCGGTGAGGTCGCCCTTCACGTCGGCCATGAAGACCGGCACGCCGATCGTGCTGAAGCTCTCGGCGAGCTTCTGCAGCGTGATCGTCTTGCCGGTGCCGGTGGCGCCGGTGACCAGCCCGTGCCGGTTGGCGAGCGCCGGCAGCAGGTGGCATTCGATGTCGCCGTGCTGGGCGAGGAGGATCGGCTCGGCCATCGTCGCGGGGCTCCGCAGGGGTGCAAAAGTAGAATCCAGTCTAGCGAAGAATAGGTTCCCGTCGCCGCCCCGCTGAGGCGCGCACCGGGGCTGCAGGAGGTCGACGGCGATGGCCGGTCATTCCAAGTGGGCCAACATCCAGCACCGCAAGGGCCGCCAGGACGAGAAGCGCGGCAAGGTCTGGACGCGCGTCATCCGCGAGATCATGGTCGCCGCGCGCCAGGGCGGCGGCGACCCGGCGGCCAACCCGCGGCTGCGGCTGGCCATCGACAAGGCCAAGGCCGCCAACATGCCGGCCGACACCGTCAAGCGCAACATCGACAAGGCGACCGGCAACCTCGAGGGCGTCAGCTACGAGGAGATCCGCTACGAGGGCTACGGCATCGGCGGCGCGGCGGTCATCGTCGACTGCATGACCGACAACCGGGTGCGCACGGTCGCCGAGGTGCGGCACGCCTTCAGCAAGCATGGCGGCAACCTCGGCACCGAGGGCTCGGTGGCGTTCCAGTTCAAGCACTGCGGGCAGCTCGTCTTCGCGCCGGGCACCTCCGAGGACCGGGTGATGGAGGTCGCGCTCGAGGCCGGCGCCGAGGACGTGATCGCCGGCGACGACGGCTCGATCGAGGTGCTCGCCGCGCCGGCCGACTTCGAGTCGGTGAAGGACGCGCTCGCGGCCGCCGGGCTGGTGCCCGAGGTGGCCGAGGTCACGATGCGCGCCGAGAACACCGTCGCGCTCGAGGGCGACGACGCCGCGCGCATGCAGAAGCTGCTCGACGCGGTCGAGGACCTCGACGACGTGCAGGCGGTCTACCACAACGCCGACCTCGCCGCATGAAGGTCCTGGTGGTCGGCAGCGGCGGGCGCGAGCACGCGCTCGCCTGGAAGCTCGCGCGCTGCGAGCGCGTGCAGCAGGTGTTCGTCGCGCCCGGCAACGGCGGCACCGCGCGCGAGGCCGGCGTGCGCAACGTGCCGATCTCCGACCCGGCGCGGCTCGCCGACTTCGCCGCCGACGAGAGGGTCGCGCTCACCGTCGTCGGTCCCGAGGCCCCGCTGGCCGCCGGCATCGTCGACCTGTTCCGGGCGCGCGGCCTGCGCATTTTCGGCCCGACGAAGGCCGCGGCCCGGCTCGAGAGCTCGAAGGCCTTCGCCAAGGACTTCATGCGCCGGCACGGCATCCCGACCGCCGACTATGCGGTGTTCGACGATGCCGCCGGCGCGCACGCGCATGTCGCCACGCACGGCGCGCCCGTCGTCGTCAAGGCCGACGGGCTGGCGGCCGGCAAGGGCGTGGTCGTCGCCGCCACGCTCGACGAGGCGCACGCGGCGATCGACGCCGTCTTCGCGGGCGGGGCCGGCGCGCGCGTCGTCGTCGAGGAGTTCATGTCCGGCGAGGAGGCGAGCTTCATCGTCGTCACCGACGGCACGCATGCGCTCGCGCTGGCCAGCAGCCAGGACCACAAGCGCATCTTCGACGGCGACCGCGGCCCCAACACCGGCGGCATGGGCGCCTATTCGCCGGCACCGGTGGTCACGCCCGAGGTGCATGCGCGCGCGATGCGCGAGATCGTGCTGCCCACGATCGCCGGCATGGCGCGCGACGGCACGCCGTTCACCGGCTTCCTCTACGCCGGCCTGATGATCGACGCGCAGGGCCGGCCGCGCACGGTCGAGTTCAACGCCCGTCTCGGCGACCCCGAGACGCAGCCCATCCTGATGCGGCTGAAGAGCGACCTGTTCGAGCTGCTGATGCATGCCACCGGCGGCACGCTGGCCGGGGTCGAGCTGCAGTGGGACCGTCGCGTCGCGCTCGGCGTCGTGATCGCGGCCGCCGGCTACCCCGGCACGCCGCGCGCCGGCGACGCGATCGAGGGCCTGCCGGCCGATGCCGACGACCTGAAGGTCTTCCACGCCGGCAGCGCGCTGCAGGACGGGCGGCTGGTGACGCAGGGCGGCCGCGTGCTGTGCGTCACCGCGCTCGGCGAGTCGGTGCGGCTCGCGCAACAGCGCGCCTACGAGGGCGTGCAGCAGGTGCGCTGCGCCGGTGCGCAGTGGCGGCGCGACATCGGGCACCGGGCGGTGAAGTCTTGAGCACCGGGGCGGCCGGCGTCCCCGCAGCGGCGCAGGCGCCCGCCGCCGGCGCCGCCGCGCCGCCGTCGATCACGGAGTGCATCGCCCGCCCGATCCGGCCGCGCGGAAGCCGCGCCGCCCGCGCGGCGCTGAGGCTGCTCGGCTGGGAGCTCGTCTGGGACGGCCTGCCCGGGCCGCAGGGCGTGCTGGTGGCCTATCCGCACACCTCGAACTGGGACTTCCTCTACACGATGCTGGCGCGCTGGGCGATCGGCGTGCCGGCGCACTGGTGGGCCAAGGCCTCGCTGTTCCGCGTGCCGCTGGTCGGCCGCTGGATGCACTGGATCGGCGGGCTGCCGGTCGAGCGCGCATCTCCGCAGGGCTCCGTCGGGCAGATGGTGACGGCGATCGACGCGGCGCGCCGCGACGGGCGCCTGTTCTGGCTCGCGCTCACCCCCGAGGGCACGCGCTCGCACGGCGCCGGCTGGCGCTCGGGCTTCTACCGCATCGCCCAGGGCGCCGGCGTGCCGGTCGCGCTGGGCATCATCGACTACGGCCGGCGCCGCGTCGGCATCGACAGCTTCTGGCTCGTCTCGGGCGACATCGACGCCGACTTCGCCGTCTTCGCCGCGCGCCTGGCCGGCTGCCGCGGCCTGCACGCCGATCTCGCCGCGCCGGTGCGTCCGCTCTGACCTTCGACCCGCCTCCCTGCCATCCCACCGACGGAGACCCGCGCATGCCGCCGACCGCGCCGCCCGACACCACCGCCGTCCGCCACTACCTGCTGGGGCTGCAGGAGCGCATCGTGAGCGCGCTGCAGGCCGAGGACGGCAAGACCTTCGTGCGCGACGGCTGGACGCGCGAGCCCGGCGGCCGCCTCGAGGGCGACGGCCTGTCGCAGCTCGTCGAGCAGGGCAACCTGCTCGAGCGCGGCGGCTGCAACTTCAGCCACGTCAAGGGCCGGCAGCTGCCGCCGTCGGCGACGCAGCACCGCCCCGAACTGGCCGGCGCCGCGTTCGAGGCGATGGGCGTCTCGCTCGTCATGCACCCGCGCAACCCCTCCGTGCCCACCGCGCACATGAACGTGCGCATGTTCGCCGCGCTGCCCGAGGGCGGCGACCCGGTGGTCTGGTTCGGCGGCGGCATGGACCTGACGCCGTACTACGGCTTCGAGGAGGACGCGGCGCACTTCCACCGCACCTGCCGCGACGCGCTGGCCCCGTTCGGCGACGACAAGT
>JALORQ010000144.1 GCA_025458805.1 Rubrivivax sp.
GTCGACCCCGGCGGCGAAGTGGACCGGCTGCTCGAGCAGCTCACCCGGCGCGGCGCCACGCTCGAGAAGATCCTGGTCACGCACGGCCACATCGACCACTGCGGCGGCGTGGCCGAACTCGCCGGGCGCAGCGGCGTGCCGATCGAGGGCCCGCAGCGCGAGGACGGCTTCTGGATCGACCAGCTCGACATGCAGGGCCGGATGTTCGGCGTGCCCGGCGCGCGCTCGTTCACGCCCGACCGCTGGCTCGAAGGCGGCGACGAGGTCAGCGTCGGCGAGATGCGCTTCGCGGTGCGGCACTGCCCGGGCCACACGCCGGGGCACGTCGTGTTCGCGAGCACGCAGTTCGGCGTGGCCTTCGTCGGCGACGTGCTGTTCCAGGGTTCGATCGGCCGCACCGACTTCCCGCGCGGCGACCACGACACCCTGATCCGCTCGATCACGACCCAGCTGTGGCCGCTCGGCGACGAGATGCAGTTCGTGCCCGGCCACGGGCCGATGTCGACTTTCGGCGCCGAGCGGCGCACGAACCCCTTCGTCGGCGACGCTGCCCTGCGCTAGCCGCGCTGGCCGCCGGCCTTCAGCGCCGGCCGGTGCGCCCCACCCGGTCGAAGCGCAACCCGCTCGCCCCCTCGCCGCGGCCGGTGGTCTTGCTGCGCCCGATCCACAGCAGCGCGCGCCCGCTCGCGTCGCGCGCGTAGTTGAACGCGCGCCTCAGCTCGACACCGTCGCGCGGCACCTCCTCGTCCTCCAGGCGCAGGAAGTCGGTGCTGAACAGCGACGGGGCGTTCGCCGGCGTCAGGCGCAGGATCTCGCCGCGCGGGTGGAACATGAAGCCCTGCAGACCCGCCTGCTCCGGCTTGGGCTCGACGAAGGGCGTCTGGCGCAGGCGCTGGATCACCGCCGCGTAGTCGGCGTTGCGCGGCTCGGCCAGGCGCGTTGCGTCGACCTGGTAGTGCTGCACGACGACGCCCCGCTGCAGCTGGATCGACCAGTTCAGCGGCGTCGCGCCTTCACGCTTGACCGGCAGGAACGGGATCCAGTGCGCGGCCACCGGCGTCTGCAGCGTGTAGTGCAGCGGGGCGCCGGGCGGCGGCGTGGCGCCGAGCGCGACGCGCAGCGTCTGCGTCGTCGACAGGCGCGTGCTCTCGAAGCGGCGGTCGAGCGGCTCGCCCGAAGTGCCCTGCACCTTCTTCTCGATGGCCCAGGCGATGTTGGCCATCTCGTCGCGCATCATCAGCACGTGCTCGAGCGGCGGGCCTTCCAACGCGTGCAGCGCCGGGCACAGGAACAGGCAGTCGTCGAGCCGCGGGCGCGGCGCGAACGGGTTCGCCGCGACCGACATCTCGAACATCGTCCACTGCGTGCCGTCGAGGTTGCGCGCCGGCGGGATCGGCACCTCGATGCCGAAGTTGTCGCGCACGCTGAACTCGGCCACCTTGTACAGCGCGTTCACCGGCAGCGTCACCGGCAGCAGGTACCAGTCGTTGCCGAAGACGAGCGCGTACTCGAGCACCGCCAGGCGCGCCAGGTCGCTCTTGGCGGCGCCGATCGCGCCGAAGTTGACGCGGCCGTCCTCGAACTCCCAGTACCGGTCCGCCGGCATGCCGGGATAGCGCGCGACCGCCGGCATCGGCCGGCGCTTCGGGGCCCACTCGATCTGCGCCGCGCCGAGCACCGGCACGCCCGGGGCGATGGCCGAGGTCACGACGAAGTCGTCCCAGTCGAGCCGGCCGTCGCGGTACTCCTCGGCCTGCACGCGCAGCTCGGGCTGCACGCCCTCGCTGCGCAGGCCGAACGCGTATTCCATCCGGTGCGGGTTCCAGTAGGGGCTCGCCCCGCTTTCGGTGCGCGGGTCGAGCGCGAGTTCGTCGACCCACTGCCGCCATTGCTTCAGCACGGCGCGCACCGGCGCCGCCGGTGCGATGCCGAGCGCAACGACGAAGGCGTCGGCCTGCGCGTCGGTGCCGGCGGCCGCGCCGAAGTCGGCCGCCAGGCGCTGCGCGTCGATCGCGCGGCCGTCGAGCAGGTGGTGCCAGACGAAGCCGGCGTTGTCCGCCGCCGCGTCGGCGGGGTCGGCGACCGGTGCGCGGTAGGCGCCGAGCAGCCCGTCGGCCGCCGCATCGAGGCCCGCGGCGCGCAGCATGCGCATCAGATGCTGGCCCGCCTGCGCGTTGAGCTTGGGGTGCGCGGCGAGCACGCGCTCCTGCTCGACCAGCGCCTCGATCGGCGGCGCGCCGGCGGGCAGGGCCACGTCCGGCACCGCGCCGCCGGGGTGCACCAGGCGCGCCATCGGCACCCCGAGCACCCGCAGGGCGGCGCCCACCGGGCTGCCCGCGTCCTCGCCCTGCAGCTCGTTGAACTGCCACTGGCGCGCGAGCAGCCACAGCGGGTCGGCCACCGGCGCCTGCAGGCCGAGCGTCACGTCGTCGGCGGTCGGCAGCGGCTCCAGGCGCGACCAGGTCGTCGCCGAGGGGTCGGGCTTGAAGGCCTTGATGTCGACCGCCACCACCCGGGCGGCCGACGCGGAGACTTTGAACAGCGCCATCGCGTCTTCTCCGTCACTCGCTCACGACGAGCTTGCCTTCGGCCATCGTCATGAAGCTCTTCGGCGTGTTCTGGCCATACGCGGCGCGGATCGCGGCCAGGTTCTTCTCCAGCAGGCCGGCGAAGTCGACCGACGGCACGTCGCGCTTGAAGTTGTTCGACAACATCAGCCCGGGCAGCAGGTTGCCCAGGCCCTGCACGTCCTGCGGCCGCACGGCGCGCAGCCGCGCGAGCGCGAGCGCCTCGTCGACGACGCCGAGCAGCTCGTCGAAGCTCCAGTTCTCGGCCGCCGGATCGGCCGGCACCGCGAGCAGCATCGTCTGCGGCGCGCGCGCGCCGGGGGCGTCGAAGTGGAAGCTCAACCCCGTCGTTTCCTCGGTCGACGGGATCGTCTCGCTCCACTCGTCGACGAAGAGGCCGGCGATCGGATCGCCCGCCGCGGCGGCCGCGAGCGCGCCGGGCGCGTGCGCCGCCACGGCGACGACGCCGCGCAGGTCGTCGGCCGCATCGGGCGGCAGCGCCCCCCAGCGCTTGACCGGCGGCACGCCGGGCGCGCCCATCTGGATGAGCTTGAAGTCGCCGCCTGCCGTCGGCACCCCTTGCGCTTCGGCGGCCGTGAGCACGTCGGCGAGCCTGCCGGCCGGCTCGTGCACGCAGCCCACCTTCGGCAGCCAGCCGGCGATCGCCAGCTCGTCGCCGTTCAGGAGCGTCGCGCGCGCCGCGAGCGACGCCGCCACCTCCGCCGCGTAGCCGCCGAGCGTGAACGCCGGCAGCAGCGGGAACGACGCGCCCAGGATCGCGCGCACGCGTTCGATCGTCAGCCGCACCTGCTCGCCGAAGGGCTCGCTGCCGTCCGCCGCCGGTGCCGCGGCGAGCCTGGCACCGACTTCGGCGTGCAGCGCGGCGGCGCGGCCAAACGCGGCGGCGACGGTGTCGAGCGGCGCGACCTGCGCCCCGCTCGCAGCCGAGCTCGCCGCGTCGGCCGCGGGCTGGCTCGCCGTGGCGCTGCGCCAGCCCAGACCCGCCGCCTGGGCGAGCGCACCCTGCAGCGCGGCCAGCAGCGCCTGCGTCGCCGGATCCAGCGGATCGAGCGTCTCGGCATCCGCCGGCACCGCGGCCACGGCGCCCGCCAGCGCGGCGAGCACCTGCGCCGCACGGGCATCGGCGATGGCCAGGCGTCCCTGCAGCTCGGGCAGGTCGACGCCGGCGAAGTCGCCGTCGTTCAACGTCGCGGCGGTTTCGGCGCCGTCGCGCGCGAGCACCAGGTCCATGCGCCGCAGCGCACGCGCCTTCTCGAGCAGGCGGCGCAGCAGCCAGCAGAACGACTCGAAGGCGATCAGCCCGAGCGTCCCGGCCGGTGCGCCGGCCGGCGCACCGCCTTCGAGCACGACCGCCATGCGGTCGGCATCGACGCCGAAGTCCGCGCGCGCCTTGGCCGACAGCACCGCGCCCAGCCGTTCCTGCACCGCGCTCTGGCCGCCGTGCTGCTGCGGCTCGCCGCCGAGCACGAGCGCCAGCGGCGACATGCCGAGTTCGGCCAGCCCCGCCTGCAGCGGGTGGTTGCGGTCCTGCCAGGTGAACTGCGGCCGGCCGTCGTAGACCTGGCCCGTCGCGACGCGTTCGAGCACGCGGGCGTGGAAGCGGCAGCGCGCCGGGTCGCCGAGCAGCCGCGCGAGCCAGGCGTTCAGCCGCGGCTCGACCTGCGCGGCGAGGTCGTTCATCGGCGCCCAGGCGCCGGCGTCGGCGCTTTGCAGCGCGACGACGACACGCTGCGTGCAGCCGCGCGTCGAGTGCGGCGTCTTCACGACGCGCGGCTCGGGCGGGCGCGTCTGCTTGTCGAGCGCCGACATCGCCGCGGCCGAGCCGTCGAGGTTGCCGCCGACGAGCTGGTACACGCTCTCGCTGACGAGCAGGTCCGACACCGAGTCGATCAGGTCGATCAGGTCGTCGATGAAGACCTTGACCTTCGGCCGGTCCGCGGCCGGCACGGCGGCGGGCGAGATCGCGTCGATGCCCTTGTCGCGGTACTCGGTCACCAGGCGCAGGCCGTCGATCACGTCGCGCGCGGCGATGTTCTCGCCGGTCTCGGGCCCCGGCCCGCTGGGCCTGAACGGGAACTGGCGGCGGTAGTCGAGGATGTGCTGCGACAGGTCGTTGTCGCGCAGGGCACGCTCGAAGCGGTAGCCGAGCAGCGCGGCCATCGACTGCCCGTTGGCCACGCCTTCGAGCAGCTGCTTGGCGCGCTTGACGCGGTGCGAGCGCAGGTCGATGTCGAACGCGCCGGCCGCGTGCGCGCGGTTCGCGAGGTGCCCGCTCCGCAGCACCGCGGCCGCGGTGGCCTGCTGCAGCGACGGCGCGTGCACGTAGCCCATGCTGTCGGCCATGCGCTGGTCGCGCAGGCGGGCGTCGGGAACGAGGTTCTCGACGACGCCGAAGGCACCGAGGTGCAGCCCGGTCGGCGCGCGCTCGCGCATGCGGTCCAGCCGCTTGGTCGCGAGCGACGTGATCCACGCGTCGAGCCGGTGCGCCGCCACGTCGAGCGTCGTGCGCAGCGCGAGGTCGAGCTCGCCGACCGTGCGCTGCTGCAGGAACGCCAGGCTTTCGCGGAAGGTGGCGATGTTCTTCAGCGGCTCGGGCCAGTTCGCGGCGACCTCGCCGAGCCGGCTGCCGATGAACTGCGCGACCGACTGGTCGCCGGTCGTACCGACGAGCTGCAGCCCGAGCACCGCACTCGCGTGGCCGACCTGGAACTGGTCGCCCACCAGCGTGGCGCTGTCGACGCCGACGTACTCCGCGTAGCGCATGCGGCGCGCACCGGCCTTCAGCGCCGGCGACAGCACCGCCGCCTGGTCGAGGTGGCCGTAGAACAGGCTGCGGCTGCTGGCGAGCACCTCCTCGTCGGCGGCGAAGGCGAGCAGCGCCTCGAGCAGGCTCTCGGCGTTCTGCATCTGCACGAGCGCGGCCCGCGGGTCGGTGCCCGCGGTCGACAGCACCTGGATCAGCGCGGCGATGTAGTCCTGCGCCAGCTTCCGCGCCGGCGGCAGCTCCTGCTTCGGGTTCGCCGGGTCGCGCTGCACCCAGGCCACCGCGTCCAGCGAATGCGGCTTGGGCCGCACGCCGCACAGGCCGATGAACGGCAACTTCGACGGCCACTTGTCGAGCAGGCTGGCGATCATGAAGCCGTTAAGCAGCCGCTGGGAGAAGGCCACCTCCTTCAGGTCCGGGTAGTTCTCCACCGCCGTCGGCCCGGCCACCTGCAGGAAGCGCTTGGCCACCGCCCACGGCTGCATCGCCAGCACCTGGTGCAGCGTGTCGGGCCCGGGGTTGCGCATCGTCGGCACGCGCGGCACCGCGGCTTCCCAGAACCCGCGGAACCAGTTCAGCACGTCGAGCAGCTCGCGTTCCAGGGCCGAGTTCGGCGCCGGCGCGTAGCTGCGCGCGGCCACCGGCAGGAGGCCGTAGGGCTGGTTGCCGATGCGCAGCGCCGACAGCGGCCCGCTCGGCCGCAGGTAGCGCACCGCGTGCGCGCGCAGCGTCGCGATCGCGTCGTCGTCGATCAGGCTCTCGGCGTCCTTCACCGGGTTCCAGAAGTAGCGCAGCGTGTAGCCGAGCGTCGCGCTCCACAGCGCGTTGACCATGTGGCCGGCGGTCGCGCCTTCCTGCAGCGCGGCGCCGGGGGCGAGCGCGGCGTCGAAGCCGACGCTGCCGGCCGCCGGCTTGGGCAGCCCGAGCAGCAGTTGCAGCCGCGCGCCGGCGCCGGCCAGCTCGTCGGCGACGACCGGCACGTCGCCCCCGGGCGGCGCCTGCGCGATCGCCGTGGCCTGCGCGTCGGCGGCCACCGGGTCGAGCGGGTCGGCGACGCCGCCCGCGTCGGCCGCGAAGCCGGCACGCGCACCGGCGGTGTTGTTGGTCGGCGTGCCCTGGGCGACGAACTCGAGCCCCTGGCCGTGCAGGTGGTTGTGCAGCAGCTCGCCCACCAGCGCGGCGGCGGACGCCGGCGTCTGCGTCCAGTCCACCCCCAGCACGACGAGTCGGTCCAGGCCCTGCAGCAGCGTCGCGCCCGCTTTGAGGTCAGCCTGCGTCACCGTGATCGCCATGCCGGCTTCCTCGGCCGCCATGTAGTCGACGAGCCAGGCGCGATCGCCGCCGAACGGGTCCCACGTCTTCGGGTCGGCCACGAGCAGCGGGTCGAACAGCGGCGACATCGGCAGCACGTCGGCCACCGCGCGCCCCCACTTGCGCAGCACTTCGACGCCGTTGCGAAAGCCCACCGCGACGAAGCGGTCCGGCAGCGCGGCGGCGGTCTGCTCGCGCGCGTCGGGCGAGGCGAGCGGGATCGTCGCGTCGTCGAACTGCGGCACCTGGTCGTTGCCGATCTGCGCGGCGTTCGTCGGCACCACGGTGCGCACGAGGTAGGCCGCGCGCATCGGCCCGTACAGGACCGACAGCTCCCGCCATGGCGAGGCGCTGTCGGCGGGCGACGCGAAGCGCTGCGCCCAGTAGCGCCTGGCGGCGTCGACCTCCTTCGGCGTCAGGCCCGGATCGTGCTGCACCGCGTGCAGCACGTCGGGGTAGATGCGGATCATCAGCCGCGTCGTCGCGTCGTCGTAGCGCGTCTGGAGGCTCACCGGCAGCAGCAGCACCGGGTGCGCCGCGTCGAGCGCCTCGACCAGCCGCGCCGGGTCGCGCTGCGCGAGCAGCGCATCGGCCAGGTCGCGGATGCCGAGCAGCTGCGCCTGGGCGCCGGCCACGCTCTCGCGCGCGCCGGCGGCGACCGCGTCGGTGCGCGCCTGCGCGCCCGCCAGCGTGCCCTCGTCGGCGCCGCTGCGGCGCAACTCGTCGAGTTCGGCCTGCGCGGCCTTCGCGCGCGCGCGCGCTCCGCGCTGCGCATCGCGCTGGCGCGCGTAGGCGGCGCGTGCGCGGCTGATCTCGTCGCGGTTCAGTTCGAGCAGAGGCATGGGGTCTCCGGGCTCGTCGGGTTCGGGTTCGATTCGCGCACCGCGTTCATGCCGGCACCAGATCGGGGCCTTCCCAGTAGGCGCGGAACGGCTCCTGGAGCAGCGCCTGCGCGATCTCGGCGGCCGTCGGCGTGGCGGTCAGGCCGGGAAACGAGGCGAAGGGCTGGTTGCCCGGTTGCCCGAGCCCGGCGAGCGCGCCGATCGAGACATGGGCGCCGGCGTCGACCTGGACATGGCTCCACGACAGCGTCTTCCAGGGGTTGAAGCCGCGCGCCTTCAGGTCCTTGAAGGCCTGTGTCGCCGCATCGCCGCGCGCGAACTCTTCGCGTGCCCAGGCCAGCGACGCGCGCGGCCGGACGCCGATCTTCGGCGCCCCCGCGTCGTGCGGCGGCACCGGCACGTCGAAGCCGAAGCGCGGCTCGCTCATCTGCTCCTCGACGACGAAGCACCAGTCGCCGATGTCGCCCTTGTCGATGTCGAAGC